>NZ_JBHWIQ010000007.1:34965-256417 GCF_042732055.1 Streptomyces sp. NPDC059816
TCCCCTATCCGGCCACCGAGGGGGTCGGCGGGGGGGCCGCGCGGCCCCCCCGCCGAAGCCGCTCCTCCCCCTCGGGTACTACTCCTCGTGGACGAGCCGTCCGAAGTGGCCTCGACTACCCGAACGAGCCCCCGTACCTGCCCCCTTAGGGGATGTCACAGCTCGGCCGCAAAGCCCCTTCCGGTGGCCCCGCCCCGGCACACCGCCGCCGCGGACCGGGTACGTTCGATGACGTGGCTGGATTCAGGATCGGACGCGGCCGGGACAACCGCACACCCCAGACGCGGGGGCAACAACAGCCCCCGCCGCAACAGCCGTACGGGCAGCAGGCACCTCCGCCCCCGTACGGCGGACCGCCCGCGCCTGCCCCCGGACGGCCGCCGTACGGGCAACCGCAGCAGTACGGCGGCGGCCCCGGTGGCCCCGGCGGACGGGACGGTTCCGGTCGGAGACCGCCCTACGGTCAGCCGCAGCAGTACGGCGACCGCGGTGGCCAGCCCCGGCAGGGCGGCCAGGGCGGCGGCGGTTGGCCGCAGGGCCCGGGCCCCGGCCAGGGGTACGGGCAGGGCCGCGGTCAGGGACCCGGCCGGGGCGGTCAGGGCGGCGGTCACGGCGGCGGGTACGGGGAGCCGGAGTACTTCGGCGACGGTGGACACCAGCAGCACGGCGGCCCCGACCCGTACGCGGCCAACAACGCCGGCCACACCCAGGCGTTCTCCATCGGCGAGGACCCGTACCAGCAGGGCGAGACCTACCACGCGGGCCAGCAGGCGGCGCCCCCCTCCGGTCCGCCGCTGCGGTGGAAGGAACTGCTCAAGGGCATCGTGCTGCGCCCCGCGCAGACCTTCCTGCGGATGCGCGACTACACGGTCTGGGGCACCGCCCTGGTCGTGACGTTCCTCTACGGCCTGTTGGCGATCTTCGGCTTCGACGGGGCGCGCGAGGACGCGATCAGCTCGACGCTGTCGGCCGCGGTGCCGTACGTGCTGCTCACCGGTGTCGTCATGGTGTTCGGCGCGTTCGTGCTCGGCGCCGTCACCAACACCCTGGCCCGGCAGCTCGGCGGCAACGGCGCCTGGCAGCCCACGGTCGGGCTCTCGATGCTGATCATGTCGATCACCGACTCGCCCCGCCTGGTCTTCGCGATGTTCCTGGGCGGCGACGCGCCCTTCGTCCAGGTCGTCGGCTGGGTCACCTGGCTGGCGGCGGGTGCGCTGTTCACGGTGATGGTGAGCAAGTCGCACGACCTGCCGTGGCCCAAGGCCCTGGGCGCTTCGGCGATCCAGTTGGTCGCGCTGCTGTCGATCATCAAGCTCGGCACGTTCTGACCGCACGAAGGCGCGCCCCCGCTGGAGGGGGCGCGCCTTCGGTCGTCTACAGCGCGTCGCGCGAGGGGGTGACCGGCGTTCCCGCCTTGCGGACGGGCGGCTCGACGCTCCACGGCAAATGGACTGAATGACGCGATGTCACGTGCACCACCCATCAGCTCACCAGGACAACGAGGCCGGCCGAACCGCACGCCGCGCGCTCCTCTCCAACTCGACAAGTCGAAAGTGGGGTTGGAATCAGCCCGTCTCTGGGCACGACGACCACCCCGGATGCTGTCCAGGCCGAGGGGTGGTCCGGTCTTTCGTTGTCGTAGGTCAGCCCGCGATCCCACTACGCCCGTGTGGTGTGGCTGAAGCCGAGGGAGGTCAGCCCTTCGGACTGACACAGCCTGTCGGAGGGGCCACCGACCTCGGTCTGTAGGAGCTGGTAAGCGGCGCCATGGGACTGACCCCAGTGCATCGCGGCCCTCCACAGAACGCGCCCGAGGCCCTGCCCCCGGGCATCGGGCAGGACGGCGAAGTACTGGGGCATGAGCTGGGGGCAGCCGATCGCGTCGGGGCGTACTTCCATCGGGCCGATCGCGCCCACGATGCGACCGTCCACAGCGGCAGCAAGGACCGGGCCGCACCGGCCGGCCTGCATCTGCCCGTGAAGGAAGGTCAGGCCATCGGCGGCCATGGCCGAGGCGAACGGAGCAAAGGTCTCTTGAACAGCGGCTGGCCAGCCGGCGACGGGCCGGACCGGGCCGCCAGGGTCGGGACAAGGGCGAGCGGTGAAGTCCTGAAGCTGGATGCGGGTGCCATGCGGGAAGGCGGTTTCGGGACCGAGCGGGCGCACGACCCTCGCGTTGACCACGTCATGCACGACGGCGAGCTTCGCGGACAGTTCGGCCGCTTCGTCCACGACGCTGTCACGGTGCCCGTAGGCGAAGACCTTGACGGTGCCACGTCCGCGCCGGGTCAGCGTGGGGATGAGAGTGTGATCGGACTGGTGGACCACGTCGCCACGAAGAACCGTCTCGTCCTTCTCACTGCGCCAACGCCGATCCTTGTCATAGTGCAGGAAAGAACGGTCAGCGACGGCCGCCCGCAGCGTGTCCTCGAAGAGATCCACGGTGAGGACGTGGGGGTGGACCGGGCCGAGAGTCGGCACGATCGGCGCGGTCAATACGGGCCGGAGCCAGTCCCAGCGGAAGAACATGTGCGGCACCTTAACGATCGGCCGGCCAGGGCTCAGGCCCCGACGCGAAAACGCCAGGGCCTGAACGGAACCGACCGGATTCTGTCGGTTAGTGGGGGTTGTCGTCACCGGCGTCGCAGGAGCACTCCGCACTCTCCACGACCACGTCCAGGTCGAGGACAGCGGTGACCGCCGAAGCGGCGACGGGCGGGGCCGCGCGGCGCGCCGAGGCCGGCGGGCTGGAAAGGATGGTTACCGGTACGGGCGGGGTCATGAGGCGTTCTCCTTGTCTCCGTGCTGGCAGTAGCTGTGCAGCGGCGCCTTGGCCTCCTGGTAGTGCTTGGCCAGGGGGCGGCAGACCCGGCAGGTGCCGGACAGGGCGCAGCCCTCGCACCCTCCGGTGCGAAGCATGAGGCGGTCGGCGATGGAGCCGAGCCGGGCGAGGCCGTCGATGCCTTCGGCCATGAGGTCGATCTGATCGTCGCGGCCGACCTTGCAGATCGAGACCTTGGCGTGGGGGTCGGCGTGGAAGAAGGTGTGCCCCGCGTTGCAGCCGGCGAACGGCTTGCGCTGCCGCAGGTGGGCGGCGGACTGGGCGAGGAGCGGCTCTCCGCCGCCGTAGATCGTGGGCGTCATGTTCGTGTACGCGTGGTTCTCGACGTTCCACTCGTCGGCGAGGGCGGCCATCTCGTCGGCCTCGTCCGCGTTGTCCTCGGTCACCACAACGTTGATGCGCAGTGGCAACCCCGCCTCGCGGGCGGCGTCGATGCCGCGCCGGAACGCCTTCCAGGCCCCGCGGCGCTGGGTGAGCGTGTCGAAGGACTCCTCGCTCGCCCCGTACATGCTGACCACCAGCCGGTACGGCGGAGAGTCCCGGAGGAGCTTGAGGAGGTCCGGCCGCCAGAGCAGCGAGCCGTTGGTGGAGATGGTGAGCATCATCCCGGCCTGCCAGGCGTACCGGTAGGCGCCCTGGAAGTCCGGGTCCATGGTGGGCTCGCCGCCAGTGATCTGGAGCCAGAGGACGCCGGCCTCGCGCATGATGTCCAGCAGTCGCACCTTGTCCTCCCAGCCAAGGCCGGAGAAGGGCCGCTCGCCGAGGTAGCAGTGCTTGCAGCCGAAGTTGCAGCCGAGGTTGATCTCCCACGAGGCGCGGCAGTAGCCGTACGGGGACGGCTCGCGCACCAGCACCGTGCCCTGCGCGGGCCGGCCGCTCAGGTCGATGCCCCACACGTCGGACGCGGTCTGCACCGCCCAGGCGGGCAAAGCCTCACCGTCGGCAGCGGCCTGCCGCAGGCCCTCGTAGTGCTCGGCGGGGATGCGAGCCCCAGCCCTGGCGCCGGGCTTGAGGATGAGATGTCCATCAAGGAACGGGGAGGCGATCAGAGCGTGGGCCATCAGTGGTGCTCCTTCCGGATCGAGAAACGCAACGGCACGCGTGCGGCCTGGTGGTCGACGCGGCAGTAGATCTCGCCGAGCCCGTTGCGGGTGCCGCAGCTCTTGCCGGACGAGTCGGCGCCGCTGCCGCCGCAGTCCCCGCAGCTCTCGTTGCGAGAAGGGCGAAGGGGCCGGGTCAGAGTGGATGGTGCAGCTGCCACGCGGAAAACCTCCCAGGACAGGGCCAGGCGGGCGAGTCCGTCTCGTCCGGCCACGAGTCGCACTCGCGTCCGCGACGTCCGCATGACCTGGATGGGCAGCGTGGGACCCAGCACGTAGACGTTGCCGTCGGCGAACTCCAGGACCTTTCGCCCGCCCGCGACCCGCCGCACGTTCGTCACGGTGTGCGGGTTTCCGCCGATCGTGATCACGTCTCCGAGAGGGACGCCGTCACCGACCGTCGTGAGGATCTGGCTCGTCGAACCGTTCATTGCGCCTCCAGGCGTACGTCGTGGCCCCCTGCCGCGACATTCACGGACGGGAAACCGCGGATTCGGCAGCCGTCCAGGGCGGACCGGTCTAGATGCCGGCACCGAGGGCGATCCCCCTCACGAATCCGCACGAAGCGCTGATGCAGATGAT
Source organism: Streptomyces sp. NPDC059816 (assembly GCF_042732055.1). Classification (NCBI taxonomy): domain Bacteria; kingdom Bacillati; phylum Actinomycetota; class Actinomycetes; order Kitasatosporales; family Streptomycetaceae; genus Streptomyces; species Streptomyces sp. NPDC059816. The sequence continues at coordinate 39,490 of NZ_JBHWIQ010000007.1, forward strand.
GAGGACGACGCCGGCATACCGGCCGATGACGCGCATCACAGGCCGACCCGGCTGTTGTTGTTCTTCACGACCAGGAGCGCGCTCAGTTCCTCTCGCGCCTCGGGTGTCACCACGTCATCGGGCATGGCATCCCACTCGATGCCACCGCCGACCGGTCGGTCGTATCTGCACCCGGCCACCGATCTCACCCATGACGATGCCGATGCGTCCGGTCTTCTGGTCCTTGGCCAGTTCACCGATTCCCGGGCTGGCCTGCTGCTTGCTCGCCATGGGCACGAGCATGCTGCCGCTCATAAGGACGTCGGAACCTCCACCAAACCCCACTTCGGGACGTCCCGCGTCAGGTAGAACGTCCCTAGTGCCGTCCCAAGGATCAGGGGGAGACTCATGCCGAACGAGAGGCTTCGTGCCGTCATGGCGGACGGAGGCTGGACGTACGCCACCCTCGCGGAAACGGTCGACGTAGACCCCAAATCCGTAGAGCGATGGGTCAACCTCGGCCGTACGCCACGCCGTGTCACAGCCATGCGGGCGGCAGAGACCCTAGGAGAAGACGTGCACGCACTCTGGCCGGCCCTCCGGCAGGCGCGCGCGGCGCGAGCGATCAGCCCCGAGCTCGTGGCGCTCTACGACCAGCGGGCGGACATCCCCGTGTCGGCGTTCGTGGACATGCTGACGCAGGCCCGCGAGCGCATCGACGTGCTGGTGTACGCCGCCGTCTTCTTGCATGAGGCGTATCCCCGCCTCAACGAGCTCTTGCAAGAACGAGCCGCCGAGGGCTGCGTGATCCGGATCGCGGTGGGCGACGCCGAGAGTGAGAACGTTCGGGCTCGCGGCCAGGAGGAGAAGTTCGGCCACGGCATCGAGTCCCGTTGCCAACTGGCACTCATGCATTACCGGCCCTTGATCGGCGTGCCCGGCATCGACATCCGGACCCACGGGACGACGCTCTACAACTCGCTCTACCGCGCCGATGATCAGTTGCTGGTCAATGCCCACGTCTGGGGGGTCAACGCGTACGGGGCCCCGGTGTGGCATCTTCGGCGAAGCGGCGAAGGAGGCATGTTCGACACCTACGCCGAGAGCTTCAACGCGGTGTGGTCCACGGCGACGCCCGTACGGCACGAGGGGTGACCATGGCACGGACCGAGTACTACGACGACCCGAACGCGCCCAAGCCGAACAGCATGGTCGTCGCAGCTTCGGCCGTCGTCACCAACGAGCAGGGGCGCATCCTGCTCCAGCGTCGGCGCGACAACGACCTGTGGGCCCTTCCCGGCGGGGGCATGGACCTCACCGACTCGCTCCCCGGCGCAGCCGTCCGCGAGGTCAAGGAAGAGACCGGCTTGGACGTGGAGATCACGGGGCTGGTCGGCACGTACACCGACCCGAGGCACATCATCGCCTACACGGATGGCGAGGTGCGCCGGCAATTCAACGTCTGCTTCACCGCGCGGATCATCGGCGGAGAACTTGAGATCTCCGACGAGTCGACGGAGCTGCGGTTCGTCTCTCCGGACGGGCTGGACCAACTTCCGATGCACCACACGCAGCGCCTCAGGCTCAGCCACTTCCTGGAGCATCGCGAGCAGCCCTATCTCGGCTGACCTCATCGGTTCCGACCGGCTGCGACTGCCTGACCGTCCCCAACCTGTGCCGGCGGACGCTCCGACACCAGAAGAATGATCGAGCCGGAAAGCCCCTTTATTTCCACCCGTGAAAGTTGGGCAAATGTGAAGTACGCCCGATTGGAGCACGCACCGCGCTAGGCAACCTTGGCCGTCAAGCGGACTGTTTCAGCAGGTCAGAGGCATACGATCGATGCTTGAGCACCAGCTCCTCCAGGGTGCCCCCCGGTTGCACCCAGGACCGAGCTCAGGCGTGGAGTTCAAGCGAGCCCGGCCGAGTAGACAACGGCCAGGCTCGTTTCTTGCTGCCCAACCTTGATCGTTTCCTTCGTGCTTCGACGTCCGCCTTCTTGCCATGTCGCACCACCAATCCGGTGAAACGGTCCCCATAGAACTGGGTTCCTCGACCTCCTGGCCGAGGCGCAGGATGGACCGGAAGTGGACGGCAAGAGCATGTATGTAGGCACCAACACCAGCCGGGGGCTGAACCGTCGGCGCCTACCGCCGCTCCAGGACTACAGTGCTTCCAGGTTCGGCTTGGGCGGCTCGCCCGACCTACTTACTGGAGGCAAGACCGACCACGGGAAGTTGATCCAGTCGTCGGTGCGCTTCCACACGTACTCGCACTTCACGAGCGAGTGCGACTTCTCGTAGACGACGGCGGACCGGACCTCGGCGACGTGGTCGAGGCAGAAGTCGTGCACCAGCTTCAGCGTCTTCCCGGTGTCGGCGACGTCATCCGCGATCAGCACCTTCTTGTCGGTGAAGTCGATCGCGTTCGGCACCGGTGCGAGCATCACCGGCATGGCGAGCGTGGTGCCGACCCCGGTGTAGAACTCGACGTTGACCAGATGAAGGTTCTTGCAGTCCAGGGCGTACGCGAGCCCACCGGCGACGAAGACCCCGCCGCGCGCGATGGAGAGGATCACGTCGGGCTGGTAGCCGTCGTCCGCGATGGTCTGCGCCAGCTCGCGCACGGCGGTGCCGAACCGCTCGTACGTGAGGTTCTCGCGCTCGCCGCTCATACCTGGGTCCGGTGGAAGTTCATGAAGGAGCGCGAGGCGGTCGGCCCGCGCTGTCCCTGGTAGCGGGAGCCGTAGCGCTCGGTGCCGTACGGGAACTCGGAGGGCGAGCTGAGCCGGAACATGCAGAGCTGGCCGATCTTCATCCCCGGCCACAACTTGATCGGCAGCGTCGCCAGGTTGGAGAGTTCGAGCGTGACGTGCCCGGAGAACCCGGGGTCGATGAACCCCGCGGTGGAGTGCGTCACCAGTCCGAGGCGCCCGAGGCTGGACTTGCCCTCCAACCGGCTCGCGAGGTCGGCGGGCAGCGAGATGACCTCGTACGTCGAGGCGAGCACGAACTCGCCCGGGTGCAGGATGAACGGCTCGTCGCCCTCGGGCTCCACCAGTCGCGTCAGGTCCGCCTGCTCGACCGAGGGGTCGATGTGCGGGTACCGGTGGTTCTCGAACACCCGGAAGTAGCGGTCGAGGCGCACGTCGATACTCGACGGCTGCACCATGGATTCGTCGTACGGGTCGATGCGCACCCGTCCCGCGTCGATCTCGGCCCGGATGTCCTTGTCTGAGAGAAGCACGTCCCGAGGATACGCAGTGCGGCCCGCCCGCCGCGCCGCCGGGCGCGTCGGCCCCTGGACGGGGCGGGTCGCGGGGGTGCTCGGCGCGGGCCCACGGTGCCGGGCGGCAGCCCGCCCGGGCCCGTGGCTAGCGCTTGGTCAGCGGGACGGGGACGGGGACGGCGCTGCGGAGCCTGGCGCACCGCGGGCAGCGCAGGAGCCGCCCGGGGCCGAGCCGCCCGGCCTGCTGCATCGGAAACGAAGCGGTGCTGAACACGTGCCCTTCGGCACAACGAACTACCGTGCGCTCCATCAAGTCCTCTGAGCCCCTTCCCCACGATCCGCGAATGGGCGCCGGGCACCGGGAGCCACCCATCTGGGGGCCGCCAGGCCGGCACGAAGCGCTACATTACGGGACGAATAGGGCGGCCCTCCAGGCGGCACTCCGATACCGGGAAGCCCTCCCGGTCGGCCCGTGCGCGGGGCCACCGTACGCCCCAACTCCCGCCACCCGCACACGCGTCCAGCCGCCCACGACACCCGGGGCGTGCGGCGGGGACGTCGGGGGTCCGGCATGCGGTAGAGTGAGCGGCGATGCACCACCGGTTCAACCGAGTGCACTCGCGGGTGTAGTTTAATGGTAGAACATCAGCTTCCCAAGCTGAGAGCGCGAGTTCGATTCTCGTCACCCGCTCCACGGCCAAGGCCCAGGTCACAGACCCGGGCCTTTTTGCTATCCGCCGCGATCGGCGCTCATGGCCAGATCCACACCAGAACGTGATCGTCACGATCAACGGCAACGTCGTCCGAACCTTGGACTCAGAGGCCTCGGTCAGCAGAATCGCCACAGCCGAGCTCTCGACACGAATGACGCGCAAGGCAGTTCGCCCATCCGCTCGTCGACACGTCGCGCACCTTGCGAACCCGAGCCCTCCAGCCCACGCGGACAACCTTGCCACACCACCACTTGCCGACTCGTCGACACCAGTACGCCTGTTGGGGGTACGAGTCGGGGAAGCCCTCCCCCGCGCACCACCACATATCACCCCATCACGTCGCTGAAAGCTGATACGCCAGCACGTAGGCGTCTGCCGCCATGACGGTGTCCCAGACCTCCACGGTCCGACCCTCCGTGTCGAACGCGGTCCGGATCAGGTGGCACTGGGACGCCGGAGGCCAGTCGAAGCGTCTTCACCTCAGCGGCGAAGGCATCCGCGCGCACAGATCTCCTCCTTCCACGCTGAAGGCGGACTTCCCCTGCTCCCCGTGGCGGCGGCCGAACCGGTCCGAGGCGAGTCGCCGCACCAGCGGCCGGGGCCGCACGAAGACGCCCTCGCCGTCGGCAGCGGGACAGAGCGGTGGTCGAGGAGGCGTCCGCAGGTCGCGCCGCCGGTACTCAAATGCGGTTGCCCTGATGGAGAGCGAGACATGGCGTCGTGCGGCACCAACAAGGCCGGCACATTATGTCGAGCGCTGATCAAATACCCGTTCTACACGGAACGATCGGCCAGCCGCAGACGAGCCACATGGTAAGCCCACGCATGGGTGGACACTTTCTTTTCGACGGCAAAATGACGCCCAGTTGCCGCATCTAGGACTCGATGATACTCCTCCATGAACTCCCAAGAGACTGCCGCGAAATCATCTTCTGACCAGCCATGCAAATGGCGCAGCTCGAACTGAACGGCAGCAAGGAACTCCATTTCGCCGCGATCAACGGGCTCAGTTCTGCCACCATGAGCTTTCACCCAAAGCTTCACCTCTTCTGGTACCCGCAGCCACTTACTTCCGGAATCCCGCTGCTCCGCATAGTCAACCCAGGCCCAGAAAGATTCCGCATCGGCTATATCCGGCGCCTGTTTATGATGATCTACACACAGAAGGGCGAAGTTACGGACATCCATAGAACCTCCCAGTGAGGCAGGGACAACGTGAGCCCGTTCAACTGGAGAGTCCCAGCAGATTAGACACTCTTCACCGATGCCGAGGTAATCCATGATGGCCCGCTTAGTCGGATAGGTCTTCCTGCTGCTCCCCTTAGCCTCCCTCGTGCGCAAGGGGAGCGACTCAATGTCATACCAAAATTCCCTTTCCTCACCTTCCGGGTACCCGATTCGCATCTCCGCAGGAACGTCATTGATCTGCCGCCGAGGATTTTTAGCTGCATACATCGGCGTATGCAACTCCGCAAGATAAGGGAGTGCCACATCGAGTAGAAAATATTTGATCATCTCCCAAGCGTCTCGATCGTATCCGTTTTCGCTATTTCGGTGCCCCTGCACGTCAAAGTAGAGAATTCGCGGGACATTCGGTTTGGCTTCCTGCGCTTTAGCAATGACCTCGAAGATTCGAGGCGCACAGCGCTCAAAGTTTTCATAAACAGCCATATCGTGATAGAGCGCGATGGGCTTGACCGCGGTTGGCTGCCTCCTGGTGCTCTTCCTTCTGGCGTTCTTCTTGGGCACCTCTGCTAGCTCCCGATCTGGAGGGTGTGAGACGAGAACAGGGTGCCACCACCCACTGACACTGCCTCAACGACGAGTAGCTTTTCCCTGGCGGCAGTTGATGAGGAGCTACTCAGACGGTGCCACGGGCAGATTGATCAGCGATCCCGTCACGGCATCATGAGGCTGGCGGTTCTCATCGCCTGACACCTGGCGCGACTGTCCCCGGTGCTCCGTCCGTACGAGTGACGTCCGCAAGGGCGCTCAATTGGCTCCATGCAGGGCGAGTTATGTCCCTCGGGTTTCCACACAGGGCCTCACAGAACTCCCGGACGACCTAAGGGCGTTCCCGGACGGGCCGGTGAGCAGGGTGGTGGTGAAGGCGGCGAGGTCGGCGCGTAGTTGCTCGCGCGATCTGTGTTGGCGGTCGACCAGGTGGTCGACGAGGTCGGCGCGGACAGCGGCGAGGAGGGCGTGTGCGGCGAAGTCGGCGCTCGGGAAGCCGGGCAGCCGCTCCAGTGCGCGGCGCAGCGTGTCGTGCCACCAGTCGTAGTGTTCCGCGCCGTAGGGGCTGTCGTGCCCCGTTCCCTCCAGCGCGAGCGAGAGGTGGCGGTGGTCGAGTTTGAAGCACAGGAGCGCGTCGAGCAGGGCGAGTACGCGTTCGCGGGGCGGGGTGTCGGGGCCGAGGGGGCGCGGGCCGTCCGTGACGGCCCGGCGGACCGGTTCGAGCCGGGCTGCGTAGAGCGCGTGGATGAGGCCGGTGCGGTCGGTGAAGCCGCGGAAGAGGGTCGCCTTGCCGACGCCGGCCGCGGCTGCGACGTCGGCCATGGTGACCTGCTCGGGCCGGTCGCGGTCGGCGAAGAGGCGGTCGGCCGCCGCCAGGACGGCTTCGCGGTTGCGGACGGCGTCCGCGCGGGGCTTGCGCTCGGGCACGGGGTTCCTCGGGGTTCCTTCAGTTGCACAAACGGACCCGGGGTCCGTATCTTGCTCAGCAGTAACCGGACCCGGGGTCCGTATCGTATCCGAGGGAGCCCCCATGACCGAGCCCGCCGCCGTCCTCGTCATCGGGGCCACCGGTACCACCGGAAGTCGGGTGGTCCGAGGGCTCGTCGCCCGGGGGCACCGGGTCAGGGCGGCCAGCCGGAGCGGCGCTCTCGTCCCCGGCGCGCAGGGGGTCCGCTTCGACTGGTACGAGCACGCGACGCACGCGCCGGCCCTCGACGGTACGGACCGCGTCTACCTCGTGCCGCCGCCGGCCTGCGCGGACCCGGCCAGCACGATGCTCCCGTTCCTGGAGTTGGCCCGTGCGTCGGGGGTGCGGCGTGCCGTGCTGCTCAGTTCGTCGGCGATCCCCGCGGGAGGCCCGGCCGTAGGACGGGTGCACCGGGCGCTGCCCGAGCTGTTCGAGGAGTGGGCGGCGCTGCGGCCGTCCTGGTTCATGCAGAACTTCACCGGTGACCACGCGCACGCCCGGAGCATCCGCGAGGAGGGGACGATCCGTACCGCGACGGGCGGCGGGCGGGTGGCCTTCGTCGACGCGGACGACATCGCGGACGTCGCCGTGCACGCGCTGACCGATGCCCGGGTCCCGGGTACGGACCTGGTCGTCACCGGTCCCGCGGCGCTCGGCTACGACGAGGTCGCGACGATCCTCAGTGAGGTCGGCGGGCGGACCGTCACCCACCGGCAGTTGACGTACGAGCAGTTGCGCGACCGGCTGGCCCTGGCGATGCCCGTGGAGTTCGCTGCGGTGCTCGCCGGTTTGGACGGGGACATCGCCGCGGGGGCCGAGGACCGCACCACCGACACGGTCCTGCGGGTCACCGGTCGTCGGCCCCGCGACTTCCGCACGCACGTGGAGCGGGCTGCGGCGGGGGCGGGCACGCGGCGAGGGCCTGGCCCGGCCCGTCCGCCCCGCCCGGGCGCGTGAGTGCGTCAGTGGCGCAGTCGGCCGCCCGGGGCACGTTCACCGGCTTGGAGGGCGTACGGCCCGAGCCCTCGAAGGTGCGGGAGAACAACGGCTCGTCCCAGGCCCGGTTGAGCATCGCCGCGAGGTGGATTCCCTGGCGGATGATCTCGGCCTCGCTCACCCCCCGGCGTTTCGCGGCCTCTTTGATGATCTCCAGGTCCTCCGGGTCGACGTGGACGCTGGTTCGTTTCATGGGCATGCGCCAAGAGTGGCCCATGGAGCGCAGCCGCAAGGGAGTTGGCTGGTGGACGTGTTCGCCCAGCTCACCGCTCCGGGGGACGTCGGGTCGCGGGTCAGGCGCGGAGGTAGGCGAGGACGGCGAGGACGCGGCGGTGGCCCTCGCCGTCGAGGTGGAGTTCGAGCTTCTGGAGGATGTTGCCGACGTGCTTGTTCACGGCCGCCTCGGTGACGTACAGCGCGCGGGCGATCTCGCCGTTGGCGCGGCCCTGCGCCATCAGGCCCAGCACCTCCCGTTCGCGGGGGGTGAGGCGTTGCAGGGGGTCGCGGCGGCGGTTGAGGAGTTGGCGCACCACTTCGGGGTCCACGACCGTGGCGCCGCCGGCGACCTGGGTGACCGCGTCCACGAACTCGCTGACCGCGCTGACCCGGTCCTTGAGCAGGTAGCCGACTCCGCTGTCGCTGCCCAGGTCGAGCAGATGGGCAGCGTAGGACTGCTCGATGTACTGGCTGAGGACCAGGACCGGCAGGGTGGGGGACTCGGCGCGCAGGGCGATGGCGGCGCGCAGGCCGTCGTCGGTGTGGTCCGGTGGCATGCGGACGTCGGTGACGACGATGTCGGGGCGGTGTTCGCGGACCGCGGTGACCAGGGCGTCCGCGTCGCCGACCGCGGCGAGCACCTGGTGGCCGAAGCGGGTGAGCAGCCCGACCAGGCCGTCGCGCATCAGGGGGGAGTCCTCGGCGAGGACGACGGTCAACGGCACGGCAGCTCCACGTGCAACAGCGTAGGGCCGCCCGGCGGGCTGGAGATCCTCAGGCGGCCGTCCGCCGCGGCGACCCGGTCGGCCAGCCCGGTCAGTCCGGTGCCGCCCTCCGGGGCGGCGCCGCCCGTGCCGTCGTCGCGGATGGAGAGGGTGAGCACATCGGTGTGCAGTCGGGCGAGCACCTCGACACCGGTCGCCGCGCTGTGCTTGGTGGCGTTGGTCAGGGCTTCGGCGATCACGAAGTACGCGGTGGTCTCCACGGCCACGGGCATCCGGTGCGGCAGCCGGATGTCGACCGTGACGGGGAGGGCCGAGCGGCCCGCGAGGTTCTCGGCGGCGGCGGCCAGCCCGTGGTCGGTGAGGGCCTTCGGGTGGACGCCGCGGCTCAGCTCCCGCAGTTCGTCGACGGCGAGCCCAACCTGGTCCTGGGCCCGGGCGAGTTGTTCGGCCAGCGGGAGGTCGGGGCCGGCGTCGAGGCGGGCCAGGCCGAGCAGCACGTTCAGGGAGACCAGTCGCTGTTGGGCCCCGTCGTGCAGGTCCCGTTCGATGCGGCGGCGCTCCGCGTCGAAGGCGTCGACCAGTCGTGCCCGTGAGGCCCGCACATCGGTGAGTTGATGGCCGAGTTCGCTGTCGCGCGGGGTCAGCATCAGCCGGGTCACCGCGGCCCTGGCACCGGCCCAGGCGGTGATCGTGTACGGCGCCGGGGCGAGCAGGCAGACGCCGACGACCGCCAGCGGCCAGGCGTGCGGGTCGCCGATCGGGGACACCATCACCAGTACCGGGACGACCAGGGCGAAGCCCAGGACGAGGAGGTCCATCCACCACAGCGCGGTCGCCGACACCGCGGTGAAGCCGAGTTCGCGCCAGGTCGCGGTCTCCCCCAGCCGCGTCCGCAGCCAGCCGACCGCTCCGGGCGGCTCGGGGGCACGGTGCGGGTCGGGTACGGGGTCCAGGTCCACCAGGCGCAGCCGCCACCGTTCGAACCGGCTGACGGCGACGCCGGACAGGGCCACGCCGAGCAGGATCAACGGTCCGACCACCAGGACCAGGGTGACGAGGCCCGCGACCAGCGCGAGGGCGAGGCCGGTGCTGGTGAGGGCGCCGAAGGCGGCGCCGGACAGCAGGTAGGCGAAGGACCGCCAGGGCCAACTGGAGCGGAGGACCCGCAGCGGGTTCTGGCCGAGGGCCTGCCAGGCGGTTCTGTGGTGCATCCCGTGACCGTAGGGCAGGCGGGAACGGGTGTCGGTAGTGCGGGCACTACCCCCGGGACTCCCGTGCGTGCCCGTGTGCGGAGGGCGGGCACGGCGGTGGACTGTCGTCATGAAGCCGTTCGCCTCCCGTTCCCCCGTCCGCCGCCCACCCGGTGCCCTTCCGGCCGCGTTCCGGACCGCCGTGATCGCCGTGATCGCCTTGGCCGCCGCGGTCACCGTGACCGTCGCGCCCGGCACCTCGGTGGCCAGCTCCACCGCCTCCCTGGACCCGGCCTCGATCGACCGGTTCGTCCGCGACTACGTGAAGGAGACCCGTCTCCCGGGTGCGGTCGTCGCCGTGACCAGGGGCGACCGGGTGGTGCACACCGCGGGGTACGGGCGCACCGCGTCCGGCCGGCCCATGACCGCACGGACCCGGGTCCCGGTGGCCTCCCTGTCGAAGGCCATGACCGCGCTGGCCGTCATGCAGTTGGTCGAGGCGGGCGAGGTCGAACTCGACCGTCCCGTACGCCAGTACCTGCCCGAGTTCACCATGGCCGATCGGCGCGCCGGGGAGATCACCGTCCGGCAGTTGCTGACCCAGACCTCCGGCATGGCCGACTCCGCCCATCCGGATCTGACCCTCGCCCAACCCCGCACGCTGGAACAGGCGGTCGCCGCGATGCGCGGGGCGCCCCTCGCCACCGATCCGGGGCGTCGGCACCGGTACCACAACCCCAACTTCTTCGTCGCCGCACGGCTGGTCGAGGTGGTGAGCGGGCGGCCCTTCGCCGAGCAGCTGTCCGCCGAGCTGTTCGAGCCGCTGGGGATGGAGCGCACCGCGTCCGTCGGCAGCACCACCGAGATGCCCGACCGGGCCCGTGGTTACGTCCGTGCCTACGGCACCACGGTCGCCCGTCCCCAGCCGCGTTGGTTCGCGACCGGCAGCCACGGCGTCGTCACCACCGCCGAGGACTTCGCGCAGTGGTTGATCGCGCAGAACAACGAAGGGGTGTCCGCTGACGGCCGGCGCATCGCCACGGCGCGCACCGTCGCGCTGACGCACACTCCGCCCGGGGCGACGAAGGACACCGACTACGCGATGGGTTGGTGGGTGAACCGGGAGGGGAACGGGCCCCCGGCGATCCAGCACACGGGTCAGCTGCTGACCCACAACTCGATGGCGACGCTGCTGCCCGAGCAGGGGATCGGGATCGCGGTCGTCACCAACACCGGGATGATCGCGGGAGACGACGCCCCGCAGATCATGGAGGGGTTGGTCGACCTCGCCCGGGGCGAGGAGCCGGAGGTGTCCGCGCCCTTCTCCATGACGGCCGACTGGGTCCTGGCGGCGTTCACCCTGCTGGCGGCGGGCCTCGGGGTGCGCGGCGTGGTGCGGGCCGGGCCCTGGGTGCGGCGTGCCGTCCGGCGGCGGTGGTGGGTGGTGGCGTTGCGGCTGCTGCCCCAGGCCCTGCCGATCCTGTTGCTCGCACAACTCGCCGCGCTGATGGGCCTGTTGATGAACCGCTCCGGGACCCTGGCCCAGGTCGCCTACGCCTGGCCCGCGCTCGTCGTCTGGGCGGCCGTCGGCGCCCTCGCCTCCGGTGCGGTGCTCGCGGCGCGGGGGCTCGCCTTCGTCCGCCACCGCCGTCGCGTCCGGCGCGGGGCCCCCGACGCGGTGGGTGCGTCGGGGGAGGTGTCGGGGCCCGCTCAGCCGGCGGTGAACACGGCGACGTCGTAGCGTTCGGTGACGGGGGCGGGACGGGTCGGCGGCTCGCTGCGGGCGTCGGCGGCCAGGCACCGTAGGCCGTGGTCGAACTCCGCGGGGGTGAGCTGGGTGAACTTCGACTGGGGGCGGGCGGTCATCCGGGCGTGGTAGGCGCCCAGGCTCGGGGTGACGGTGTGGACGGTGAATCCCGCTCCGGTGAAGTCCCGCACCACCTGGTCCCGGGACGGGAACCGTCGTTCGTCCAGTTCGCGCAGGCGCGGCCAGTAGTCGTAGACCAGTGCGTCCAGTGCGTCCCGGAACGTCGTGCGGATGACGGCCACGCCACCGGGGCGCAGGACCCGGGCCAGTTCTCGTGCCGCCCGGGGCCGGTCGGGCAGGTGGTGGACCACCCGGGACAGGAGGGCGAGGTCGAACAGGTCGTCGCGGGTGGGGAGGGCTTCGGCGGTGCCGGTCACGTAGTGGACCGCGGGGTGCGGGTTGCGGTGCCGGGCCTGTGTGAGCATGGGCGTGGAGGGCTCCACCCCGACCACGGTCGACGCGTCCAGCCCGCGGGCCATCGCCGAGCAGAACATGCCGGTGCCCGAGCCGACTTCGACGATCGCGGGGGCCGTACGGCTCGCGAAGGAGCCGATCAGCCGTGTCCAGGCGGACAGCGCGTCGTCGGGCATCTCGTTGCCGCTCTCGTAGACCCCGGCCAACCGTTCGTCGTCATAGACCCTGTTCATGCCCGGCATGCTTCCGGTCGCGGTGCTCCGGGGCCAGACCGTCTCCCTCCGTTCGGTGGGACCCCTCACGTTGGATGGGGGCATGACGGAGCTGGTGGGGCTGGGCGATGTGGTGGAGCTGTTGCGTGGGGTGCGGGAGCTGATGCCCGTGACCGGGGTGGGTGTGGCGGGCGGGTTCGCGGCCCGGGGGTGGGCGCCCGGCGGGCGGTTGCGGGACGGGTTCGAGTCGTCGTGGGACAAGGGCGGGGTACGGGGGTGGGTGCACCCCTACGACGGAGGCGTACGCGTCGAGTTGACCGTGTGGATGCGGGACGTGGACGAGGACACCGGGTACTTCGGGGACCTGGAAGCGGTCTACCGGGACGGTGAGGCGGTACTGGCGGACGTGGTCGCCGGGCTCGCCGCGTCGCGGCTCTCCGTCGACCTCGTGGTGACGGACGGGGAGAGCCGGGACGCGGACGACTTCGTCGCGTTCAGGCGGTGGGCCCTGGGGGAACGGGTGTTGCTCGCCGGGGTCGTCCAGGAGGACACGGACCTCCCGGTCAGGGTCGTCGTGGTGTGGGAGGAGGAACGGTGAGCGGTGGGGCGTCAGTTGGGGGTGCGGTCGCGGTCCGGGGAGTAGAGGTAGCTGTCGGGGAAGGCGGACGCGCCCAGCGTGCGGCCGACGATGATCACCGCGGTACGCAGCACGCCCGCCGCGCGGACCTGTTCGGCGATGCCGGCGAGCGGCCCGCGCAGCACGACCTCCTCCGGGCGACTGGCGTAGGCGACCACCGCGGCCGGGCAGTCCGCGCCGTAGTGCGGCAGCAGCTCCGCGACCACCCGGTCCGCGTACCGGGCCGCGAGGTGCAGCACGAGCAGCGCGCCGCTGCGGCCGAGCGTCGCCAGGTCCTCGCCGGGCGGCATCGGGGTGGCCCGCTGGGCGATGCGGGTGAGGACGACGGTCTGCCCCACGGTGGGCACCGTCAGCTCCCGCCCCAGCGCTGCCGCCGCGGCGGCGAAGGCCGGTACGCCCGGCACCATCGCGTACGGCACCCCGGCCGCGTCGAGCCGGCGCATCTGCTCGGCCACCGCGCTGAACACGGAGGGGTCGCCGGAGTGCAGTCGGGCCACGTCGTGGCCCTGTTCGTGGGCGCGCACCAGTTCCTCGGTGATCCGGTCGAGGTCGAGGTTCGCGGTGTCGATCAGCCGGGCGTCCGGCGGGCACTCGGCGAGCAGTTCCCGGGGGACGAGGCTGCCCGCGTACAGGCAGACCCGGCAGGAGCCGAGCAGTCGGGCGCCCCGGACGGTGATCAGGTCGGGGGCTCCGGGGCCCGCGCCGATGAAGTACACGGTCATGCGCCGTCTCCCTGGTGCCGGACGGATTCCGGCGTCGCCGCGTCGAGTTCCTTGCGTGCCGCCCACTGGGTGACGGGCATGGCCTGGCGCCAGCCGGTGAACCGGCCCACCGGCACGGCGTGCGCCACGGCCAGCCGGACGAGTTCGCCGCCGTGGCGGTGGCGGGCCTCGGCGAGCAGCGCCTCGGACTCCAGGGTCACCGTGTTCGCGACGAGCCGTCCGCCGGGGCGCAGCGCCGCCCAGCAGCGGTCGAGCAGTCCGGGTGCGGTGAGGCCGCCGCCGATGAACACCGCGTCGGGGGCCGGTAGTCCGTCGAGCACGTCGGGGGCCGCCCCGGTGACGACCCGCAGTCCGGGTACGCCGAGGGTGCGGGCGTTGCGGGTGATGCGTTCGGCCCGGTCCGGGTCGCGTTCCACGCTCACGGCCCGGCAGGACGGGTGGGCCCGTAGCCACTCCACGGCGATGGAGCCCGAGCCGCCGCCGACGTCCCACAGCAGTTCGCCGGGTTCGGGGGCCAGCACGGCGAGGGTCGCGGCCCGCACGTGTCGTTTGGTGAGCTGGCCGTCGTTCTCGTAGGCGGCGTCCGGCAGGCCGGGCACGGTGCCGAGCGCCACGGCGTCCGGGGCGCGTACGCACTCCACGGCGACCAGGTTCAGGGCGGCGCCGGGCGGGCGGGTCCACGCGTCGGCGCGCTGCGCTTGGGTGAGGTGTTCGTCGGGGGCGCCGAGGCGTTCCAGGACGCGGACGGGGCTGGGGCCGAAGCCGCGGTCGCGCAGCAGTGCGGCCACCGCGGCGGGGCCGTCGGCGTCGGCGCTGAGCACCAGGACCCGGCGGCCCGGGTGCAGCAGCGCCGCGAGGCGGTCCACGGGGCGGCCGACGGCCGTGACCACGTCGGTGTCCTCGACGGGCCAGCCGAGGCGGGCGCAGGCGAGGGAGACGGACGACGGGTGCGGGTGGACGTCCAGTGCGGTCGGTCCGACGACTTCCGCGAGGGCGCGGCCGATGCCGTGGAACATGGGGTCGCCGCTGGCCAGCACCGCGAGGCGGCGGTCCGCGTGGGCGGCGAGGAGGGCGGGGACCGCCGGGCGCAGGGGGGACGGCCAGGGGACGCGGTCCGCGGGGCACTCCGTGGGCAGCAGGGCGAGTTGGCGGGGGGCGCCGAGGATCACGTCCGCGGCGCGGAGGGCTTCGCGGGACGCGTCGGGTAGGCCCGGCCAGCCGTCCGCGCCGATGCCGATGAGGGCCACGGGGTGGGGGTGGGGGGCTTCGGTCGTCACCGACGCACTTTATCCGGGGGGTCCGGGGGGTTCCTGGTGGGGGCGGTTCCGTGCGGGGTGGCGCGGCTCCTGGTCGGCGTGTGGCCGCGGGTGCGTCGCGCACCCCCCGGGGGGTCAGGGGGTGCGGGTGTAGGTGAGGAAGACGGCGCCGCTCGGGAGGGCGGTGTGGTCGGTGAGGGTCCAGGTGCGCGGGTCGAACGCGGCCCCGCGGGAGAACAGCGGGATGCCGTCCCCGATGGCCAGCGGTCCCACCTTCAGGATCAGCGCGTCGATCTCGCCGTACAGGGAGCCCGCCAGTTCGCCGCCGCCGAGCAGCCAGATGTCCTTGCCCGGCTCCTGCTTGAGCTTGCGCACGGTCTCCACCGGATCGTCAGCGACCAGCTCCACCGACGGGTTCGGGCTCTCGGTCATCGTGCGGGAGAACACCAGGTGGCGCAGGTGGGGGTAGGCGTCGGTGAGTCCGGCGGCGAGCCCGATCTCGTAGGTGCGCCGGCCTTCGAGCACCGTGTCGAAGTGGGTGCCCTCGGCAGTGACGGACAGGGCCTGTCGGGCGGGCCCGGGCAGCGTCTCCGGGTACTCGGCGGCCAGGTGCTGGACGTAGTCCTGGGGGACGGGCCAGAAGCCGTTCGGGCCGGTGGGGTCGGCACCGTCCGGGCCGGCGATGTATCCGTCGAGCGTGGTGGCGACGTAGTAGACGAGTTTGCGCATGCCATGTTTCTAGTCCACGTGTCCGAGCAGGGACACCCCCGAAAGGCCGGTGGGCCACCGGTACCGGCGACGCGCCAGCGCCGTCAGGGGGTGCGGCCGACGATCAGACCCGCGCGGTCGATGCAGACGACGTCCACCGCGACGGGCGCCCCCCGCAACACGGCGAGGGCCTCGCTGCGCGCCTGCGCGGCGACCAGATCACCGAGCGGCACGCCGGCCTCCTCCGCGAGCCGCAGGGCCGCGAGTCCCGTGTTCGCGGTGCTGATCGCCCCGGTCAGCGCCGCGTCCGCGCCGGCGCCCGCCGCCAGGGATGCCAGGAACCCCTTGTCCACCTGGGACCGCGCCGAATGCAGGTCGAGGTGGCCGGCCGCCAGCTTGGACAGCTTGGCGAAGCCGCCGCAGACGGTGAGCCGGTCGACGGGGTGGCGGCGCAGGTACTTGAGGACGGCGCCCGCGAAGTCGCCCATGTCGAGCAGGGCGTCCTCCGGCAGCCCGTGCAGCTCGGTGACCGTCCGCTCCGAGGTGGCGCCCGTGCACGCGGCGACATGGGTGCGGCCCGCCGCCCGGGCGACGTCCACCCCGCGTCGGATGGAGTCGATCCACGCCGAGCACGAGTAGGGCACGACGATGCCGGTGGTGCCGAGGATGGACAGCCCGCCGAGGATGCCCAGCCGGGGGTTCCAGGTGGAGCGGGCCAACTCCTCGCCGTGGTCGACGGAGACGGTGACCTCGCAGTCGCCGCCGCCCCCGTACCGTGCGGCGACCCGGGCCACGTGTTCGCGCATCATCTGCCGGGGCACCGGGTTCACCGCGGGTTCGCCGACCGGCAGCGGCAGCCCGGGCCGGGTGACCGTACCGACGCCGGGGCCCGCCCGGAACACCACCCCGGAACCCGGCGGCAGCACCCGTACCGTGGCGCGGACCAGCGCCCCGTGCGTGACGTCCGGGTCGTCGCCGGCGTCCTTGACGATTCCGGCGGTCGCCGAACCGTCCGCGGACAGGTCCTCGACGGCGAGCGCGAAGGACGGGGTCTGGCCCCGGGGCAGGGTGATCGTCACCGGGTCGGGGAACTCGCCGGTGAGCAGGGCGGTGTATGCGGCGGTCGTCGCCGCGGTGGCGCAGGCACCGGTCGTCCAGCCGGGCCGCAGACCGGTGTGTTTGAGTTGGGCTCCGCGTCCGCCCAAGGGGCCGGCGGGGTCAGTGGTCATGAGGGGAGTCCGGTTCCGTGCACGTACTGGTCCTGGGAGGGACGGCCGAGGCCCGTCGGCTCGCCGCGCTGCTCGTCGGGAGCGCACCGGACCTACGGGTGACGTCCTCGCTGGCCGGGCGGGTCGCCGCGCCCCGGCTGCCGCCCGGTGAGGTGCGGATCGGCGGCTTCGGCGGGACGGACGGGCTCGCCGCGTGGCTGGTACGGGAGCGGGTGGACGTGCTGGTGGACGCCACGCACCCGTTCGCCGAGCGGATGAGTGCGAACGCCGTGGGGGCCGCGGCGGCGACCGGGGTGCCGCTGGTGGTGCTGCGGCGGCCCGGCTGGCGGCCGGTGGACGGCGACGACTGGCACCCGGTCGATTCGCTGGCCGGGGCCGCGGCGCTGCTGCCGACGCTCGGGGCGCGGGTGTTCCTCACCACCGGGCGGATGGGGCTCGCCGCGTTCACGGGCACGGCGGAACTGGACCGGCTGTGGTTCCTGGTGCGGTCCGTGGACCCGCCGGAGCCGCCCGTGCCGCCGCGGATGCACGTCCTGCTGGACCGGGGACCGTTCGTGCTGGACGACGAGCGCGCGTTGCTCGCCGCGCACCGCGTCGACGTGCTGGTCACCAAGGACAGCGGCGGTCCGGCCACCGCGCCGAAGCTCACCGCCGCCCGCGAGGCCCGGGTGCCCGTGGTGATCGTCCGCCGGCCGCCCGTGCCGGCGGGGGTGCCGGTGGTGACGGGTCCCGAGGAGGCCGCCCGGTGGGTCCGCGGGGAGCGCTGAGGTCGGCTCACGCCTCGGGCGCGCCGCTGGGCTGCTCGGCTCCGGCCCGTGGTGAGTCGCCGGGCGTCTCGGGGTAGCGGCGGGGCGTCCACACGATCGTCTCGCCGTCACCGTCGCCGCGCCGCACCGTGCGGGTCTGCGAGGAGCCGACGAGCAGGATCGTGCGCATGTCCACCTCGGCCGGGTCGAGCGTGCCGAGGGTGACGACCCTGACCCGTTCGCCGTCCCCGCCGACGTCCCGGGCGACCACCACCGGGGTGTCCGGGGCTCGGTGCTCCAGCAGCAGGTCACGGGCCTTGCCGACCTGCCAGGTGCGGGAGCGGGAGCCCGGGTTGTAGAGGGCGAGGACCAGATCGGCGCGGGCCGCGGCGTGCAGCCGCTCCGCGACGACCTCCCACGGCTTGAGCCGGTCGGACAGCGAGATCGTCGCGTAGTCGTGGCCGAGCGGGGCGCCGGCGCGGGCCGCCGCGGCGTTCGCGGCGGTCACCCCCGGCAGGACCCGTACCGGAACGTCCCGGTACGCCTCCTCGGAGGCGACCTCCAGGACGGCGGTCGCCATGGCGAAGATCCCGGGGTCGCCGCCGGAGACGACGGCGACCTTCCGGCCGCGCGCGGCGAGTTGCAGGGCGAACTCGGCGCGCTCCGACTCGACCCGGTTGTCGGAGGCGTGCCGCACCTGGCCGGGGCGGTGCGGCACCCGGTCCACGTAGGTGGTGTAGCCGACGAGGTCGTCCGCGGCGGCGAGGGCGCCCCGCGACTCGGGGGTGAGCCACAGCGGACCCGCCGGTCCGGTGCCGACCACGACGACCTCGCCGCGCTGGCGGACCGGGCGCGGTGCGTCGATCCGGCTCGGCAGCACGGCGACCGAGAAGTACGGTACGGAGTCCTCGGCGACGTCCGCGAGGTGCGCGGTGCGCTCGCCGTCCATCGTGGCCCGCTCCACGTACCGGGCCTCGGCGAGGCGCCCGGACGCCTCCAGGGCGCGGCGGACCTTGCCGAAGGTGCGGCCGAGCTTCATCACCACGGCGGAGTCGGTCGCGGCGAGGCGGGCCGTCAACTCTTCCTCGGGCAGGGTGCCCGGCAGGATCGTCAGGACCTCCTCCGCCTCCACGAGGGGCGTGCCGAGGCGGGCCGCCGACGCGCTGACCGAGGTGACGCCGGGCACCACCTCGGTGGGGTAGCGGTGCGCGAGCCGCTTGTGCATGTGCTGGTAGGAGCCGTAGAACAGCGGGTCGCCCTCGGCGAGGACGGCGACGCTGCGGCCCGCGTCCAGGTGCGCGGCGAGCCGGGCGGCAGCCTCCTCGTAGAACTCGTCCATCGCGCCGCGGTAGCCGCCGGGGTGGTCGGTGGTCTCCGTGGTGAGCGGGTAGACGAGCGGTTCCTCGACGTGGTCCGCGCGCAGGTGGCGGGCCGCGATGGAACGCGCGATGGAACGTCCGTGGCGGGCGCTGTGGTACGCGATGACGTCCGCGGCGGCGATGACCTCGACGGCCCGGACGGTCATCAGGGACGGGTCGCCCGGCCCGAGCCCGACCCCGTACAAACGTCCCGTCCGCGGGCTCCCTTCGGTGGCGCTGTTGCTGTGGTGGTCGGCTTCGGTGCCCCGCATGCTCATTCTTCCTCGCTCGCGATGGCGTTCAGCGCGGCGGCGGCCATGGCGCTGCCCCCGCGTCGGCCGCGCACCACCAGGTACTCCAGGCCCGACGGGTCGGCGGCCAACGCGTCCTTCGACTCGGCGGCGCCGATGAACCCGACGGGCACCCCGATCACGGCGGCCGGGCGCGGGGCGCCCTCGCGGACCATCTCCAGCAGCCGGAACAGTGCGGTGGGCGCGTTGCCGACCGCGACGACGGAGCCCTCCAGGCGGTCCCGCCACAGTTCGAGTGCGGCGGCGCTACGGGTGGTGCCCAGCTCGGCCGCGAGTTCCGGCACGGCCGGGTCGGACAGGGTGCACAGCACCTCGTTGTCGGCGGGCAGCCGCTTGCGGGTCACGCCGCTCGCCACCATGTTCGCGTCGCACAGGATGGGCGCGCCGGCGAGCAGCGCTTCGCGGGCGCGGGCCACCACGTCGGGCGAGTGGGCGAGGTCGCGTACGAGGTCGACCATGCCGCAGGCGTGGATCATCCGGACCGCGACCCGACTGACGTCGGAGGGCAGCCCGGTCAGGTCCGCCTCGGCGCGGATGGTGGCAAAGGACTGGCGGTAGATCGACGCGCCGTCCTTCTCGTAGTCGAACACTCTGTTCTCGCTTCGTGGTGGTCCGTGGTGGTTCGCGGCTGCTCAGGGTGCGGTGCGTGCCGCCGCAACGGTAGTCGCGAGGGTTGCGGTGCCCGTCACCGAGGTGGGGTGCGCGGGGCCGCTGCCGCGGACGGTGCTGACCTCGTACCCGGTGGGGGTCGCCACGACGTCGACCCGTGCGCCGCGGGGACGGCCGCAGCGGCGGGCGCAGCCCGACCAGTGCACGGGCAGCCCCCGTACGGTGCGGCGGGCGGCGGCTGCGTCGGCGCGGACGTCGGCGAGCGACTTGGCGCAGCCGGGGTGGCCGACGCAGGCGGTGACCCCGTCCCACGGGGAGCCGGGGGTGGTGACCAGTCCGGTGGCCGCGAGGGCGGGCAGGTCGGCCCGGGTCGCGCCGGGGACGATCACTCCGCGCCAGGGCGTGAGGCGGAGTTCGGCACCGGTGCGGTCGGCGAGTTCCCGCAGGGCGGTCCATTGGGTGGGGGTGATCCGCCCGAGCGGGACGAGGACGCTGACGCCGCCGGGGAGGGCGCCGGGGGGCGGGGGTTCGCCGGGGGCGGGTTCGCCGGGGGCGAGGGTGCTCGTCGTCGGGGTGGGGCGGGCGGTGCCGGTGCGGGGGGCGGTGCCGGTCTGGCGGGCCGTGTCCGTGTGGCGGGCGGCGCCGGTGCGACGGGCCGTGCCGGTGCGGCGGGCGGTGTCCGTGGCCAGGGCGTGGACGGCTTCGGGGCCGCCCGGCAGTTCGGCGATCCGCCAGACGCGGTCGGCGCCCGTCGCGTGGGCCGCGCTGGCCGCTGCGAGGAACGCTTCGGCTGCATGCAGGGCGGTGCGCGGGGCTTCGGACGCGGGGACGGTGAGGGTCGCGACGTCGCCCAGGTGCACGGTTGCGGTGCCGCTGCCCGGTTCGTCGGCGATCAGGGTGATGTCCGGTTCCAGAGCGGCCATGTCGCCGCGGCCGTCGTCCACGGCGAACAGGAACCGTCCGGACAGCGCCGAGGTGCGGGGGCTGGCGCACAGCAGGGCGTCCAGTTCGCGGAGCCAGGGGCCGACGGGGCGGTGGCCCTGGCCGTCGAGGCCGGACAGGGGGGACGCGACGATGTTGCGCACCCGCTCGTGGGCCACCGAAGGGAGCAGGCCGGCTTCGGTCAGTGCGGTGGCGAGGGCCGCTCCGCAGTCCTCGCCCAGGCCTCTGAGCTGGAGGTTTCCGCGGGAGGTGAGGTGCAGGTCGCCGTCGCCCAGGTGGGCGGCGGCGGCGCTCAGGTGTTCCGCCTGGGCGGGGGTCAGGACGCCGCCGGGTATCCGTACCCGGGCCAGGGCGCCATCGTCGGAGGGGTGCAGTCGCAGCGCACCCGGGCATGCGTCGCCGGTCACCCCGGGTGGGGGGACTTCCGCTCGGTTCGGGTACGTGTTCTGCACCCTTTGAGCGTACCTAGGTGGGGGTGGCGGGGGCGGGTCCATCCCCGCATGCGCGGGGAGCAGATCGAGCAGGCGACCGCCCAGCAGCTCGACACGGGTCCATCCCCGCATGCGCGGGGAGCAGTTCTTGGCCCGGTCCGGGAGCAGCGGCCGGGGGGGTCCATCCCCGCATGCGCGGGGAGCAGAGGAGCTGACCTGCGACGTTAGCCGGCCGAAGGGCCATTTTCATTAACAAGTTGAGAATCCAGCAAATCACTCAAAGACGTCGAAAAGGTAAGCGGGAGATTCGCCTGTTGCACTTGTGGGTCCTCCTTGCCAGGGTGTTTCTGCTCAGAGTCAAAGTACGTCGCCCGCCTAGCGGTTGGACCCCGTCGAGCACTGCTCTCGGTGCGATTGGGCGTGGGTCGGGTAGGGGTGGCCGCATAGGCGGAGGCGCCCGGGCGGCGTCGACGGTCGCCTCGGCCGGGCGGAGGCTTCCGCTCGGCACGGCTCCGGAGTCGGCGCCCCTTGAGCATGCCGCGGGGGCGCCGGGTGCGGGAGCTGTCCGCTTCCGGGGCTCGGACGTCAGGACAGCGAGGCGAGGAGCCCGAGCCGCGGTGCCAGGACCCCGGGCTGTCCGAGTGCGCGGAAGTCCGCCTCGACCGCCGCCAGGTCGAGGGCACCGGCGCGCACGGCGTGGTAGCGGACGATCGACCACACGAAGACGTCGAGGTTGTCGAACTGGGTACCGGCCTCGATGACTTCCTCCTCGTGGAACCACACCGCGACCCGGCCGCTGGCGAGCACGACGTAGTAGTTGCCGCCGCCGTCGGCTCCGATCGACCACACGTCGGCGTCGGAGAGTTCCGTCTCGTAGTCGGAGTCGAGGATCTGGCAGTCGTTGGCTGCGAAGTCGAAGGCGTACGACCAGTCGTGTATGTCGAGGCGCTGCGGCAGGGACCCCGCACGGACCCTGCGGTCGAAGCCGGCCAGCGCGGTCGCCACGGCGGGCGGGAGCTGTGCGAGGAACGGTTCGACCGAACGCGTCGACGCCGGGATGTCGACCCCAGGCTCCTCGGGGAACCAGCGTGCGAGGTCGGCGTCCAGATCCCGTTCCACGTACCCGGTCAGTTGCTCAAGGGTGAGAGGCATGCGGGGAGGTTAGCGGAGGGGTATGCGGCAGGGGCACGGGCAGGGTAGAGGATCCCCTGCCGCGGCGACCTGCGGTGCGGGCGATGGCCAACTGAGCGGCCCACACCACGACCTGGACCAGGTGTTCGGTTTGGAGTCCGATGCCGGGGTCGGGCTGGACGAGGAGGGTCGGCGTGCTTCGGGCGGTGCGGGTCGCGGCCCAGTCGTGGTCGAGGGCGGTGAAGTCGTCGTCGATCCAGACGGCGGGTGCGTCGCCGAGCCAGCCGTCGACGTGGTCGCGCTTCCACAGGTAGCCGTCGGGTGGCTGGTGGTGATCTGCGGGCGTGGCAGATCGACGTACGGGAGGCTGGGCAGGCCGAGGAGGGGGCCGACGAGGGTGGCGGCGTCCTGCCGCCAACTGGTGCACCAGACAGGGGTGACCAGGCCGCTGCGGATCACCTCCGTGAGCAGGCCGCTGTGGGTGGGGTCGAGCCAGATGGTGACCGGGTCGTCGGCGCTGCGGCCGGTGGGGACGACGTCGTGGCGGGTGTGGCCGGCCGGGATCGAGCGGTCCGGTCCGGGGAAGGGGATGAGGACACCGTCGACGTCGAGGAGTAGATAGGGCGGGCGCATTCGTTCCTCCAGGCGAGCCGGGACGAGTGGCTGTCAGCGCTTGCGGGCGCGGATCAGCAGGGTGGTGGGCCAATGGCCCGTGCGGGGGTCGTGGAACTCCTGGACTGAGGTGAGTCGGAAGTCCGCGCGGTTGAGGTGTTTCTCCCAGCGATCGGTGGCGAACTCCCAGCGAGTGATGGGGAGTTTGGTGCGGTCGGGGAGGGTGACGTGGTCCCGGCGGGGTCGGTCGTCGCCGGACGGACTCCGACCCCCGCGCTGCGGGTGCGGGACGGAGAAGGCGAGGACCCGGCCCGGGGGGAGGCGCTGGGCGATCGCCGGGAGCAGGAGTTCGGGGGCGATGAGGCCGACGGCGCCGAAGACGGAGTAGATCGCGTCGAACCGTTCGTCGGAGGCGTGCAGGGCGTGCAGGGCGTGCCCGGCGACGAAGGTGAGGTTCTTGAGCCGTCCGTAGTGGGAGCGGGCGCGGCGGATCTGGAGGCCGACCAGGTCGACCGCGGTGACGTGGGCGCCGTGGCAGGTGGCGAGGTGGGCGGCGTTGTGGCCGGGACCGCAGCCGAGTTCCAGGACCTTCTTGCCGCGCAGGTCGGGCCCGAGGACTTCGGCGCCGGGACCCTGTCCGGGGCGCGTGGTCCACTCCATCCGGGTGGGGACGGAGAGGGGTTCGGCGGGTTCGGCGGCGGTGCGCTGGAGGGCGTGGGCGTGCCACGGGGAGGCTCGGGAGGCAGGGGCGAGCACGTCAGACCTCCAGGAAGTGGAGGACGTCGTGGAGGTGGCGGCGGACGACCTTCAGGTAGAGGGGGTCGGTGGCCGGTTCGTCGACCCAGCGGACGGACTGCTCCATGAACCACTCGACAACCCACACGCGGTGCCAGCCCAGGGCCCAGCGCTCCGCGGCGAGTCCACCGCGCGGGGCGAGGGCGTCGGGGGTGCCGCCGGCGGTGACGTACTGCTCCAGGAGGGTGCGTAGCCGCCCGGGCTGCGGGGGCTCGACGGTGCCGTGCCAACTGGCGAGGTCGAGCAGGCCGGGACCGGTGAAGGCGCGCGCGAAGTCGAGCATCCGCCACCCCCGTTGGCCGATGTGGAGGCTGGTGGGGTGGAACTCGGAGTGCACCCAGCCGAAGGGGGCCAGGGTCGCCCCGGCCGAGCGGGCCCCGGCGGCCCGGGTGATCCGGTCGAGTGCGTCCTCGACGTCATCGGCCTCCGGCCACCGGTCGGCCTTGCGGAGCCGTTCGAGGTGTTCCAGCGCCCGGCTCGGCAGCCTGCGCAGTCGCTCCTGGTCGAGGACGGGCAGGGGCGGAGCCGTGCGGGCTCCGTGCAGCACCACGGCCGCGGCGACACCGTCCAGTTCATCGGCTTCACGGACGGACGGACCGAGGTCTTCCATGAACATGCCGAGCCAACCGTCCAGGACGGCGGAGGCGTGGACCTGGGGGACGGGGAGGCCGTGGGTGCGGGCGAGCCGGAGGGCCTGGTCCTCGCTGTCGAAGGGCTTCTTGGCGTACTTGAAGACGGCCGTGGAGCAGTCGGGGAAGGTCACGCGCTCGACACCGGACAAGGACCACACGCGTACCTCCTCCCGTACGGCGGTGAACTGACCGGCCAGGGTGAGCAGGTTGTCGAGGAGTTCGGCGCTGGGGTTCGTGGTCATGTGAGGGCTCCGGGGAGTGGTGGCGTCCGGGGCGGGCGGTCGGGAGACGCTGGCCCGCCCCGGAGCCTGATTTCGGGTGGTGGCTACGCGGCGGGGCGCACGCGGTGGGCGTAGACCTGCTCGATCCAGCCCTCCTTGAACGCGGCGAGGTCGTCGCGGAAGGTGGCCATCGAGGCACCGTAGGGCGCGACGACGCCGCCGGACTGGTTCGGCACGGACTGGCAACCGTGGACGAGGCGACCGCCGAGCGCGGCGTGGGCCTTGATGGACTCGATCCGGCGGTGCTCGTTGAACCAGCCGCCGTGGTAGACCTCGTCGAGCATCCCGCCCATCTCGTCGTCGAGGTCGAAGACGACGGAGGTGGCGGCCGGGAAGAACCAGCACGGGCCGACGTTGGAGATGTGCCCGTCCAGCTCGATCTTGTTGAGCGCCATGAGGGTGGCGGCCTCGCGGAGCATCAGCAGGTGGTCGGCCGTGATCCGCGGCAGCCCGAGGCCGGTCAGGTGCTCCTCCCGGAAAAGGTACGCGTACACCTCGTACGCGGTCGTCAGGACCCGGGCCGCGTCGGAGGTGGACTCGCCGTGCTGCTTGACGAAGTCGAGCGCGAGCTGTTCGACCGCGCTCTCGGTCGTCTCGTCCAGGTCCAGGAGCTGGGACGCAACCAACTCCCAGTCGGCGACGAGCCAGGTGTGCGACTCGAAGCGGAAGAAGTACGCGGCCGGGTCGACGGTCAGGCGTCGGCCTTCGATCCGGAGGCCGGGCAGCCGGCTCCAGCGCGGGTCGAACGCCTCGGGCAGCTCGACCGTGATGGGCGTGGTGTCGATGGTGGTCACCAATCTCTCCGTTTCTGATCGTCCGGTTCGGGCACAGGAGTGCCCGAACCCGGCGTGGAAGTAAGGAAGTTCAGGGAGCTGTCCGGGCCCGCCGGGGAGAGACCGTGGATCGCGGGCGCGCCGGTTCCGACAGCTACCGATGAGTGAACCGGCCGTCACGCTCAGTTGGTACGGTGGACGGCAGTCGAAGCGGTCTACGCGGTTTACAGCTCCGAGGTGGAGGCGATCGTGGCGGCGCCCAGGAACCCCAATTCCCTTCTGCGTGAGGTCATCGAAGGCGTCGGCTGCACTTACGACGCCCTCGCCAGGGACGTGCGGCGCATCGCCGCTGAGAACGGCGAGATCCTCCAGACCAACAAGTCGGCCATCTCCCACTGGGTGAACGGCATCCGCACGCCTTCCGGGCAGATGGGCCAGTACCTGGCCGAAGCACTGTCCCGCCGTGCGGGTCGCGTGATCACCCGGACCGCGATCGGGCTCCGCGTCGGTGATGTCGAAGCGCCGACGGAACCCGACCCCGTCCTCGCCGTCATCGACCTGGGCCGTGCCGACGTCGAGCGCCGCCGTTTCCTCACCATCGCCGCCTTCACCACCGCCGGTGTGGCCATGCCGCTCGGCTACGGCCACGAGGCGTCCGCCCGCATGCTCCGCGCCCGCACCGGCACGTCCCTGGTCGGCGCGGAGGACGTGGACGTCGTACGTCAGATCACCGCAGCCTTCAGCGCGGCCGACGAGCGTCTTGGCGGTGGGCACGGTCTGACCACGGTCACCGCCTACCTCGCCGACACCGCGGCACCCATGCTGCGTGGACGCTTCCCCAGCGAAGCCCTACGCCGGGCCGCTTTCGGCGCGGTCGCCGAACTCGCCTACCTCGCAGGGTGGAAGCACCACGACCTCGGTCAGGAGGGCGCCGCCCAGCGCTACTACCAGGTCGGCTACCAACTCGCCTGCGAAGCCGACCCCCATGGCCACGCCGCCTGGATGATGCGTTCTCTGGCCCATCAGGCTCTGAAGCTCAAGCAGCCTCACCACTGCGTCGATCTCGTCGAGGCCGCTCTGCAACGCGGCCTCGGCCACGTTGACGGTCAGACCGAAGCCCTCCTCCACATCACCCACGCGCGCGCTTGCGCCGCCGTCGGTGAAAACGCCTCGGCCAGCCGTGCTCTGCTCGCCGCTGAAGACGCACTTCTCCGCGAGGGCCGACCTCAGCCCAGTTACTCCCTCTTGAGTGGACCAGCCGCAGGCACCGTGGCCAGCCACACGGCCAAGGCGCTGACCGAGATGAAGGACTTCGTCGGAACGGAGCAGCAGCACCGTGATGCCCTCACTCGTTGGGACCCGGTCCAGTTCAAGCGCGTGCACGTGCTCACGTACGCCGATCTGGGGGACAGCCTTGCCGCTCAGGCCCGCGCGGACGAGGCTGTCGCCGCCTGGACCCAGGCCCTGGCCCTCATGGAGGGCATGGCCTCCGACCGTACCCACAAGGCGATCACCTCCATCCGCTCCACGCTCGCGCTCTACCAGCGTCGCCGTGTCCCCGGTGCCGCCGACCTCGCCCGCCGCGCCCGCGAAGCCGTCGCCTGACCCGCCCGAGAAGCCACCCGGTGACGTTCCGTGGTTCGGCTGAGGGCCACCGACCAGGGCCGGGAGCTGCCCGTCCTGCCAATCGTCGCGGCCATCGTCCTCGACGAGCTGTCACCCGCGCTGCCCTCATCCAGTTGGGCGCGGAGGCCAAGTTCGCCGTCGGGCATGTGGGGCCGACCCGTCGGCAAGAGCAACCCCGGCGAGCCCATCACGGAGACCGCGGTCCGCGAGCTCTACGAGGAGACCGGCCTCACCGTGAAGCCCGATTCCCCGCGTGCGCGGGGAGCAGTTCTTCGGCTTCATGGTCCAGTGCCTGAACGAGGGTCCATCCCCGCATGCGCGGGGAGCAGGTGGCCGTCTGCCACAACACCCATCGCCCCACGGGTCCATCCCCGCGTGCGTGGGGAGCAGAGGAGCTGACCTGCGACGTTAGCCGGCCGAAGGGCCGTTTTCATTAACAAGTCGAGAATCCGACCAATCACCCAAAGCGGCCGAGAAAGCATACGGGAGTTCCGCCTGCTGCACTTGTGCATCCTCCCTCTATCGAGACGCTTCTGCGCAGGGTCAAAGTATGGCGCCTGTCTAGCGGTTGGTGTCCCGTCGGGCGCGGTTCTGGGTGCGGCAGGGGCATGGGCAGGGTTGGGGGCGGTCGCGCAGGCGGAGGCGGAGTCGTAGCCGGCCTTGGTGGATCTCGGGGCTGGTGGGGGTCCAGAGGTGGCAGGTGTGTTCGGGTAGGTCGAAGATGCGGGCCTTCAGGCAGGGGGCGCAGGGTGTGGTGGTGGGGATGCAGTGGTGGTGGAGGTGGAGGGTGGTGCCGGGTCCGGAGTCGGAGTAGCTGAGTAGGTGGGTGCGGCGTTGCCAGGGGCGGATGGGTTCCTGGCAGCGGGCGCAGTGGAGGTGGGTGCGGCGCATGGGTGTCCCTTGGATGACGGACGGGGTCGACGAGGGTGGCTCGGCGGGGTGTGGTTCAGGGGTGGGTGGTGATGCCGTACGCAAGGGCGCCGAGCAGCGCGGCGAGCGTCAGGACGTACAGCACCTGTTCGGTGCGGGGGCTCACGGCGCGGTCTACCGAGCCTCGGTGTCGGGTCCGGGTCCGGCCGTGGCCGTCCACGCCGCACGCAGCTCCCGCCCGAGCGGGCAGCCGAGGTGACCGGAGGCGCAGTCGGTGCAGGTGGTGACGTGGTCCAAGTACCGGCGCGTGACAGCGACCCGCTCAGCCGACACGACGACCCGAACGGGCCCCGGCGTCGGGCACTCCACGTGGGCGTAGGCCCGGTACAGAGTGCCGACCGGGGACTGACGCACCTGCGAGTCGTACCGCTGACCCTCGCGAATCAGCAGCAGGCACCGCACGCAGAACATCACCACGCCCGCGTACCCACCGCGATCGTGTCCACCCCGGCCAACGCCGCCAACGCACGCAACACGATCGCAAGCCGCCGCTCACCCAAGTTCTCCACCTGCCAGAGCGGCACGAGTCGCGGAAACCCCACCGCCACAACGAGATCCAGGAACGCCCGCTCACTGGTGTCGAGGACGAGGGCCGTACGGTACTGAGCTTCGAACCGCGGCCAGTCCAACGACGCCTCCTCCCCCGTATCCACGACGAGGAGGTCACGGACGTCCCCGCGGGCCAGCACGTCGCCCTCCTGGATCAGCGCGGCGACCGCAGCCCGCTCACCCAAATCCCGAGGGCGCGCCCACTCCGTCAACCGGTCGGTTAGCAAAAGCGCTTTCGATTTCAGCAGGGGCTCAGACTCGCCCTCAGAGTTGTTCGCAGTCTGTTCAACCAGGCCCACGGTGCCACCTTCCCTACTACGCTGAGTTGCCAGCCGTGACTGGAACACGACGATAGGCACCGCGGACCCACACGCGAAGTGACCCCCAGTACGGATGGTTCAAGGCAGTGCGGCCTGATTTCACGGAAGGAAAGCCCTTCATGCACAGGGCAGCACCAGATACCCCGACTGCCAGTCAGGGACCACCAATGCGAGGCCGGACAGGTGTCATTTCTGGCTACGTCTTCCGACTCATCCGCGAGCAGCTTGGGCATACCCAGGAGACCTTGGCCGGGCAACTTCGCGTCTCAGCAGACTCCATCGCCGGATGGGAGGCAGGACGACGCCCGCTCATGGCCATGTCCGTCGGCCAGATGCTCGTACACCGACACCGCCTCATGCGACTCGGTGCTGCGCCTGCCTTGCTGATGAGCCTTGAGCGAGCGGTGGACGCCGACGTCTTGCTAACAAGTTGCCTCGACGGCCAAGTTCCAGCGAACGACAGCCCAATGGGCTCATGGGTCCTCCAACGTGACCTCGTTGAAGTTCTCGCATGGCCCCTCAACGGCGTAACGCCGGATGCTTTGAGGAGCCTGCCCACCCCGCCGAAGCTCCGCCATGGTCCCACGCCCAACGGACCGGAAGTCCCTGCCGACGGCCGGTCCCGCTTCTTCACCCGTATGCGGCAGACAGCCGAACGGGCCCAAGGGGCAGGTCAGTTTCTTCTGCGTCGACAAGCCCTCTACCTGGCCGGCTACGACAAGCGCAAAGACACCGCTGACTGGCTCACGCATCAACAACGCACCCAGCGTCCCGACGGCTGGCTGGAATCATGGCTCAATGAACGTTCCGTCGCCACAGTCTCCGCGCGGCAAGGAGATCGCGACCGGATGTCCCACTTCATCACCCGAAGCCTCGGGGATGACGAGAAGACGGAGGCAGCGAACCTGAACTACTGGGCCTACTGGATCGGTGAGGCACCACACGTTCAGCTGTCCGACGACTTCATCGCTGACCCCGTACAAGGGACCTGGCAGGGAAACCGCCTGTACGCACATCTCGTCAAGGGGCTAACTCCTCAACACGGATTCTTCGATCTCAATGTGCATACCTTGTGGGCCCTGTTGTCAATACGCCCCCACCTTCTGCACGTACCGTCCCAAGCAGGCAGTCTCCTGCGCGAACGACTTCCCGTGATGTTGGATGACCACCAGATCTCGCAACAGACCCGCCGGGAGCTGGACGGCATCCGGTACGCAATCCGCCTTGCCGAGGCGTGAGAGGAGATGGACGTGGCCGATGACCTGTCCCAGGTGGCGCACTTCCTGTTCGAAGCGGGAACGCTGAAGAACGCCCGCCGAACGGGCTGGTGGATGGCCGGGGTGCGGGACCCAGAGAGCGTGGCCGAGCACTCCTGGCGCACCGCCTTGATCGCTTCGGTCATCGCGAAGCTCGAAGGCGCCGACCCCGCTCGTGCCGCCCTCCTGGCCGTCTGGCACGACACGCAGGAGACCCGCACCGGCGACGTCAACCACCTCGGCAAGAGGTACGCGGCACCCGGCGACCCCGAAGCGGTGACGGCCGACCAGACCCGCGGCATGCCCGAACCGCTGGCCACGGCCGTACGCGAACTCGTCACCGAGTACGAGGGCAAGGAAACGCCGGAGGCGATCTGCGCCCGGGACGCCGACAAGCTGGAGTGCATGCTCCAGGGCATCGAGTACCGGGCCCAGGGCCACGAACACGCACAACGCTGGATCGACAACAGCCGCACCCGACTCGTCACCGAGTCCGGAATCCGCCTCGCCGACGAGCTGCTGTCACAAGGTCCACTGGACTGGCTGCACGCCGCCATGGGAGAGAAAGGCCGAACCTCATCGGCCACACAGGGCAGGAGCAGCCAGCCCACGCCCCAGGATTACCCCCGCGTGCGTGGGGAGCAGTAGAACACCGACGGCGGCCGCGCGTTGAGCGGAGGTCCATCCCCGCATGCGCGGGGAGCAGCCCCGCCTGTCCTCCACCCCGAACAGGTAGACGGGTCCATCCCCGCGGGCGCGGGGAGCAGACGCGGATGCGCACGCCATCACGGTCCAGCCGGGGTCCATCCCCGCGGGCGCGGGGAGCAGCGGCTCCTGGCCTGGCACGGCGATGTCCTGGTGGGTCCATCCCCGCGTGCGCGGGGAGCAGCGCCGTCTTCGACGGCAAGACCTCTGACCCCCGGGTCCATCCCCGCGTGCGCGGGGAGCAGTACCTCGCCGCGGGGTTCACCGAGCCGCAGTCGGGTCCATCCCCGCGTGCGCGGGGAGCAGAGGAACTGACCTGCGACGTTAGCCGGCCGAAGGGCCGTTTTCATTAACAAGTCGAGAATCCGACCAATCACTCAAAGCAGCCGAAAACGTGAGCGGGATTTTCACCTGCTGCACTGTGCACCCTCCCTCTGTCGAGACGCTTCTGCGCAGGGTCAAAGTATGTCGTCTGTCTAGCGGTTGGTGCCCCGTCGGGCGGGGTTCTGGGTGCGGCAGGGGCATGGGCAGGGTTGGGGGCGGTCGCGCAGGCGGAGGCGGAGTCGCATGCGGCCTTGGTGGATCTCGGGGCTGGTGGGGGTCCAGCGGTGGCAGGTGTGTTCGGGTAGGCCGAAGATGCGGGCCTTCAGGCAGGGCGCGCAGGGCATTGTCGCGGGGATGCAGCGTTGGTGGAGGTGGAGGGTGGTGCCGGGTCCGGAGTCGGAGTAGCTGAGCAGGTGGGTACGGCGCTGCCAGGGGCGGATGGGTTGTTGACAGCGGGCGCAGTGGAGGCGGGTGCGGCGCATGGGTGTCCCTTGGGTGACGGGCAGGGTCAGCGAGGGTGGCTCGGCGGGTGTGGTTCAGGGGTGGGTGGTGATGCCGTACGCGAGGGCGCCGAGCAACGCGGCGAGGGTCAGGACGTACAGCACCTGTTCGGTACGGGGGCTCACGACTCGGGCCTAACGGTCCTCGGCGTCGGGTCCGGGTCCGGGTCCGGCCGTGGCCTTCCACGCCGCACGCAGCTCCCGCCCGGGCGAGCAGCCGAGGTGTCCGGAGGTGCAGTCGGCGCAGGTGGTGACGTGGTCCAAGTACCGGCGCGTGACCGCGACCCGCTCCGCCGACACAACGACCCGAGCGGGCCCCGGGGCAGGACACTCCACGTGGGCGTAGGCCCGGTACAGGGTGCCGACCGGGGACTGACGCACCTGCGCGTCATGCCGCTGACCCTCGCGAATCGGCAGCAGGCACCGCACGCAGAACATCACCACGCCCGCGTACCCACCGCGATCGTGTCGCAGCCGGCCAACGCTGCCAACGCACGCAACACGATCGCAAGCCGCCGCTCACCCAAGTTCTCCACCTGCCAGAGCGGCACGAGTCGCGGAAACCCCACCGCCACGACGAGATCCAGGAACGCACGCTCGCTGGTGTCGAGAACGAGGGCCATACGGTACTGGCCTTCGAACCGCGGCCAGTCCAACGACGCCACCTTCCCCGTATCCACCACCAGCAAGTCCCGCACATCCCCACGAGACAACACGTCACCCTCATGGATCAGTGCGGCGACCGCAGCCCGCTCACCCACATCACGGGAACGCGCCCACATCGTGAGGCGATCACTCAGCAGCGTTGGTGTGTGGTTCGGCTGTGACTCGTGTGCTGTCGTCATGCGCCCCTCACTCGGCCTCTGGTCGGTACTGACCCCAGAGTGCGGGCTCACGCAGGGCGGAACGCTCACAGTCTTGTGAGCGCTGTGAGCATCAGATTCCGACCCAGCGGGCCATGTACGCGAGGCTGTCGGGTGTCCGGCGACTGAGGTGCACCAGCCCGGTGATCGTTTCTTTGGTGCCGGAGTAGTAACGGGTCTGTTCAGGAGCTACGTGCCTGGCCTGGGCGAGGTGCCGGAGCGACGAGTCCAGATGCCCGGTCTCCATCTCCGCACGGGCCCGGTCTACGAGGAAGCGAGCCCGGCGGCTGGTCAGGGTTGAGGGCGGCACCCTGATCGACCGCGCCCGAGAGAGGGCATCGTCGTAGCAGCCCATGGCCACTGCGGCGCCGAACGCATGCAGGTCAGCGTTTCTCGCTCCGAAGGAGAGCCAGTGGACCTCTGGTGCCTCGCCGCCGACACGGGCAGCAAGATTCCGGGCGGAGGCCAGATGCGCGTCGACCAACCCGCCCTCTCCGGCTCGGGCGGCAAGCGCAGACGCCCCCAGGTGGAGCTGACCGGAAACGGCCAACGCTTCCCGCGTAGTCTCACCTTCCAACAGCCGATGGCCTTCGGCAATGAGACGCAAACCAGTGCTGTGACTTCCCGATTTGTAGAGCAGTGCCCGTTTGTACTGGCGCACAGCGGCAAGATGCGGGTCCGAGGCGCGTTCCGCAGCCCAGTACATGCGGTCAAGTGCCACCTGTGAGAGGTCCGGATGGCCAAGCTTCAGAGTGATGTCGTGGGCCGTCCGGTAAGTGGACGCGAGGGCTCGCCACACAGGAGTTGTTGGAGCAGTCCATGCCAGATGGGTCAACTCAGCGATGACCCCTGGCAGGACACCCGTAGCTTTCCGTAGACGGGCTGCTCTGACGAGCTGGCACACGCGGTCGGCCTCAGCTGCAAGAACAGCGACGGGGCGGCAGACCGGTTCGGGAAGTGGTTCGAGATCGTAAATGTCGAGCGCTTCGCGAATGGGCGCGACGACTGCTGCGGGATGGTCTTGGTGCAGCTCATCGCCCATCGTGCTGGTCAGTAAGGCGGCATCGATACCGAGGACGTCAGCCACGGCCGATACGAAGTCGGGCGTGGCCCGCCGGGCGCCACATTCCACCTGGTTGAGGAGGCTGTACGAGTACGGCAGCCGGTCGGCGAGCTGCCGTTGGTTGAGGTGCGCGAGCCTGCGCTGCTCCTTGATGCGGGTTCCGATGTGACCGTCGTCGGGTGCGGGCATGCTGGATCTCCGTTCCTGACTCGTCATCTGGGAAGCTACTCGCGCATGCCCACGTTGCGCCCCCTTCTCTCCTTAAGTGCGAGGGTGATTGCCGTGTGGTCGGATGGGGCGCATGTCGAAGACCGTGTACCTGTTCGGGAGTGCGGCGCCGCCCGTGCTGGAGATCGACCGGGCCGTCGAGGAACTGCAACGGCGCGGTTGGGACGTGTGTCTGGGGTTGACGCCCACCGCGGCGGACTGGCTTGCGGACCGCATCGGGGAGTTGGAGGCGCTCACCGGACACCCGGTACGGTCCGCGTACAAACGTCCCGGTGCAGCAGAAGCCTGGCCGCGCGCTGACGTGATCCTCTTCGCCCCCGCGACCTTCCATTCGATCAACGCGTGGGCCCTCGGACTCACGGACCGGTTCGTGGTGGGCGTGGTGGCGGAAGCGTTCGGCAAGGGCATCCCGACCGTGGCGATGCCCTGCGTGAACGCCGCGTACGCACAACACACCCAGCTCGACGTGAGCGTGGCACGACTGCGCGCGATGCAGGTGGAAGTGCTCTACGGGGAGGGAGGCTTCGTACCCAACCCTCCCGGTGAGCGACGGCCGTACCCCTGGCAGTTGGCCTTCGACGCCGTCGACCTCGTGCCGGCACGCGACTGACCGTGGAACGCTGGGGCGAGCGTCACGCGTTTCGCCCCGAACCGTTCCCGGAGACCGGGCGACGCCGATCCTGACGTTGAGGGAGAGAGGCATGACGACGATCGCCGTCACGGGGCACATGGACCTGACCACTGCCAGCGTGCCGTTGGTCCGGACCGCGCTGGCGCAGACGCTGGCACCGCACGCCGGGGACCTAGTGGGCATCTCCTGCATCGCCCAGGGCGCCGACTCGCTCTTCGCCGAGGCAGTGCTGAAGGCCGGTGGTCGTCTGGTCGTGGTGATCCCCTCGCGGGACTACCGCGAACGGAAGGTCCGCCCCGACCACGCAGAGACCTTCGACCGCCTCGTCACCGCAGCCGATGAGGTCGTCGTCCTCCCCTACGAGACCGCCGACCGGCAGGCGTACGCCGCCGCCAACTCCGAACTTCTCCAACGTGCCGACCGGTTGGCGGCCGTGTGGGACGGCGAGCCGGCATCGGGCAAGGGCGGCGGAACCGCAGACACCGTCCTCGAAGCGCAAGCCGCGGGCATCCCCATCGACCGCATCTGGCCAACGGGCACAGCCCGGCTCCGATGAATTCGAATCGGTGGCGACCCTACCGGTGGGGTCATCAAGCGCGAGCGGTTCGGTGGATGGCATCCCCACGTGCACGGGGAGCAGCGGTGGGTTGCTTCGCTGCCGGTGAGGACCTCGGGTCCATCCCCGCGTGCGCGGGGAGCAGTGGTCACCCTCCGGGTTGCTGGCCCGGTAGGAGGGTCCATCCCCGCGTGCGCGGGGAGCAGGCGGCGTGCTCCTGTACGCCGGTCTGCGCGGCGGGTCCATCCCCGCGTGCGCGGGGAGCAGAGGAGCTGACCTGCGACGTTAGCCGGCTGAGGGGCCGTTTTCATTAAGAAGTCGAGAATCCGACCAATCGATCAAAGCAGCCGAAAAGGTAGCCGAGAGTTCCGGCTGAGGCACTGTGGATGCTCCTTCTGCTCAGGGGCAAAGCATGGCGCCCGGCACGCGGTTGGTCATCCGTCAGGCAGCCGTGACGTGTCGGAGGCTACAGGCCCAGGCTCGTGGCGAAGTCCGAGAAGGTGGGGGCGACGATCCGCCATCGGCACGCGCTGGCGTCCGCCCAGAAGTCGCTGCCGGCGATGCGCGGGTCCGCGGGGTCGGAGCGGTAGTCGAGGGCCAGGGCGCCGTCGTCACCGGGGGTGCGGGTGATGGCGATCAGCACGGCCCGCTCGGCGTCGAGCCAGGGGAGTTCGAGCGGGCCGGCGGTCCTGCTTCCGCGGGCCACGCTGAAGTAGGTGGCGTGCGGATCGTCGGCGAGGAGGTCCATCGACTGCGAGGCGAACGTCATCTGTTCCGGGTTGCGCACGAAGGCGAGCGGGTCTTCGAACCACGGGACGGCTTCCGTCAGCGCGGCGGCGCCCGGGTGGCGCCAGCGGCCGCGGGCGATGAGGGACGTCAGCCGGGCGGGCAGGGCGAGTCCGCGAACTGTCGAGGGCACCATGGCGCACAGCTTCACACGGCACGGCACGCCACCGAGACGGACGGGCCCTACCCCGTCGTGCCGTCCAGGAGTTCGCGCAGGATGTCCAGGTGGCCGTTGTGGCGGGCCGTCTCCTCGGTGAGGTGGAGGAGGATCCAGCGCAGGTCGACGTGGACGTCGTCGCGCACGGCCCGATCGGCCCGGCGGTCGAGGGCGTTCGCGGCGACCAGGGCACGGTAGCGGGCGCTCTGCTCGGCGTACTCGTCGAGCAGCTGGCCGAGGGGGAAGCCGACGGCGATGCGCATCTCGCGGTCCGGGTCCTCGTCGGTCCAGGGGCCCGCGTCCTCCTCGCCGAGGAAGACCACCTGGAACCAGTAGTACTCGACCCAGCGGAGGTGGTTGATCAAGCCGCTCACGGTCATCAGCGGCGAGCCCGGCAGCAGCGCCTTGCGGGCGTCCTCCGCGGAGACGCCGTCGCACTTGGCGCGGGCGGTGTCGCGTGCGTAGTCGAGGAACGTGGTGAGCTGGGTGCGCTCGTCCCACGCGGGTGGCGTGTCGTCGATTCTGGTCATCGCGGGAAGCGTCCCTGATCGCCGTGCCGATGTCGAAGCATTTGTCGGCGGGCCCGACCGGGCCGACCCCCTCGGTCAGCGGACACCCGGGACCAGGGACCGGCCCGCGCTGGAAGGCCGGGGGCGGCCCCACCGGCAGGGTGTGCGGGGCGCACCGCACACCCGGGGCGTCGCGGGGAGGGTCACCGCGCTCGTACAAAGGGTGTGGTCGGGCTGCGTCAAGGGGGAGGGGAGTGACGAATCCGCACGTGAGGCGCCATTCAGCGCCGGGCGGGAACTGCATACGATGGTCCGTGGCGGGCCAACCGGGCCCGCCATCGCCACGACGGCGACAGGGGAGGAAGCCGGTGCGAATCCGGCGCGGTCCCGCCACTGTGTCCCGGCCCCCGTGGGCCGGACGAGCCAGGAACTCCCGCCGTCCGACACCACCCGGGGCGCGGACACCCCGAGGAAGGCCGATGCCGCATGCTGCACTCCCCCGATGAGACCGGCGAAACGGACGGCGCACAGCCCGAGCCGGTCGCGCCCCGCATCCTCCTCCTCTCGACGTCCGACACGGACCTGCTGAGCGCACGTGCGGCGAACCGCACGGGCAACCCCGTCCCCTATGTCTTCGCGAACCCGTCCCGGTTGCCGCTCGGCGATCTGCCGGCGCTGCTGGACGGGGTCGCGCTGGTCGTCGTGCGGCTGCTCGGCGGGGTCCGGGCCTGGCAGGACGGCCTCGACCAGCTGACCGCGACGGGCCTGCCGGTGGTCGTGCTGACCGGTGAACAGGCGCCGGACGCCCAGTTGATGGCGGCGTCCACGGTGCCCGTGGGCATCGCCGCGGAGGCGCACGCGTACCTCGCGCACGGCGGGCCGGCGAACCTGTCGCAGCTCGCCCGGTTCCTGTCGGACACCGTGCTGCTCACCGGTCACGGTTTCGAGCCGCCGGCGCCCGCCCCCGCCTGGGGCCCCTTGGAGCGCACCCCGGTGAGGGCCGAAGCGGACGGCGTGCCGACGGTGGCCGTCCTCTATTACCGGGCGCACCACATGAGCGGCAACACCGCGTTCGTCGCCGCGCTGTGCGAGGCGGTGGAGCACGCGGGCGGCCGGCCGCTGCCGCTGTACGTGGCCTCGCTGCGCAGCCCCGAGCCCGAGTTGTTGGACACCCTGCGCGCGGCGGACGTCATCGTGACGACGGTGCTCGCCGCGGGCGGTACCCGGCCGGCCGAGGCGTCGGCGGGCGGCGACGACGAGTCCTGGGACGCGGGCGCGCTGACCGGGCTGGACGTGCCGGTGCTCCAGGCGCTGTGTCTGACCTCGTCGCGGGCCGACTGGGAGGCCAACGACGAGGGCGTGTCCCCGTTGGACGCGGCGAGCCAGATCGCGGTGCCGGAGTTCGACGGCCGGCTGATCACCGTCCCGTTCTCGTTCAAGGAGATCGACGAGGACGGGTTGCCCGCCTACGCGGCCGACCCGGAGCGGGCGGCGCGGGTCGCCGGGATCGCGGTGCGGCACGCGCGGCTGCGGTACATCCCGGCCGCGGAGAAGCGGATCGCGTTGGTGTTGTCGGCGTATCCGACGAAGCACGCCCGGATCGGCAACGCGGTCGGCCTGGACACGCCCGCCAGTGCGGTGGCGCTGTTGCGGCGGCTGCGTGCGGAGGGGTACGAGTTCGGGCCCGTGGAGGACATCCCGGGGCTGGTGTCGGGCGACGGCGACGAGTTGATCCGGGCTTTGATCGACGCGGGCGGCCATGACCAGGACTGGTTGACCGAGGAGCAGTTGGCTGCGAACCCGGTGCGCATTCCGGCGGCCGACTACCGTCGCTGGTTCGCGACGCTGCCCGAGGAGCTGCGGTCGGCGGTGGAGCGGCACTGGGGCCCGGCGCCCGGTGAGATGTTCGTGGACCGCACGCACAACCCGGAGGGTGACATCGTGCTCGCGGCGCTGCGCCGCGAGAACCTGCTGATCGTGATCCAGCCGCCGCGGGGCTTCGGCGAGAACCCGATCGCGATCTACCACGACCCGGACCTGCCGCCCTCGCACCACTACCTGGCGGCGTACCGGTGGATCGCGGCGCCCCGTGAGGACGGCGGCTTCGGCGCCGACGCCATGGTGCACCTGGGCAAGCACGGCAACCTGGAGTGGCTGCCCGGCAAGAACGCGGGTCTTTCCGCGGCGTGCGCGCCCGATGCGGCCCTCGGTGACCTGCCGTTGGTGTACCCGTTCCTGGTGAACGACCCGGGCGAGGGCACCCAGGCCAAGCGGCGGGTGCACGCGACGCTGATCGACCACCTGGTGCCGCCGATGGCCCGCGCCGACTCGTACGGGGACATCGCACGGCTGGAGCAGCTGCTCGACGAGTACGCGCAGATCTCGTCGATGGACCCGGCGAAGCTGCCGGCGATCCGGGCGCAGATCTGGACGTTGATCCAGGCGGCCCGGCTCGACCACGACCTGGGGTTGGAGGACCGCCCCGACGACGACGGCTTCGACGACTTCCTGCTGCACGTCGACGGGTGGCTGTGCGAGGTCAAGGACGCGCAGATCCGCGACGGTCTGCACGTGCTGGGCGCGCCGCCGGCGGCCGGGGACCGGGTGAACCTGGTGCTGGCGATCCTGCGGGCCCGGCAGATCTGGGGCGGCACCACCGCCCTGCCGGGGCTGCGGGAGGCGCTGGGCCTGGACGAGTCGGCGGCGACCCGCACCGGGGCCGACGCGGCGGAGGAGGCGGCGCGGGCGCTGGTCGAGGCGATGGAGGCGGCCGACTGGGACCCGGCGGCGGTCGCGGTGGTGGCCGCCGACCACGGGCCGGACGTGGCGCGGGTGTTGGACTTCGCGGCGCACGAGGTGGTGCCGCGGCTCAACGCCACGCACCAGGAACTCGACCACGCGGTGCACGCGTTGAACGGCGGTTTCGTGCCGGCGGGGCCCTCGGGTTCGCCGTTGCGGGGTCTGGTGAACGTGCTGCCGACGGGCCGCAACTTCTACTCCGTCGACCCGAAGGCCGTGCCGTCCCGGCTGGCCTGGGAGACCGGTCAGGCCCTCGCCGACTCGCTGTTGGCCCGTTACCGCGAGGACAACGGCGACTGGCCCACGTCGGTGGGTCTGTCGCTGTGGGGGACGAGCGCGATGCGCACCGCGGGCGACGACATCGCGGAGGCGCTGGCGCTGCTCGGGGTGCGCCCGGTGTGGGACGACGCCTCGCGCCGGGTCACCGGGGTGGAGGCGGTGCCGGCCGAGGAGCTGGGGCGGCCCCGCGTCGATGTGACGCTGCGCATCTCGGGCTTCTTCCGGGACGCGTTCCCGCACGTCATCGGCTTGTTGGACGATGCGGTGCGGCTGGTCGCGGACCTCGACGAGGCGGACGAGGCGAACTACGT
Source organism: Streptomyces sp. NPDC059816 (assembly GCF_042732055.1). Classification (NCBI taxonomy): domain Bacteria; kingdom Bacillati; phylum Actinomycetota; class Actinomycetes; order Kitasatosporales; family Streptomycetaceae; genus Streptomyces; species Streptomyces sp. NPDC059816. Next base: position 79,236 of record NZ_JBHWIQ010000007.1, read on the forward strand.
GCGGGCGCACGTGAAGGCGGACCTCGCGGCGCACGGTGACGAGCGCCGGGCCACCACCCGCATCTTCGGTTCCCGCCCGGGGACGTACGGGGCGGGGCTGCTCCAGCTGATCGACTCGCGGGACTGGCGCACCGATGCGGACCTCGCCGAGGTGTACACGGTGTGGGGCGGTTACGCGTACGGGCGCGAGTTGGACGGCCGGCCGGCGCGGGAGGAGATGGAGACCGCGTACAAGCGGATCGCGGTCGCGGCGAAGAACACGGACACCCGCGAGCACGACATCGCCGACTCGGACGACTACTTCCAGTACCACGGGGGCATGGTGGCGACCGTGCGGGCGCTGCGCGGTACGGCGCCCGAGGCGTACATCGGTGACTCGACCCGGCCGGAGACGGTGCGCACCCGGACCCTGGTCGAGGAGACCTCGCGGGTGTTCCGGGCCCGGGTGGTCAACCCGAAGTGGATCGAGGCGATGCGTCGCCACGGCTACAAGGGTGCGTTCGAGCTGGCGGCGACGGTCGACTACCTCTTCGGTTACGACGCCACGACCGGGGTGATCGCGGACTGGATGTACGACAAGCTCACGCAGGCGTACGTCCTCGACCCGGAGAACCGTGCCTTCCTCCAGGAGGCCAACCCCTGGGCGTTGCACGGCATCACGGAGCGGCTGTTGGAGGCCGAGTCGCGGGGGCTGTGGGCGAAGCCGGACCCGGCGACGTTGGACGCGCTGCGCCAGGTGTTCCTGGAGACGGAGGGTGATCTGGAGGGGGGCGCGGAGGGCGCCGAGGGCTGAGCGGGACCGGCCCGGGGGTGCGGTGTGCCGCGCCCCCGGGAACTCCGGTCGTGGATACGGGGGTTCAGGTGGCCGTGCGGGTCATGGTGGACGCGTAGCCGCCGCCCCCGGGGTAGGTCCAGGCACCGCTGACGGTGTCGCCTCCGGCGTTGAAGGTGCCCCGGTAGTGGGCGGGCGAGCCCACCTCGCCGGCCCAGATGACCAGCGTGTCGCCCTCGATCTCGTAGAGGTAGTCGAAGGTGTTGCCCTCGCTGTCGTAGTAGCGGGAGTGCACGTGCTCGCTGGGCTCCTCCGCGCCGAACGGCTTCAGCCGGCCGATGACCTCGATGCCGGTGACGGCCTGCCCGTACTGGGTGAGGTCGACGTCCTGGACGAGGAACTGCTCGCCGGGGAGCCAGCGGTAGGTGACGGTGCCCTCGGCGCCGCCGGTGACGTTCCAGGTGCCGAGCAGTCGGTCGAAGTTCTTCATGCTCATGGTTGGGTTCCTCTTTCGCGGAGTCGCGTCGGCGCTGCGTCTGGGCTGCGTCTGCGCTGCGTCTGCGCTGCGTCGTTGCGTGGGACGCCCCTATGACGGGTGCCGCCGGGGAAAAGGAATCGGCCGGCGCGCTGTGACCTGGGTCACCGTGCGCCGGCCGTGGTGTCGCGGGGGCTACGGGGTCTACAGGGTCGGGGACAGTCCCAGTGCGGGCAGGACCTCCGGTCCGAAGGTGGTGATCTCGGCGACCAGCCCGTCCTCGATCCGCAGCACGTCGATGTTGACCGCGCGGTACTCGGTGTCCCCGGGTTCGCGGACGTAGTTCACGGCCGCGGGCTGCCGGTTGACGGTGACCTCCACGGTCCGCCACTCGCCCCACCGGTCCGGGCCCTGAAGCACCGGCCGCCACAGGTCGAGGATCGCGGTGCGGCCCTCGTAGACGCGGGCCACCGGCGGCATGGTCTGCCGGGCGTCCTCCCGTAGCAGGGCGGTCAGTTCGGAGAGGTCGGCGTTCTGCGAGGCGGTCACGTAGCGGCGCAGGGTGGCCCGTTCCTCGGCGCTCGGCTCGGTCGCCGGGCCCCAGTCGGCGCGGCGCTGCGGGAGGTGGGCGCGCAGGGTGGCGCGGGCCCGTTGGAGTGCGCTCTTGACCGCGGCGACGGTGACCTCCAGGGTCCTCGCCGTCTCGTCCGCCGGGAAGCCGAGGACGTCCCGCAGGATGAGTACGGCCCGCTGGCGCGGCGGGAGGTGCTGGATCGCCGCGAGGTACGCCAGCTCGATGGTCTCCCGGGCGATCGTCCCCTCCAGCAGGGAGTCGGGGTACGGCTCCAGCCAGCGCACCTCGGCGATGGCGGAGGTGGCGGTGGCGACCTCGCGGGACCGGGCCGGGCCGCCGAGGAAGTCCAGGCAGACGCGGGTCGCGATGCGGTAGAGCCAGGGGCGCAGCCGCTCGGGGTCGTCCAGGGACTCCCGCCCCCGCCAGGCGCGGATCAGCGTCTCCTGGACGAGGTCCTCGGCGTCCGTGTACGAGCCGACCATCCGGTAGCAGTGGACGCGTAGTTCCCCGCGGTGCCGTTCCGCGCGCGCGGTCAGGTCCTCGGCCGTCGTTGTCTCGTGCGTCATCGCGTGAGGTTAACCGTCCAGGTGGCAGGGGGCGGGGCGCCGGTTCCCCACGGTGGGCCGGGTGGTGGGGGACGCGCGCCGGCGGATCACTCCGGCGCCCGCGTGCTGGTGCGCGCCCGGCGGTGCGTGAAACGATGAGGACCTGGGCAGGAGGGGGACGACGATTCAGTCGGTGCTGGGGAACATCGTGATCGGGCTGGTGACCAGTTTCCTGGGCGGTGCCCTGGTCTGGTTGTGGGAGCGGGCGAAACGGTCCCGCGCGGTGAACAAACGGGCCGCGTTCTTCGGGGTCCGCCCCGGGCAGAGTTGTCTGATCGTGTTGGGCAACAAGCACCACTCGCCCCAGACCGCGACCTACCGCGACGTCGAGGCCGCCATGGCACTGGCCCTGTTGGTCGGTGAGTTGGACTGCAAGGTGGTCCTGGAGGCCGGGAGCTTCCGGGGCAGCAACGCCGATCGCACCGAGTTCTGCGTGGGCGGACCCACCGGGGGCGCCAACCTGCGCACGGGCGGCCACCTGGCCGCGCATCTGCCCGGAGTCACCCTCCACCCCTACGAACCCGGGCATCCGGACTCGGTGGCCATCGAGGTCGACGGGGAGAAGTACCCGTTCGACAAGGACAACCGGGAGTTCGCGCTCGTCGCCAAGTTCCAGCCGGTGGAGTCCGAGTGCCCGGTGTTCGTGGTGTCGGGCCAGACGTCCACGGCCAACCTGGCCGCGGTCCACTTCCTGCGGCGCGAGTACGAGCAGGTGGGCGAGCGGCTGGCGTCGGTGGAGCGGTTCTGCCTGGTCATCCAGGTCTCCGGCATCGGGACCTACGGGTTCTACCGCGCCGAACTGGAACGGGACGTCACCGCTGCCGCGTTCACGGCGTGAGCGCCCGCCCCGCGCGGGGACGGTGGCCCAACGTCCGGGCCGGGCTCAGAGGTTGAACGTGATGTCGGAGAAGTCCCGGCCCTGGACGACCGGACCGGTCACCGTGCCGGTGACGGAGTTCTCGACCGTGCCGGCCGCTTCGGCGACGGGGCGGGCCTCCTCCCACCACCGGGCCAGCCACGCCCGGAACTCGGGATCGCTCGCCGCCCGCTCGTCCAGCGCCCGCGCCAGGGCCTCGGCGCGCGCCGGGTCCTGCGGCGCCTGGGTCAACGCGACCAGTTCCCGACTCCCCGGCTCCGTCGCCCGGTCGTCCGCGTCATCCGCGGGGGCTGCGGGGGCTGCGGCAACCTCGGCGTCGACCACGACCTCGGCGTCCACCACGTCCCCGTCGGGCTGACCGGACCGGCCGGACTCCCCCGCACGGGACCCCGTACCGGCCTCCGTACCGGCGTCGGCCGGCTCACCGTGTCGGAACGGGCGCCGGACCAGCTTGGCGAGCCCCAGCCACGCCTGCCGCCCGGCCTCCCCGGCCACCCCCGTGGCCAGCGCCGCGAGCACCGCCGCCGAGATCGGATCCATGAACACGCTCCCCGGGTCGACTACCTGCACCCACCATAGGAGCAACAGGCGCCCAACCCGCCGGGTTCCGGGAAGCCTCACCCGGTGACGGCCGGGAACGTAGTGTGGGGGAATGGCCGAGGAGACCCACAACAGTCTGGACGGGCGGGCGGACGTGGTCGTCCAGGCCGGGCGCATCGGGGAACTGCACCAGCACTGGCACGGGCCGACCCCCTCGGGCCCCCCGGTCCCCTACCAACTACCGCCCGCACCGGTGCACTTCGAGAACCGGCTCGTCGAGCAGGAACGCGTCGCCCGGGCCGCCGAAGCGCACGGGGACGGGCCCGGCCCCCTGGTCGTCGCCCTGACCGGCATCGGCGGCATCGGCAAGACCGCCCTCGGCTTCCAGCTCGCCCGCACGCTCGGCGAACGCTTCCCCGACGGGGTGCTCTACGTCGACCTCGACGACCTGCGCCGCGACGGCACCGTAGAGGTGTCCGAGGCCGTGGCGGATCTACTGACCGGCCTCGGGGTCACCCCGGACTGGTGGGAACGCACCTTCGCGGGCCGCTCCCAGCAGTACTGGACCCGCACCCGGGACAAGCGGCTCATCGTCGTCATCGACAACGCCCGGTACGGCGCCGAGGTCCTGCCTCTGCTGCCGTCGTCCGCCGGTAGCCTCGCCATCGTGTCCAGCCAGGGCGCCCTCTACGACCTGGACGGCGTCGCCGCGGTCGACGTGCCCGTCGATCCGCTGGCCGCCGACGACGCCCTGCGGCTGCTCGGCCGCCTGGTGGACGACCCGCGGTTGACGGCGGAACCCGCCGCCGCGGCCGAACTCGCCCGGTGCTGCGCCGGGCTGCCCGCCGCCCTGCACGTGGCGGGCCGCTGGGTGCGCAAACACCGTCGGCGCACCCTGCCCCGGCTGGTCGCCGAGCTCACCACGGAACTCCACGAGAAGGGCATCCCGATGGTGGAAGCGGTGTGGGACGCCGCCCATGCGGGGCTCGGTGCGGACGCCGCGCGGCTCTACGTCCTGCTCCCCCAGCACCCGGCGCCCTGCGTCACCGCGCACGACGCCGCCGCCCTGCTGGGCACGGACCTCCCCGCGGCGGAGGACGCCCTGGAGGAGCTGGAGACCGCCGGACTGCTGGACGGCCGGCCCGGCGGACTCCGACTGCACGAACTGCTGCGCGGCCACGCCGAGCGACGGGCCCGGGACGCCGACCCCGAGGGCACGGTGCGCGATGCGGGACGCGAGCGGCTGATCCGCTGGTACCGGCGTCAGGCGGCCCGCGCCGACCTGCTGGCGGCGGGCCCGCGTCTGACCTTCGCCGCACCCGGCCCGCCCGTGCCCGGCGTCCCCGACCTGGAGTTCACCGACAAACCCGCGGCGCTGGGCTGGTTGGAGTCGCGCCGGCTCGCCCTGTTCGGCTGCGTCCGGCTGGCCTTCGACAGCGGACGGTACGAGGACGCCTGGGCGCTCTGCGAACCGCTGTGGACCTACTTCCTGGACCATCCGCACCACGCGGACGTCACCGACGCGTTCCGCATCGGCGTCGCGGCGGCCGACCGGGCCGAGCACCTGCCCGCACAGGTGCGCATGCGGTGCCAACTGGCCCGGCCCCTGTGGGAGCAGAAGCAGTACGAACGGGCCGCGGAGCAGGTGGAACGGGCCCTGCGGGCCGCCGAGTCGCTGGGCGGGACGCAACAGGAACGCAAGCTGCGGGCCTCGGCCGTGGAGTTCCGGGGCCTGCTGAAGTCGGCCCGGGGCGACTGGACGGGGGCCGCCGCCGACTTCACGGCCGCCCGGGACGCCCACGCGGCGATCCCCAACGCGTACGGGGTGCTGCTCCAGACGCACCTGCTGGGGCGCACCGCGTTGAACCGGGGGGCGGCCGACGAGGCGGTCGTGCTGCTGGCCCGGGCGCACCGGATGGCGCGGGAACAGCAGCGGGAACGGATGACCGCACGCACCGGCTTCGAACTCGGCCGGGCGCTGCGGGCGGCCGGCCGTCCGGCCGAGGCGGTGGCCCTGGTGCGGGCGGCCCTGGACGGTGCCCGGGAACGGGGCTCCACCTCCGACGAGGTGCGCGTACTGGAGGAACTGGCCTGCCTCGAAGAGGTGTTGGGGAATGCCACGGAAGCCGCGGAGCACCGTGCGGCGGCCCGGGTCCTGGCGGAGCGCTCCGGCGGACTGATCGAGCCGGACGGGGAGCCGTAGCCGGCGGGGACCGGTCAGAGTTCGTGGCCGAGGTCGCTCTCGTCGGCGGCCGTCAGCTCGGCGCGGACGGTGAGCGGGCCGATCGTGCAGTGCAACGTCACCGGCCCGGTCCACGGCGGGGCGGTGGCCAGCCAGGCGTGCACCGCGGACAGCACCGCCGCCGGATCGGCGCGCAGGACCCGCCCGGCCGTCCGGTGCGGCTCGACGCGGACGCCGAACGTGCCCGCCGTGCGGTGCCGCAGCAGACAGCGCCCCGGGGAGAGCACCACGGCGGCGGTCCGGCAGCCCGGGTGGTCGGCGAGGACCCGGTCCGTCCAGCCGGCCGCCGTCCACGCGCTGGTGTGCGGGGCGGTGGCGGCGGGCCGGGTCCGGCACCACACCACCGCGGCGCTCTGCGTCTCGCGCTCGGTCGCCTCGGGGTGTTCGACGGCCAGGTGGTGCACCGCCTCGCGGGTGTACGGGGGGAGACGGGTGACCCTCACCCGGTGTCCGTCCACCTCGGCCCGCACCGCGAAGGCGGCCGGCGCTCGGTGGGGGCCCTCCGGGCGGGGCAGCGGCCGGGGCGTGACCGGCACGTTCCGCGGCTCCAGCTGCAACAGCCGGTAGAGCCGGTCGCGCAGCCCCGGCAGCGCCCGGCCGGGCAGGGCGAACGCGGCGGTCGCGGCGGCACGGCCGGCCCGGTGGCCGGCGGCGCCGAGGGCCCGTTCCACGTCCGCGGCCCCCGCCGCCCGGGGCAGCCGGGGCGCCCGGGACAGCAGGCGGTCCATGGGGCTGCCGGGGATCAGTTCGTCACCGCCGTCGTGGGCGCCGATCACCGGCCGGCCCAGGGCCGCGGCGTACAGCGCGGTGGAACCGTGGTCGCTGATCACCGCGTCGGACGCGACCAGCAGCGCCGCCCACTCCTCGTACGGACCGGCCAGGACCAGGCCGGCGCCGCGGGCGGGGGCGAGGTGGCGCGCGAGGTCGAACGAGCCGGTGCGGCTGTACTCGTTGGGGTGCAGCACCAGGGCGAGTTGGTACGCGTCGTGGGGGAGCCCGCCGAGCAGCTCGCCCGGCAGTTCGGGACGGCGGGCCAACAGCGACTGGGGTCCCCAGGTGGAGGTGAGCACGAGCAGCCGGCGCCCGCCCGTGCCCAGGGCGGCCCGGTAGTCGTCCCGGCGGGCGAGCGAACCGAGCAGCCGGTCCAGGGTCGGGTCCCCCACGACGGTCGCCCGGGCGGCGGCCTCGGGACAGTACGCGAGGAGCCGGGCCACCTGCTCGTCGTGCCCGAGGGCGTGCAGGTCGGCCCAGGGTGCCCCGTCGTCGAGCAGGTAGTGCGGGTCGAGACCGGAGGGGAGCCGTGGTGAGCCGTCCGCGCCGACCGTCTTGTTGAAGCCGGCGCCGTGCGGCAGCAGTACCCGGGGGCCGGTCAGCGCCCGCAGGGCGCCCTTGGGGCTGGCGGCCAGCACCAGATCGTGCCGGCGGCTGCGCGCCCGGGCCCAGTCGAGGGTGCGGGCGCCCGCCCGCTCCAGTGCGGCGAGGGCGTCCACGTCGAACTCCGAACCGGGGACGAGCGTGACGCGCACGGCGAGGCGTTCGTCGCCGTCGAAGACGGGCAGGACGTCGAGCAGCCGGTGCAGGGCCGTCGCCGAACGGACCGCGAGGAGCACGGTGCGACGCTCGCGGGCCGCGGGGGTGCCCGTCCCGGTTCCCTGACCGGTGGCGCCCGTCGTGGTCCCGGGGCCGGTGGCGCCCGTCGTGGTCCCGGAGCCGAGGTCGGGTTCGGGGTCGGGGTCAGAGCCGGAGTCGGTGGCGTCCGGCATGGTCCCGGGGGCGTCCGGCGTGGTCCCCGGGGCGGGAGCGGGTTCGCCCCGGACCGGCGGGGAGCAGTCCTCACGGGCCTCGGGCGGCATGCGGCCGATCGTACCGGCGGACCGATCACCCGCCCCCGTCGGTCACCGGCTGCTCCGGGCTCCCCCGTCCGGGCCGGGCGGGCTCACCGGTAGCGGATGACCCGCACCCCGCACTCCCGCAGCCCCGCAAGACCGCTGAACGTCTGCGCCGAACCGTCCACCAGACCCACCGCGCCCTGCGCGGTGCGGAACCCGGTCAACAGCACACCGGTCGACGGGCGGCCCCGCCCGTCCAGCCGGCGCACCCACACCAGGGCCCGACCGCCCGGCGGCAGCGCGGCCAAGGACGCGACCGCCTCGGTCGCCGTCGCGTGCTCCGTCACCGCGAGCACCCCGCCCAACTCCGCGAGCGTGGGCGCGAACCAGGACGCCCGCCCCGGCTGCGGCACCGGGCCCGCCGGACCGCCCCGGTCCCAGGCCGCGAAGTGGCCCCACGGATCGGAGTTCGGCAGCAGGAACGGCTCCTGGTCGTCCTTCGGCACCACCACCGCCGCGTCGACCATCGACTCCCGCCAGTTGCCGGTGCGCAGGAACGCCGTGGTGTCGCAGGCGAACAGCCAGCCGCGGGCCGTCTCGTCCGCCGGATCGGGCGCCACCAGTTCCACCGGCTCCGACCAGGACGCGCGCACCCACTCCTCGGCCTTGCGGCGGGCCGCCCCGAAGTCGGGCGCGGGCGCCGCGCCGGACCCCGCCGGCCGCACCCGCGCGAACGTCAACTCCCTTACGCCGATGTTGTCCAGCCTGCCTAGGCCGCCCGTCATCCCGTCCAGGAAGACGACGTTCCCGCCGTCGTTGAGCACGTACAGCAGGTGCCCGCTGGCCTCCGCGCCGCCGGCCTCGCGCCGGACCCAGACCACGCCCCGGGTGCCGGGCCCGGGTTCCTTCGCCCGGCGCACGACCTCGTCCCAGTCGGCGCAGCGCAGCGCCTCGGCACCGGGGAAGTACCGGCGCAGCAGCAGGTTCCACCAGCCGGGCGCCTCGTGCACCGGCCGCCACGGCAACGGCGTCGACGGGACGCCGCCGGTCACCTGCGCGGCGACCGTGACCACGCAGCCCCGGGCGTTCAACCGCCGTGCGCGGGCGCCAGGTTGTTGTGTCTCCGGGGGCCCGGGGTAGCCGGCCGCGTCCCCGAACGGGTCGTCGGACGCGGGGTGGAACGGCTCGCCCCCGTCCTTCGGCACCACCACCGAGGAGGCCAGCATCGGGGTGCTCGGGTAACCGGGCTGGGGGACCGTGCGGCAGCTGAACATCCAGGTGCGGGCGTCCTGCGCGACGGGGTGCGGGGCGGCGAGTTCCACGAGGCCGCCGTAGGTGCGGTGCAGCCAGTTCCGGGCGGCGCCGGACGGGTCGGGGGCGTTCATCGCGCGTCTCCGCCCGCCGGCCACTCGCCTGCGGCGAGCTTTTCCAGGTAGTCCGGGACGGGGATGTTCGTGGGAGGGAACTCCGGCTCCGAGCCGTCGTCGGGGACGAGGAGGATCTTCATCATGGGGCCCACCCACGGCTGTCCACTGTCCAGGGCTTCCTGCGAATCGAACCGCACCGCCCAACCCGCGTGGTACCGGTACGACCCGTCGGGCAGAACGACGATCGTCCATCCCGAGGAGTCGTCGGCATAGGCCGCTTCCAGGAACTGGCGTGCCGCCTGGAGGGCTTCTTCCTTGCTCAACATGAGGTGTCCGTCCTGCGCTACTACTTGTACGGGATGTGGGCAATCATCGTGGTCCCCTTCTCCAACATGGCGAGGCCACCGCTCTGGCCATCGAGGAAGACCACTCCGTCCGGTGTCTTCACCGCGTTGAACACGTGGGCTGACGTCTCCCGGCCGATGTAGACCACGCTACGGGCACCGTCCCCGCGCGCGTTCAGGTCCCGGACGATGTCGTCGTAGCTCTTCACCTGGGTGAACGACTCGGGGCCGACTCCCAGTTCCTTGAAGGGAATGTCACCGGGCTTCGACCGGGGCGCCGCACTGACCTCGACGCCGTCGAGCCGCCGGTCAACGGTCACGACATTGAAGGTGCAGTTCTGCGTGTAGCCGGGCTGGTTCGTGTTGTTGAGGTCCCGCAGCCAGGGGAACTGTTCGTCGAGGTACTTCTGTGCGGTGGCGGGGTCCACGGAGTCGGCGTGGATCGCCTTCTCCTTGACCGTGTCGGTCGACTTCGCGAGGTCCCCCCACGAGGGCGTCGCCGGCGCCGCCTTCGCCGCGTCCGCGACGTCGTCCGCAACCCGGGCCGTGGTGCGGACCGCGCCCAGGCCCTTCGTGCCGAGCAGCTCCGGGACCAGCCGGCCGAACCCCTCGCTGGGGTCCTCCTTGAAGCTGTCCCACAGCGCCCCGGGGATGCGCTGCGGGTTCGCCGCGGCCGACACCACCCCGGCCAGCGTGGTGGCGACGTTCTGCCCGTACTGCGCGGGGTGCGTGAGGTTGTAGAGGTCCAGGGGGTTGATTCCACGCACGAAGTTGACGGCCCCCGCGGCGCCCTTCAGCACGCCGCCCGCAACATGGGTCAGCTCGATCGCCTGCCCCACGGCGTGGTCGGCGACGTTCAGCACCATCCGGTCCGTGGGCGGCGGCTCGGCCGGTGCGTGCTCCAGCGCGTCCTGGAGGATGCGTTGCGCCTCGCGCGCCGCCTCGTCGCGTTGCCGGCGGGCCTCCCGGAGCAGGTCGTGGGCCTGACGCCGGTCGGCGGCCCCGGGGTCGGTGAAGGGCGGCGGTACGGGGCCCGGGTCCCGGTCGGCGGTGACGGCCGCGTTGTACGCGTCGACCCGGGTGTTGTGCGCCTCGACCGCGTCCTGTGACGCCTTCTTGCCGGTCCGGTACAGCTCGATCGCCCGCTGGGCCTGGTCCTGCGCCCACTGGACCACGTCCGCGTAGCGGGTCAGGGCGAGGCCCGCCCCCTCGAACGCGTCGGCGGCCCGCAGCCAGTCGGGCGGGTGCATCGCGAACTCCGCCCGGAACGCGTCGGCCGCCTCGCCCCTCCAGCGGTCCGAGCCGAGCCCGCGCATCCCGTCGCCGACCCGGTTGAAGGCGCCCTGGAAGTCGGCAAGGTGACGCGCGGTGTTCCGGATGTCGCCGGGTTTGCCGTGGACCAGTTCGCCCGCCTCCTCGGTCTCGCCGAGCCGCTGTTCGCGGACCGAGGCCCCGAGCTCGGACGCGAGGTCGTCGCCGAAGTCCTCGACGGTGTCCGCGAGGTCCTCGGCGCCGACGCGGTCCAGGCCGTCGCCGATGCGGTCGGTGGTCCAGTCGACGCCCTCGCCGACCGCCTTCTTGCCCGCGTCGATGCCGTCCTCGATGCGGCTCAGGCCCTGGTCCGCGAGGTCCTTGAGGCCGCCGAGGTTGATATCGGGTCCCCAGCCCATCAGCGGTCGCCTTCCCGGGGCGCCGGCTCGGTCGCGCGGTCCACCGCGCCCTGCACCTCGTCGCGCACGCCGACCGCGTCCAACAGCTGGTTCTGGAGCAGGTGATCGGCGCCGAAGACGTCGCGCGTCGCGCCCTTCCACGCCTCCTGCGAGGCGTGCCGTGCTTCCTCGAAGGACTCGCGGCCGTAGTCGGCGTCCCGGACGTGGGTGTACGGGTTGCTGGACAGCACCTCGCCCCAGTCCTTGCCGGTGATCTCGTCCTCGGTGGCGTACGGGTTGCCGATGCCCGCGTTGACCACGACCTTCAGGCTGCCCTGCACGTACTGGTCCACCTCGTGCAGCACGCCCGCGGACAGTCCGACGTCGGCGGCGAACTCGTTGCCCTGTTGGACGAGTCCGCGCACGCCCCACTCCCAGCGTTCGCAGAAGTTCTCCAGGGTGGAGCTGAGGCCGTCGTGGCCGGTCTGGAGTCCGGTCAGGGCCAGGTCCGAGAAGCCGCGGCCGGTGCTGGCCCGGCCGACCATGCCGAGTTCGTTCAACTCCCCCAGGACGTCGGTGATGCCCTGCGCGATCTGTCCCAACGCCGCTTTGGACGAAGCCAGATCAACGTGGTCGGTCATGCGAGTGCCCCTCCGTGGTGCGGGTGCGGTCGTGTGCGGGAGGCGGATCGGGGTGCGCGGCGTCGAGAGCGGCGCGGTCCGGCACGATGCCCCGGACCGGTGGCAGGACCCAGCCGTCCGGACCGGCCGCGTCCAGTGCCACTCCGCACGGGAACCCGGCCGCCCCCGCCACCTCGTCCAGCAGCCAGAACCCGTACGTCCTGCGGTACGGCCAGTCGCGCGTCTCCTCGCCGCGGGCCGTCGCGAACCGGCCGAGGGCCTCCTCGTCGGTGAACGCGCAGATCCAGGCCAGCCCGCCGAAGGCGAGGGTGAGCGGGTCGCCGTCCCCGTCGAGCGGGACGAGCACCAGCGACTCGCGGAACCCGGCGATCCGCTCCAGCACCGCGACCCGGGCCGTTTCCGACGACACCGATGTCGGGGCGCCGGCAAGGGCCGCGGGCACACGTGTTTCTGACGACGTCTCATCAGTGGTTCGTGGAGCGGACTGCGCGCCGGGGGGCCCGCCTCCCGGCTCCGCCGGTGCATCCGTCTTCCGTTCGGCGGTCCGTGCGCGGCGGGCTGCCGCTTCCTTCAACTGCCGCCACTCCTCGGTGAAATCCACCTGGACTCCTCGTGCCGCTCACGCGCTCCGCGCGCTCGATCGGACCGAACCTACCCGGTGGGCCGCTTCGGCCGGCGGCCAGTAACCCCGGGGCGGCCACGGACGTTGTACCTACTCGGCAGGACACCCGGGGCTCCGCAGCCCGTCCGGAGCGGGGGCCGCCACGATCCCGGGAGGGCACCGTGCGCACGGCACAGCACTGGATCGACGCCCTCGGCCTGGAGGCCCATGTGGAGGGCGGGTACTTCCGACGGATCTTCCAAGCGGACCACCGTCCCCGGGTCCCCACGCCCGGGGGCGACCGCTACGCCCTGACCGCCATCCACTACCTCCTCACCCACGGGTCACCGATCGGCCACTGGAACCTGAACCGGTCCGACATCCTCCACTTCCACCAGCACGGCGAACCCGTCACCTACCACCTGCTCCACCCCGACGGCCGGCACCGCACCACCGTCCTGGGCCAGGACCTCCGGCGGGGCCACGCCCTCGCCCTCGCCGTGCCAGGCGGCGTGTGGAAGGCGTGCCACCTCACCGCCGGCGACCACGCCCTCATCGGCGAGGCCGTCGCCCCCGGTTTCGACTACGCCGACATGGCCCTCGGCCGACCCGGGGAACTCACCGCCCGCTTCCCCGACCACTCCGAGCTCGTCCACCGGTACTGCCGCCCGGACCGTCCGCGGGAGCAGCCGCGCCCCGGACCGAGTGGCAAGCTTGAAGCATGAACGATGCTGCCCCGGCGCCCGCCCCCGAGCCCACCGCCGCCCCTGCCCCCGCGCCCCGTCGCCGTGCCCGGGTCCGCGCCCCCGAGCTGGTCGGCGCGGGTGGCTGGCTCAACACGGGCGGCAAGGAACTCACCCTGGCCGACCTGCGGGGTCGCATCGTGATCCTCGACTTCTGGACCTTCTGCTGTGTGAACTGCCTGCACGTGCTGGACGAGCTGCGGGAGCTGGAGGAGCGGCACCGGGACACCGTGGTGATCGTCGGGGTGCACTCGCCGAAGTTCGCGCACGAGGCCGAGCACGCGGCCGTCGTGGACGCCGTGGAGCGGTACGGGGTGGAGCACCCGGTGCTGGACGATCCGGAGCTGGCCACCTGGAAGCAGTACGCCGTACGGGCCTGGCCCACGCTGGTGGTGATCGACCCCGAGGGGTACGTCGTCGCGCAGCACGCGGGCGAGGGGCATGCGCACGCGCTGGCCCGACTGGTGGCGGAGTTGGAGGCGGAGCACGGGGCGAAGGGCACCCTGCGGCGCGGTGACGGCCCGTACGTGGCGCCCGAGCCGGTGGCGACGGAGCTGCGTTTCCCGGGCAAGGCGCTGCTGTTGCCGTCCGGCGGGTTCCTGGTGTCGGACACCACCCGGCACCGGTTGGTGGAGCTGGCGGCGGACGGCGAGACCGTGGTGCGGCGGATCGGCTCCGGGGTACGGGGCCTGGTCGACGGGCCGGCCGAGGTGGCCGCGTTCAGCGAACCGCAGGGGCTCGCGGCGCTGCCGGACGGTTCGGTGGTCGTCGCGGACACGGTGAACCACGCGGTGCGCCGCGTCGACCCGGCGACCGGTGCGGTGAGCACCCTCGCGGGCACCGGGCGGCAGTGGTGGCAGGGCTCGCCCACCCGTGGCCCGGCGCGGGAGGTGGACCTCTCCTCGCCGTGGGACGTGGCGTACTTCGACGACCGGGTGTGGATCGCGATGGCGGGCGTCCACCAGCTGTGGACGTACGACCCGGCGACGGGCACGGTCGCGGTGGCGGCCGGGACCACCAACGAGGGTCTGGTGGACGGGCCGGCCGCCGAGGCGTGGTTCGCGCAGCCGTCCGGGCTGGCGGCGGGCGCCGACCGGCTGTGGGTGGCGGACGCGGAGACCAGCGCCCTGCGCTGGATCACCGCCGACGGCGCGGTGGGCACCGCCGTGGGCACCGGACTGTTCGACTTCGGGCACCGGGACGGCCCGGCGGCCGAGGCGCTGTTGCAGCACCCGCTGGGGGTGACCGTGCTGCCGGACGGTTCGGTCGCGGTGAGCGACACGTACAACCACGCGCTGCGCCGCTACGATCCGGCGAGCGGTGAGGTGACCACCCTGGCGACCGATCTGCGGGAGCCCTCGGACGCGGTGGTGGTGGACGGGGACGTCGTCGTCGTGGAGTCGGCGCGGCACCGGCTGACCCGGCTGCGGTTGCCCGAGGAGGCGGTGCGGGTGGCGTCGGTGGCGCACCGCACCCGGCGGGAGCCGACCGAGGTGGCGCCGGGGGCGTTCCGGTTGGACGTGGTGTTCCGGGCGCCGGCGGGACAGAAGTTGGACACCCGGTACGGTCCGTCGACGCGGCTGCTGGTGTCCTCGACGCCGCCGGAACTGTTGCGGGCGGGCGCCGGCGCCGGTACGGAGCTGTCCCGTGCGCTGGAGTGGGACCCGGCGGTGTCGGAGGGGGTGCTGCACGTGTCGGCGATGGCGGCGTCCTGCGACGACGACCCGGCGAACGCGTATCCGGCGTGCCACGTCCACCAGCAGGACTGGGGGGTCCCGGTCCGGCTGGTGGCGGGCGGCGCGGGGCGGTTGCCGCTGGTGCTGGCGGGCCTCGACGAGGAGACGGCCGCCGGCTAGCGGGGCCGTCCGGTCAGCGGTGGTCGCGTTCGCCGTCGACGACCGTGGTGGTGCCGCCGGGCACCACCACGCGACGGCGGCGGGCGATGCTGGTGAAGGCGACCGCGCCGATGAAGCCCACCGCCATCAGGATGAGTCCGACGACGTCGAGGTCGACGCCCTGCGCCTCCCAGTCCGTCGCGAAGGTGAGGATGGCCCCCACCGCGATGAACACGATGCATCCGCTCAGTCCCATGGATCTCGCCTCCCGGTCGGCTGTGCCCGTCAGTACGGCAGTTCCGTTCGGGCAGCGGGTACCCGGGGCGGGGGCGGTCATGCGGGGCGGGTCGGCCTGACGGTGCGCGGCGGAGCTGACCGGGCACGTGGCGCGCGGGGACGACGATGTCCGGCGGGCGGCGGGCGGCGGGCGGCGGGCGGCGGGCGGCGGGCGGCGGGCGGCGGGCGGGGCAACGGAGCCTCCTGGTTTCCGTCGTTGAGGATCTTCCGTTCGATGAGGGCGCTGAGGTTCCCACTGGCGCGCGCCGGGTTCCCAGATCGGGCGGACTCTCACGGGTTCCGATCGCCCGCGGGGACGGTATAGGCGTTACGCGCCGAGGTCCCAGACCTGGGAAGTGGGCAGGTGGCGTGCGTGCATCCGCCCGTCGTCGGCCCGGATCACGGTGAACGCGTCGGGTTCGGGGCGTCCGTGCTGGTTCCACCAGGCCCAGGTGTTCTCGACCGTCCGCCACAGCCGTCCGTCACCGCCCTCGGCCACCTGAGAGGCAGCCTCTCCGAGGGGCACGCGGGCCCACGCGCCGTCAGCGGTCTGGAGCTGGATGGACCAGAAGCCGTTGTCGTCGCAGTGGTAGACGAGTTCGGCGCGCGGGAGGGCGAAGGCGAGGAGCAGCCGGAACGGGTAGGTCTCGCGGATCGCGTCGGCTGTGACGGTGGTGGGGCGGTGGTGGGATGCGGGCAGGCGTTGGGGCCGGTCGTTCGTCTGGTCGTAGATTCGAGGGTGGTCGCGGGCGGGCATGAAGGCGCCGGTGGTGGTGGTGAAGTGCCCTTGGACGGTGCCGTCGTGGTGGGGGCGGAAGCGGACGAGTCCGCCGGCGATGCCGAGGTCGAGGTCGGTGAGGATGAGGCCACCGGGTCGGGTCTGGGTGATCCACGCTTCGGGGAGGCGGGTGATCGAGCAGGTGGCGATGATCCGGTCGAACAGAAGCCGGCTGCCGGGGTACGCGTCGCGGCCGTCCCCGACGGCCAGCGCGGGGGTGAACCCGACCAGGGCAAGGTGTTTGCGGGCGGCGTCGACGAGTGCGGGGTCGATGTCGATGGAGCGGACGAGTTTGTCCCCGAGCCGGGCGCAGAGCAGGGCGGTGTTGTATCCGGTGCCGGTGCCGATCTCCAGGATGTGGTGACCGTCGTCGACGCGGAGTTCTTCGAGCATTCCGGCCATGAGGCTGGGCTGGGTGCTGGAGGAGGTGGCGACGCCGGTCCAGGCCCGGGGGCCGACGCGGACGGCGGTTGCGGGGTCGAGGGCGGTGACCAGGGTGGTGTCGCTGTAGACCGCCTCCAGCCACGGCCCGTGCGGGTCGGTGTGGTCGCGTTCGTTCCAGACGGCGATGCCGCGGTCGTCGGTGCTCTGCTCGTACCAGCGGGGCACGAACAGGTGACGGGGAACGGCCGCGAAAGCCTGGTCCCATTCGGAGGTGCGGATGGCGCCCTGGCAGACGAGCTGATCGGTCAGGGCCCGGGTGAAGTCCGCGGCTGAGGTGTACGAGTTGGTCATGTGATGCCCTGGAGTTCGTTGGCGATGGCGTCAGTGAGAGGCAGCCCGGTCTCGTGCTCGATCCAGTCCCACTGGCCGCACGGGTTGATCTCCAGGAAAGTCCAGGTGCCGTTGGGTGAGACCACGAAGTCGAGGGCGCCGTAGCGGAGCCGTAGCCGGTCCATCAGCTGGCGGACACCGGACGCGACAGGCTTGGGGACCGTGGTGACGGTGTAGGTGAGGGCGTTGTAGTCGCTGCGCCAGTCCACGTGTCCGGCCGGGCTGTCGGTGTGGATCGCCGCCGCGAACAGCCGGTCGCCCACGACGGTCAGCCGTACCTCGTGGTCCTTGTCGGCCCACACCTGGAACAGGTGGCAGGTCAGGTCGATGCCCTGGAGGTCTGCCAGGTCCCCCGGCCCGATGCGGCGGGTGTAGACGGTCTTCAACTCGCCGCCCTCGATGAAGACGGGGCTGGCGACCGGCTTGCACACCAGGTCGCTGCCGACCTCCGCCGCGAACTCGCGGACGGCGGCCGGCTCGTTGGTGATCAGGGTGGGCGGGATGATCAACCCTGCCTCCCACGCGGTCTTGAGCTGGAAGGGTTTGTACTCGGCGCGCAGCATGCTGGCGGGATGGCTGAGCCAGCGACAGTCGAGGGAGTTGATGAGGCCGCCGATGCCGGCGCGGTTCGGCCCTCGCTGCGGTGGTGCGGGTCAGAGCCGCCATGAGGCGGTCGCGGGCTCGTCGCGTCGGAGGGTGTGCGCACCGTCGGGTTCGACGGTGAGGGTGTAGGCACCGGGCCCCGGCCGTCCGGCGGCGATCCACTGTGCTGTCAGCGTCGCCCGCTCGGCCCACAGGTCGCGCGGGCCGCCCACGGCGACGTCTGTCGTGAACTCTCCGGTCGGGGTGATGCGGGCCCAGGAGCCGGTGTCCGGGTGCACAAGCCCGTACACGTTCGTGTCGCCGGCGGTGAGGTGCATGGAGAGCACGTCGTACTGGGTCAAGGCGACTTCGAGCGCACCGCCCTCCATCAGATCCCGATAGAAGCCGCGCGAGTCCTGAACGACGTCCGAGAGGTCGATCCGGCTGGCCCGGCCAGTGCCGTTGATCACGAGCGCGGTGTACGACGCAGCGCGGTGCGCCACTTGCTCGGGAGTGGGACGGGCGATCATGAACGCGGCCGGGTCGGGCAGGAACCCGCCCGTCGCGGTTCCGTCACCGGCGGCCCGCAGGGCCACGATGCCGGTGCCGATGTTCGTGACGATGATTCCCCCGGGCCGTACCTGGCGCACCCACTCCGCGGGGATGCGGTGCACTCCGCAGGTGGCGAGGATTCCACCGTACGGGGCGCGGGCGCCGACGCCGCGGGTGCCGTCGCCGGTGACGAGATGGGGGGCGTAGCCGACGGTGGCCAGGCTTTGCCGGGCCGTGGTCGTCAGCTCGGGGTCGATGTCGATGCTGAAGACCTGGTCGTCGCCGAGGCGGTGGCAGAGCAGGGCGGTGTTGTATCCGGTGCCCGTGCCGACCTCCAGGACCCGGTCGGTGTCGGTGACGGTGAACGCCCCCAGCATCCGGGCCATGAGGGACGGCTCGCTGGAGCTGCTGACGGCGGTGCCGCCGGAGTCCCACCGGGTGATCAGCGAGGTGTCCTGGTAGACCGCCGTGTAGAAGCTGGGGTCCTGCGCGGTAACGGTGTCGACCTGGCCCCCGTGGCGGACCTGGAAGCTGGGTACGAACGCTTCCCGGGGCACGCCGCGGAACGCGTCCGTCCAGCCCGGAGAAGTCAAGGCCCCGGTGTCGGTCATGCTCCGGACCAGGTGGGCGCGGGCCTTCTCCGAAGCGGTGGAGATGGTGGTCACTGCATTCCTTCCAGAACATCGGCAAGCGCGTGGGTGATGGGCACGCGAAGGTCGGGGACGAACCCGAACTGGCCGCCCGGGTTGACGTCGATCAAGTGCCAGTCGCGATCGTCCTGATCAACGAGGAAGTCCATGGCCACGTAGCGCAGTCCGAGGGCTTCCATCAGCCGGCGGACGCCGCGCGCGACGCTCGCGGGCACGCGGCAGGTCCGGTAGGTGAGCGCGTCGTAGTCACGGCGGAAGTCGATCCGGGCGGCGGGCGAGCCGGCGTGGATCTCGGCGGCGAACAGCTGCGCGTCTACCGCGGTGAGTCGGACCTCGTGGTCCTTGTCGATCCACTCCTGGAACAGGTGGGCCGTGCGCGCCACGTCGTCGGTGATGTCGTCGGCTTCCACTCGGCTGGTCCACACCGCCACGGGTTCGCCGCCCGCACCGGTCGGCCCCGATGTGCCGAGGGTCTTGTACGCCGCGGACTTCCGCGGCAGGCTGCGGATGAACTCCCGGGCCGTACCCGCGTGGTTCGTGATGAGCGTTCGGGGGACCCGCAACCCACACCGCCGGGCCGTCGCCAGCGCGACGGGTGCGGTGCCGGCCACCGCGTTGTTGTGCGGGTGGTTGACCCAGGTGCACCGCAGCGACGCCAGGACTCCGCCGAAGCCCGCACGGGCCTCGTCGAAGGCCCATCGGGCGTCCTCGGCGGAGAGCCCGGGGTGCAGGGTGAACGGGCTGGGACGCCGGTAGTAGACCGCCCTCACGTCCCGCAACCGCAGGTCCCGGTGCCGACCGCGCCACGTGCCCGACCACTCCACCCTGGCCGGCGCCGAGCGTGGCGCTGAACTCCGTCCGCTCCGGGAAGTCCCCCGGATCGGCGCGGTGCACCGGGACGCCCCGGTCGTTGAGTTCGGCAATGACCAGATCAGCGGTCGCGTCCAGGTCGGGGCGGGTCAGCACCAGGACCGTCACGGCGTCTGAGGGGAAGGCAGGCAGTGCGAGCTTGCTCATCTGCGTTCTCCTGATCGGCTGGGTGGAACGTCTCCCCGGGCATCGGCGTGGGTTCAGTGGGTCGCGGGCAGGACTGCGCGGACCGTCTTGCCGTTCCTATCCGGGGCCCACGTCAACGACGCGACGCAGCGAACGAGCACCAGCCCGTAACCGCCTTCGCGGCCGACATCGACGCCGTCCTCACGGCGCCCCGGCATCGGGTCACTGACGTCGACCATGAGGCCCCCGTCAGCCTGTGTGGCGAGCTTCAGCCGAAGGAGCCCCGTGGGAATGCTGGGGCGTGTGTGCAGAATCGCGTCCGTCGTCAGCTCGGACACCACCAAGACGGCCGCGTCCTGATCTCCGCCCCAGTGCAGAAGTTCCCTTGCGCGATTCGCTTGCCGACGGATCACCCGGACGATACGAGGCGTCATGGTGAAGCTCATCGACCATTCATCGACTATGCGTGGGTATACCGCGTGCTGTGGACTTGTTGCCCTGATGGGGAAGAAGGACGAGCGGGCGCGCAGGTCCATGTACAGACTCCGTGTTGGATGCCGGGACCGAACGGATGACGGGGTGATTCAGTGCGGCAACTCAACGCCACGCCTCAGGGTCCTGGGTAGGGTGTTGTGGAGCATCAACTCCACACGTTCTTAGGGGTATTTGACTGCCGCTTTACTGTTCTTCTGGGGTCGAACTCCGCCTACCCTGAACAGGTGTCTCCCTCACGAAACGTGCAGCTTGTTACTTGGATGACCAAATACGGGGTTAGTTCGAACAGTCTTGCGGAAAGGGCCAACGAGGCCATCGGTGACCTCACAGGAAGATCTGGAGGAATTGACGGCTCGCGTGTATGGCTCGGCCACCTGCGCGCCATCCACCAGGCCAAGCCTGCTTGATGTCCAGCGAGCTCATGGAAGGCCACCCGCAATGACCAACGCCGACCCTGCGGCACGGAAGCCGCGCCCGGACTACCCACCGAAGACGCCGCCGCCACCGAAGCGGCCGCCAAGCCCGCCTCCGCCGCAGACCGAATGCAGCCCAGGCCGCCTCACGCCCCCACGATCGAGCCTGCCCGGCCGAAGGGTTCTGATGCGGAACAGGCGCGGCGCGACATGGCCCTTGGAAGCACAGCCCTGGTCGGCTGGCCGGGCGTCGGCCGAAGTGAGCGGCCGACTGAAGGAATGGGGGCTAGCTCGGCCCGACAGCTTGGACGAGCTGGTGCGGTACCTGGTCAACACGGCGGTAGCCGACGGAGGTCGACGGGTCAGTTTGCACCTCGCAGAGGAGAACAACCGCGCGCTGATCCTCGCTCTCAGTCACCAGGTCTCGGGCCACCTGGACGACTCCGTGCTCCCGCATCTGCGTGCCCTCGGCGCGGAGAGCTGTGGCACGGAGACCACGACCGATGGGCGCCAGGTCTGGGCCCTGCTCGACCTTGCTTCCTAGCTCGCCACGGTTCGCAACGTCGGGTTCGACGCTGCCGCGCTGGGCTCAGTGCGGGCCTTCGTCAGCGCCCGTCCGGCCGGGCCCGACCCCGCGCCGGCACCGCGGGTGGAAGATCGACCACCCCGCCGTCTCCTCCACGCTGCGGACCGTTCGGGCAGCGGGTACCCGGGGCGGGGGCGACCATGCGGACGGGTCCGCCGCCGGGCGGGCCGGGTGGTCGGGGGTCAGCCGGTGAGGAAGGCGACCAGGGCGTTGGCCAGTTGGTGCGGGTCGTCGGCCGCGCACAGTTCCCGGGCGCTGTGCATGGAGAGGATGGCCACGCCGATGTCGACGGTCTTGATGCCGTGCCGGGCCGCGGTGATCGGGCCGATGGTGGTGCCGCAGGGCATCGCGTTGTTCGAGACGAAGGTCTGGAACGGGACGCCGGCCTTCTCGCAGGCGGCGGCGAACACGGCGCGGCCCGAACCGTCGGTCGCGTAGCGGTTGTTGACGTTGACCTTGAGGATCGGTCCGCCGCCCGCGCGCGGGTGGTGCGTTGGATCGTGCCGCTCGGCGTAGTTGGGGTGCACGGCGTGGCCGGTGTCGGAGGAGAGGCACACCGTCGCGGCAAGGGCGCGGGCCCGGTCCTCGACGGAGCCGCCGCGTGCGAACACGCTGCGTTCCAGGCAGGAGCCGAGCAGCGGGCCGTCGGCGCCGGTGTCGGACTGGGAGCCGTTCTCCTCGTGGTCGAACGCGGCGAGGACGGGGATGTAGGGGAGGTCCTCGGTGGCCGCGGCGGCGGCGAGGGCGGCGACCCCGGCGTGGACGGAGAGCAGGTTGTCCATCCGGGGGCCGGCGACGAGTTCCTTGTCCCGGCCGAGGTAGGCGGGGGCCTCGACGGGGTGGGTCATCAGGTCCCAGCCGGTGACCGAGTCCGGGGCGAGGTCGTACTCGTCCTCCAGGAAGTGGATGAGGTCGCCCTCGTGGGCGTCGCCGAAGCCCCAGACGGGCTGCATGTGGCGCTGGGGGTCGAGCTTGAGGCCCTCGGGGGTGACCTTGCGGTCGAGGTGGATCGCGAGCTGCGGTACGCGGGCGAGCGGGCGGTCGACGTTCACGAGTCGGTGGGTGCCGTCGCGCAGCGAGAGGCGGCCGGCGATGCCGAGGTCGCGGTCGAGCCAGGAGTTGAGCAGGGGGCCGCCGTAGATCTCGACCGCGAGTTGTCGCCAGCCGTGCGCGGAGCTGTCGGGCTGGGGCTTGATGCGCAGGTTGGGCGAGTCGGTGTGGGCGCCGACGATGCGGTACGGGGTGTGGGGGGACGCCGCCTCGGGGACGTACCAGGCGATGATCGCGCCACCGCGCAGGACGTACTTCCCGCCCGCTGTTCCGTCCCAGGCATCGGTTTCGGCGAGTTGCCGGAATCCGGCCTTCTCCAGCCGCTCGGCGGCGTTCGCCACGGCGTGGTAGGGGGAGGGGCCGGCCGCGAGGAACGTCATCAGGTCGTCGGTGTGGCCGCGGTCGAAGCGGGGGGGTTGGCTCATGGGTTCACCTTAACGACGACCGGGGGCCCGCTCCCGTGGGCGGGAGCGGGCCTCAGCTGAAATGTACATGCCTTTGGCAGATGCCGACGGTACCGATCCTGCGGGGGCCGGTCGAGACGGCATCGCGTCCGGAACGCGCGCGGCCAAAGGTCAGAACGCCGCTTCGTCGAGGTCCATCAGCCCGAGGTCGACGCCCTCGGCCATCCGACGCTCCGCACCCACGCCGGGCAGGACGTTCGCCGCGAAGAACCGGGCCGCCGCGATCTTGCCGGTGTAGAAGGCGCGGTCCTTGGCGGACGCCGACTCCCGCTTCTCGGCGGCGACCGCGGCCCCGCGCAGCAGCAGGTAGCCGATGACCACGTCGCCCGAGGCGAGCAGCAGCCGGGTGGTGTTGAGGCCGACCTTGTAGATGGAGCGGACGTCCTGCTCGGTGGCCGCGAGGTCGGTCAGCATCACGCCGACGATCGCTTCGAGGTCGGCCGCCGCGCGGGCCAGCTGTTCCCGGGCGCCGGCCAGCTCCTCGCCGCCGGAGCCGATGGCGAGGAACTTCTTGATCTCCTCGGCCAGCGAGTTCAGTGCGGCGCCCTGGTTGCGGACGATCTTCCGGAAGAAGTAGTCCTGGCCCTGGATCGCGGTGGTGCCCTCGTAGAGGGTGTCGATCTTGGCGTCCCGGATGTACTGCTCGACCGGGTACTCCTGGAGGTAGCCGGAGCCGCCGAGGGTCTGGAGCGACTGGGCGAGCTGCTCGTACGCCTTCTCGGAGCCGTAGCCCTTGACGATGGGCAGCAGCAGGTCGTTCAGCGCGTGTTCGTGTGCGGCGTCCTCGCCGGCCGCCTCCTTGGCGACGATGGCGTCCTGGACGCTCGCGGTGTGCAGCACCAGCGCGCGCATGCCCTCCGCGTACGCCTTCTGCGTCATCAGCGAGCGGCGCACGTCGGGGTGGTGGGTGATGGTGACCTTGGGGGCGGTCTTGTCCATGAAGTGGGCCAGGTCGGTGCCCTGGACGCGCTCCTTGGCGTACTCCAGGGCGTTGAGGTAGCCGGTGGAGAGGGTGGAGATCGCCTTGGTGCCGACCATCATCCGCGCGAACTCGATGATGCGGAACATCTGGCGGATGCCGTCGTGCTTGTCGCCGATCAGCCAGCCCTTGGCGGGGTGCCGGTCGCCGAAGGTGATCTCGCAGGTGTTGGACGCCTTGAGGCCCATCTTGTGCTCGACGTTGGTCGCGTAGACGCCGTTGCGCTCGCCGAGCTCGCCGGTCTCGAAGTCGAAGAGGAACTTCGGGACGAGGAAGAGGGACAGGCCCTTGGTGCCGGGTCCTGCGCCCTCGGGGCGGGCGAGGACGTAGTGGAGGATGTTCTCCTCCAGGTCGTGCTCGCCCGAGGTGATGAACCGCTTCACGCCGTCGACGTGCCAGGAGCCGTCCTCCTGCTGCACGGCCTTGGCCCGGCCGGCGCCCACGTCGGAGCCCGCGTCGGGCTCGGTGAGGACCATGGTGGAGCCCCAGGTGCGCTCAACCGCGATCTCCGCGATCCGCTGCTGCTGGGGGGTGCCCTCCTCGAAGAGGATGCGGGCGAACGCCGGCCCGGAGGAGTACATCCAGATGGCCGGGTTGGCGCCCAGGACCAGCTCGGCGTACGCCCAGATGAGGCTGGCGGGGGCGGTGGTGCCGCCGATCTCCTCGGGGATGCCGAGGCGCCAGTACTCGGAGTCCATGAACGTCCGGTACGACTTCTTGAAGGACGCGGGCAGGGGGGCTGCGCCGGTCTCCGGGTCGAACACGGGCGGGTTGCGGTCGGCGTCGGCGTACGACTCGGCCAGCTCGTTCTCGGCGAGGCGGGCGATCTCGGCGAGGACGCTGCGGGCCGTCTCCACGTCCATCTCGGCGAACGGTCCGGTTCCGTAGATCTTGTCGC
The DNA here is from genome assembly GCF_042732055.1 of Streptomyces sp. NPDC059816. NCBI lineage: Bacteria > Bacillati > Actinomycetota > Actinomycetes > Kitasatosporales > Streptomycetaceae > Streptomyces > Streptomyces sp. NPDC059816. The sequence goes on from NZ_JBHWIQ010000007.1 coordinate 103,823, forward strand.
GCCCGAGCACCTCGAAGAGGTTGAACTCGATGTCGCGGAGATTCGACTTGTAGTGCCCCATGGCGACGGCTCCGTAGGTAGCTCGGGTATGACACACGTACTGACGAGTAGCGGGTACCTACGATGATGCTACCCACGGGTAATAACGGCAACCCCCGACCGGTGGACGTCTAGGAAACCCTCCGCGGCCGGGCCGTACCGGACGGTATTGCGGGCGGGGCCCGCCGCGGGGCCGCCGCTCGGTACGCTTGCGCCCATGTACGGCTACGACCAGCACGCAGGCGGCGCCGCCCCTGGGCAGAGTTACGCGCAGCCGCAGTCCCCGCCCCCACAGATGGCAGGCGGGTACGCGGGGCAGCCCCCGCTGTATCCGGAGCCGTCCCCACCCTCGCTCGCGGACGCGGTGCGCGCGTTCACCACGGGCTCGATGGCCGCCGAGGACTTCCAGCAGATCTTCGCGACCTCGAAGGTCTACTGCCCCCGCGGCGACAACCCCGGGTTCCTCGCCCTGCACAACACCCAGCAGCCGGTGATCCCGATGTTCACCACGCTCAAGGAGCTGCGCCGGTACGCGGGCAAGGAGTCCAAGTACTTCGTGATCACCGGCGCCGAGGTCATCGACCTGCTGCCCACCGGGTACGGGTTCGTGCTCGACATGGAGGGCGACCACCGGATGGTCTTCGACGCGAAGGCCGTCGAGCAGATGGTCGACTTCGCGATGCGCCGCATGTACGGATAGCCCGCCGGTCCGCGCGTCCCCGTCACTACGGGCGGTCCGCGGGCCTTCGCCTTTCGCGGCGCCCGGGTCACAATGGGCGGGATCAGCCGCAGGGCGGGACGGGAGGCACCGGGTGAGTGACAGCGGACGCGGTTTCAGGTTCGGCAACACGATGAGCCGGCTCGCCGACTGGGCGGGACTGCTCGGCGCGGGCTTCCTGCTGGTCCTCGGGTCCGTCTCGTACGCCCAGGGGCGGGGCCCGCTGTGGTTCGTCCTCGGTCTGGTGGTCCTCGCCCTGAACCTGTTCACCTTCGGCCCGCGCCAGCGCAAGCGCCGCGAGGCCAAGGAACGGGTGGAGCAGGCGCGGCTCCGACGCGAGCGGGAGACCGCGTAGGCACCCTGCCGTCGGACGCCGACCGGGCGGCACGGACCGTGTCCGTACCGCCCGGATCATGACCGCCGGCTCCCTGATCAGCCCAGGTGCGCCGCGGGCGGGGCGCCGGCCCCGTCCGTGGGCCGGGTGTCGCGCAGCGCGATGACCGTGATGACCAGTCCCGCCACGAACAGGCCCGCCGCCACCAGGTACGCCGTCGCGTACCCCTCGGTCAGCGCCTCGGCCGCACGGCTCATCAGGCCCGCGTCACCCGTGGCCGCCGCCCGGTAGAAGGTGGCCGAGGCGTCCGGCACCAGGTCGTCGGCCGTCATCATGGCGACCGTCGTCAGGGCCGCGAGACCCAGCGCGCCACCGATCTGCTGCGCGGTGTTCAGCAGGGCCGAGGCGATGCCGGAGTCCTGCGCGGCGACCCCGCGCACCGCGCCCAGGGTCATCGGGACGAAGCTCGCGCCCAGGCCCAGCGCGGTGACGAACATCGCGGGCGCCAGGTGCCAGGCGTACGAGGAGTCCGGCTCCAGGGTCGCGAACCACAGCATGCCGAGCGCGCCGACCAGCAGTCCGGGGCCCGCGATCCGACGGGCCGACCAGCGGGAGATCAACCGGGAGCCGAGCGTGGCCGAGATGCTCATGCCGATGCTGAACGGCAGGTACGCCAGGCCCGTCTTGACGGGGCTGTAGCCGAGCACCTGCTGGAGGTAGAGGGTCAGGAAGTAGAAGGTCGCGAACATGCCCGCGCCCAGGAACAGCATGGTCACGTACGCGCCCGCACGCCCCCGGTCACGCAGCAGCCGCAGCGGCAGCATGGGGTGTTCCACCCGGGACTGGAAGACCAGGAACAGCGACAGCAGCACCAGCGCCACGACGAACGAGCCGAGGGTGAGCCCGTCGGTCCAGCTGTGCTCGCCGCCGCGGGTGATCCCGTAGACGAGCGCGATCAGACCGCCGGTGCCGGTGATGGCGCCGGGTATGTCCAGCCGCCCGTGCTCCGGCCGGCCCTCGGCCAACAGCCGGGTGCCCAGGAGCACCGCGATGCCGATCGGGACGTTCACGAAGAACACCCAGCGCCAGTCCAGGTAGTCGGTCAGGACGCCGCCGAGCAGGAGGCCGACCGTCGAGCCGATGCCGGCCATCGCCGCGTAGACGCCCATCGCCTTGTTGCGCGGGGCGCCCTCGGGGAAGTTGGTCGCGATCAGCGACAGCGCGGTCGGGGCGGCGACCGCCGCGCCCACGCCCTGGAGCACCCGGGCGGCGATCAGCAGGACCTCGTTGGTCGCGAAGCCGCCGAGGATCGAGGCGACCGTGAACACGACGATGCCGAAGCGGAACATCCGACGGCGCCCGAAGAGGTCGCCCGCCTTCCCGCCGAGGAGCAGCAGACCGCCGAAGGCCAGCGCGTACGAGTTCACGATCCAGGCGAGCGTGGACGCGGAGACGCCCAGGTCGGTCTGGATGCTCGGCAGGGCGATGTTCGTGATCGTGCCGTCCAGCACCACCATCAGCTGGGCCGCGGCGATCACCACCAGGGCCCAGCCGAGGGATCTGCCGGCGGGTGGCGCTCCGCTGGCGTGCGCGCTCGCTGCTGTCGTCGTCATGGGGGAGCTCCTCGTCAGGGCGGACCGGTCCGCCCGGACACGCCAAGGGAGAAAACTATACGCACGTTGATTTTTATTTCTCACCACCTGGTGAGAAACGCATCACACCGCGCGCAGCGCCCCGTGTCCCGTCGCGCCCCGCCCAGCTCTGCCCCGGCACCCGGACGCACGGAAGCCCGCCGCACGGGGGTGCGGCGGGCTTCGGCTACGGGGTACGTACGGGCTACGGGCTACGTACGGGTTAAGGCTCGGGGGCGACCAGTTCGCGGAGCACGGGGACGGCGAGGCGCAGGACGTCGTCGAGGTCCGCCTCCGCGAGGTCCGGCATCCGCAGCACGTGGCGGTGCGTGGCGATGCCCATCATCATCGCGCCCACCAGGGCCGCCCTCAGCCGGGCGTCCGGGTCGTCGCCGAGGCGCTCCGCCAACGGGTCCACCGCCTGCTCGGTGATCCGACCGCGCAGCAGCTCCGCGGTCTCCTCGCTGCTCATGCTGGCCCGCAGCAGTGCGGTCGGGGTCTCCGGGGCCTTCGCCCAGGCGCCGAGCATGCTCCGCAGGTAGTTCCCGACGGACTCACCGAGGTCGTCGGTCGTCAGCTCCGCCACCGGGATGCGCCACTCCACCGCCTCCCGGAAGAGGTTCAGCTTCGTCCCGAAGTACTGGATCACGGACGCCTTGTCGACCTCCGCGTCCGCCGCGATGGCGCGGATCGTCGTCCGCTCGTAGCCCGACTGTGCGAACTGGCGCCGGGCCGCCTCCAGGATGCGGCGCCGGGTGCGTTGCCCCTTGCGTTCGGGGGCCGGGTCGGCGTCCTGCTGGTCCGGGGCGTCGCCGCTGGTCACGACGGGGCTCCTCTCGGGGCGGGCGGGGGGACCCCGATGCTACGCGCCCGCCCGGGCGGACCACGACGTCGCTCGGCCGCTCCCGCCCGGGGCGCTGCCCCTCGCCCACCCGTGACTGGAGCCCGCCTCGAACGCACCCGGCATGTGCAGGTCGCTCGCTCGATTCCCTCTTTCCTGTGCACTTTGCGGGCAAGCGCTCCGGCCGACGAAGGCGACAACTAGCTTGGGCCCGCTGACGTTGAACGGGTGGCCGGGTCCACTGCCACGGAAGGGACGTCCTGTGAGCCGGAGCATCGCAGCAGGGGACAAACAGGTGGTCACGACCGCGCGGATGTTCGGTGAAGTGCTCCGCCACTTCCGCCAGACCGCGGGCCTCACCCAGGACGACTTGGCCGCCAGGGTTCCCTGTGACCGTTCGTTGGTCGCTCGGGTGGAGACCGGCACGCGGGTACCGCAGGACGACTTCGCCCGCACGTGCGACACCGTGCTCGGCACGAAGGGCGTCCTCTTCGAACTGTGGGGACGGATCGACTGGTACGAGTCCGTAGAGCACCCCGACTGGTTCAAGCGACGTGCCGACATGGATGCGACGGCGACCGTCCTGTACGAGTACCAGACACAGGTGATCCCCGGGCTGTTGCAGACCGAGCCTTACATCAGGTCGCTCTACGAGCACACGATGGCGGGTGACCTCCTTGAGGAGAACGTCCGGGCACGGCTGAGCCGTCAGCAGCGGTACTTCACGACCGGGGGCCCGTTCTACCTCGTGATCCTGAACGAGAGTTGCTTGTACACCGCGGTCGGAAGCGCACAGGTCATGCGCGGGCAGTGCGCACGGCTACTGTCGGCCGGCCGCCTCCCCAACATCTGCGTCCAGGTCGTACCGAGCGACTACACGGGGTTCCTGCGCCCCAAGACGTCCATGTCGCTGATCACCCTGCCGAACGGGGAACGCTGGGCCTACTCCGAGTCGATGGAGCGCGGCCACTTCGAGTGCGATCCGGCCGTGTTGGAGCGTCAGAGCCGTCTCTATGATGTGCTCAGGGCCAATGCTCTGTCGGCCTCGGATTCCGCCGCTCTGATCAGCGATGCGCTGGAAGGACATGGCCACCATGAACAGGCATGGGCTCCTCGGTACAACGTGGGTGAAGAGCAGCCACAGCGACTACGACGCCGGAAACTGCCTCGAAATCGGCTCCGATATCCCCGGCTTCGTCCCGATAGGTGACTCCAAGACACCGGACGCGCCCGCGCTGAGGGCCGGCCACGGCGCATGGTCGGCGTTCTTGGCCGGGGTCAGGGACGACGCCTTCGCGGTCGGCCCCCGCTGCGTCAAGCGGGCAGGGCGATCATGAGGGTGATCGACGGGGCGAGTGCGGTGAGGGCGCTGACCGGCCAGTAGACCCGGGAGCGGGTGCGCACCCTGCGCCGCAGGGGGAAGTTGATCAGCCACCAGAGCAGCAGGGACCCCAGCACGATCGGCCCCCCGAACAGCATCCAGAGCAGCATCCCGTCGTTCTCCGTGGGCTCCCGCACCGTCATGCCCAGGTCCGCGAGCGGCCAGTTGGACAGGAAGTACCAGAAGAGCCACACCGGGACGATGCACGGAACCCCGAGAAGGAGGTTCGCCCCGAGCGCCGCCGCCCACCACCTTCGCAAGCCTTCGGTAGCCATGCCGCCGATTCTCCCGGAGTGCGGGCGGGGCCCCCTTCGCACAGGGCTTCGCTGATGTCCTGCCCGCCCGCACGGGAACCGGGCCGAGCGTGCGTGCCCTCTACGAGGCCAACCGCGCGAAGGACGTCAAGGCCGCACGGGCGCGCGGCCCGCGGCTGATTGAAGGGACCTTGTCATCAGTGAACGCTGTTTCGGTAACGGCCGCCGTGGTGCTTCCCCCGTTCCTGCTCGCCGCTGTCGTCCTGAGCGTCTGGAAGACCGCCCGTGGACTGCCCGCACGTCAATGGCGGCAGCCCCGTTGGTGGGTGTTCCCCGCCGTTCTCCTGGTCGCCGCCGGATGCGTCACCTGGTTCATCGGGACGTTTTCGAGTGGTTTCGACGCCAGGGAAACTTGCCTGGAGCGTGGATTCGACTACGACGACGCCTATCGACGCGATCCCGCACAGGGGTTTCCCCTGCACCACTGGTGCAACGCCGATCAGGACCTGGTCCCGGCCTTCGTCAACCCCTCGCTCCTCACCATCGCGGTCGCACTTCTCGGCTGTGCCGCAGGATCAGCCGCCGCCGCGGTCGTCGGAAGGAAGAAGGGTGAGGAACGGGTGTGACCGACCCTGCGTGGTGCGAGCGGCGCGGCGCCCGCCCGGGGGAGGTCACCGGTCCTCCGGGTCGGGTGGGGGGTCCGGGGTGCGGGGGCCGTCGAGGGAATCGGGGGTGGCGGGGACGCCGTCGAGGGGGAGCACCGGGCCCGCCGCCCGCACCGCGAAGATCGTGGTGTCGTCCCCCAAGTGCCCCCCGCCGTGCCGCAGCGTCGCGTCCCGCACGAAGGCCACCAGGCGATCGGGCCGCGCGGTGGTCGGATCGTCCGCGAGCGCCTGGGCGACGGCCGCGGCCAGCGGGAAGAACGTCCCGTGCGCGTCCCGTGCCTCGGTGACCCCGTCGGTGACCAGGAGCAGCGTCTCCTCGGGCCCGAGGGCGACCTGTTGGACGTGGACGCGGCTTTCGAAGAGGTCGCCCAGACCGAGCGGGAGCCCGTCGCCCGGCGGGAGTTCGCGCACCCCGGCCGGGCCGACCACCAGGGGCGGCTGGTGGCCGAAGTTGACGAAGGTGACCGGCCGGCCGGGCACCGCGAGCGGCGGGAACCCGAGCAGGACCGCGGTGGCGAACCGGTCGCTGTCGTCGCGCCCCACCTGCATGCAGTAGAAGCGGTGCCGCATCATCCGCGACTCCAACCGTTCGGCCACGGTGCTCAGTTCCGGTTCGTAGTAGCCGGACTCACGGAACGAGCTGAGCAGCACCGCCGCCCCGTCGACCGCGCCGAGGCCCTTGCCCTGGACGTCCCCGATCAGCACCCGGGTGCCGTGCGGGCTGGGTTGGATGTCGTAGAAGTCGCCGCCGACCTTCGCCGCCCGGTCCGCCGCCAGGTACACGGCGGCGTGCTCGAGTCCGCCCCAGCGCGCGGGCAGCGGGCGCAGCACGGTCCGCAGGGTCGTCTCGACCACGTCGCGCATGTGCAGCGCGCGCCGTTCGTTGCGGATGCGGACCCAGGAGGCCGCCACGGCGAGCACCCCGCCGGCCGTGACGAGGATGAAGTCGGGCAACCCCGTCTGGTACTGGTGCGGCCAGGTGTTGTCCATGCTGAGGTAGGTGACGATGGCGAGCACCGCGAAGACGGCGGTCGTCCACACTCCGCACAGCGCGGCGGAGATGCCGGGGACCATCACGATCCAGGAGATCACCCGGAACTCGCCGGAGGTGTTCAGGTCGAAGAGGAGCAGTCCGACCAGCAGGACCAGGGGCGCCACCCACGCCACGCTGTAGCCCCTGATCCGTAGCAGGGAGGACGCGCCAAAGCCGCCGGACAGCCGGTCCACGGGGCCGTCCGGCAGGTCGGGCGGAGTGAGCTCGGGCGAGGGCATGGGGCGCGCCGGACGGCCGGTGGGCTCAGTCCTCGGTCGTGTAGTAGTGGTAGAACGTCGCGACGCCGGTGCCGAAGGCCGCGCCGAGGGCGATCCCGGTGGCCAGCAGGACCGAGTGACCCGTTTGGCTGTAGCAGAAGCCGACCGCGAGCCCGGCGAAGACCGCCCAGGCCAGCGCGCGGGCCTCCTTGGGCAGTGCGGGGCCGACGCGGTGCAGCGCGAAGGCGATCCCGGCGAAGAGGATGCCGCTGACGAAGCCGAGCAGGATGTTCCAGCCGGTGACCTGGTAGCCGCTGGCGTCGCGGCTGATGCCCGCGACCCAGAAGCCGTAGACGATGCCCGCCAGGACGGGCAGCCAGGTGCCCGTCGCCCTGGGGTCGACACCGGTGCGGGTGCGCGGGGCGCGGTGGCGTCCTGTGGTCGGGGTTCCTCCGGGTGTCGCGGGGGTGCCGGGGGCGGGTGCCGCATGCGTCATGGGACCACTCCTCTCGGGGTGCCGGTGGGCCGCGGCGGTCCGCGCCGTGCGCCCCACCTCCTCCAGGGCACACCCGAGGCCGCACCCCGGCAACTCGTGACCCCGACGGCGCACGCCGGCCCGGTCACCACCGCCTCACCCCCTTGATCGCTCGAATGTTCGAGAAAAGTGCCGTAGAAGCGATGAGTTTCCGGGTGCGGGTCGGTCTTCCCCTTGACCCGTGCTCCACGGACCATGGAACGAAGGGCAGCAAATGCCCCAAGACAATACATTTCACGGCGAGGCGGATATGAGCAGCAGAAAAGGCGGGCGGGCGACAGCGCGGCCCGGTGCCCCGGCGATCGAGACCGCGGGCCTGGTGAAGACCTTCGGCGACAACCGGGCGGTCGACGGCGTCGACCTGACCGTCCCCACCGGCACGGTGTACGGCGTCCTGGGGCCCAACGGCGCCGGCAAGACCACCACCGTCAGGATGTTGGCGACCCTGCTGCGCCCCGACGGCGGCGAGGCCCGGGTGTTCGGGCACGACGTGGTCCACGAGGCCGACGCCGTGCGCTCCCGGGTCAGCCTCACCGGCCAGTACGCCTCCGTGGACGAGGACCTCACCGGCACCGAGAACCTGGTGCTGCTGGCCCGGCTCACCGGCCACGGCCGCAGGGCGTCGTACGGGCGGGCCGATCAGCTGCTCGGCGCGTTCGGACTCACCGAGGCGGCCGGCCGGCAGGTCAAGAGCTACTCCGGCGGGATGCGGCGCCGGATCGACATCGCCGCCTCGATCCTGAACACCCCGGACCTGCTGTTCCTGGACGAGCCCACCACCGGGCTCGACCCGCGCAGCCGCAACCAGGTGTGGGACATCGTGCGGGCGGTCGTCGCCCAGGGCACCACCGTGCTGCTGACCACGCAGTACCTCGACGAGGCCGACCAGTTGGCGTCCCGGATCGCCGTGATCGACAAGGGCCGGGTCATCGCCGAGGGCACCAAGGGCGAACTGAAGGCGTCCGTCGGCGCGGGGGCCGTGCACGTACGGCTGCGCCACGCCGACCAGCGCCCCGAGGCCCGGGACCTGCTCGGCCGGGTGCTCGACGCGCCCGTCACGCTCGAATCCGACCCGGTCGCCCTCACCGTCCGGATCGGCCAGGACCCCGTCGACGGCCAGGACCCCACCGGGCAGGCGTCCCGGGCGCTCGCCGAACTCTCCCGGGCCGGGATCAAGGTCGACAACTTCGCCCTCGGCCAGCCGAGCCTGGACGAGGTCTTCCTCGCCCTCACCGACCGCCCCGCCGGTCACCCCGCCGGTCACCCCACCGACGGCTCCGCCGACCGCCCCACCACGGGCACCCCCGCGAAAGAGGCCCTCACATGAGCACCGCGACCACGACCACGGACGCCCAGGACCTCGCGCCGGTCAGTACCGACTCGCTCGCGGAACTCCTCGTCCCCCGGGAGCGCCCGCACCGGCCCGGGCCGCTGTCGGCCTCCCTCACCTTCGGGTGGCGGGCCATGTTGAAGATCAAGCACGTTCCCGAACAGTTGTTCGATGTAACGGCCTTCCCGATCATGCTCATCCTGATGTACACGTACCTCTTCGGCGGGGCCCTCGCCGGCTCGCCCGAGGAGTACATTCAGTACCTTTTGCCCGGAATGCTCGTGATGTCCATCGTCATGATCACGATGTACACGGGCGTCGCCATCAACACCGACATCGACAAGGGCGTCTTCGACCGCTTCCGCACCCTGCCCATCTGGCGGCCCGCCGCGATGGTCGGCTACCTCCTCGGCGACATGCTGCGCTACGTCATCGCCTCCGTCGTGATGATCACCGTGGGGCTGATCATGGGCTTCCGCCCCGACGGCGGCCTGCTCGGCGTCCTCGCCGGCGTCGCCCTGCTGATCGTCTTCTCGTTCGCGGTGTCCTGGGTGTGGACGATGTTCGGACTGCTGCTGCGCACCGAGAAGTCCGTGATGGGCGTCAGCATGATGGTGATCTTCCCGCTGACCTTCCTCAGCGACATCTTCGTCGACCCCAAGACCATGCCCGGTTGGCTCCAGACGTTCGTCAACCACAACCCCATCACCCATGTGGCCACCGCCGTGCGCGACCTCATGGCCGGCAAGTGGCCGGCCGCGGAACTCGCCTGGTCACTGGGGTGGTCCGTGCTGCTGGTCGTCGTCTTCGGCACGCTCACCATGCGCATGTACAACCGCAAGTAGCACCAGGCGGCATGCCGGGGGGCGCGGGCCCCACCACCCCTTCGACCGGCAGCACACGTCTCCCGGCCCCGCCACGCAGCACGCGCCGCTCGGGTGCAGGTCCACCCGAACACCACCCCCCGGCTCGCGCCGGACGCCCGCGCGCCGTTGCGTGGAACCGTGCCCCCCACCAGACGCGGCCGACTGCGCCGCACGGCCTCCGCGACGCTGATCGTCGCGGCCTGTGCGCTGCTGCCCCTCGCCACCGCCGCCGTTTGGGCCCGCAGCGAAATCGGCGACGCCGACGCGTACACCGCCGCGATGGCGCCCCTGGCCACCGAACCGGGCGTACGGGACGCCCTCGCGGACGCCGTCACCGCCGGCATCATGCGCGAGGTCGACCCCGACGCCCTCCAGGAGGGCACCGTACGGGTCTTCGTCCGGGACGCGGTGGGCTCCTTCACCGCCACCGACGCCTACCGCGGCAGCTGGGACACCGCCAACCGCACCGCCCACGACGTGGTGATGCGCGCCGTCCGCGAACAGCACGGCGAACGCGTCACGATCGACCTGGCCGCCGTCACCGCGCAGGTCAAGCAGAGCCTCGTCGACGACGGGGTGCCCTTCGCCCGGCGCATCCCCGTGCAACCCACGGTCGTCACCGTGCTCAGCGGCGAGGAACCCGAACGACTCCGCAAGGGGGTCCACATGCTCGAACTCGCGGGTCTCTGGCTGCCCGTCGGCTCCGTCCTGCTCGCCCTCGGCGGCATCCTGCTGGCCACCCTCCGCCGGCGCGCCGTCACCGCGACGGCCCTCGGCACGGCAGCGGCGGCGGCGGTGCTGGCCATCGCCATCGCCGTGGTCCGCGAGGTCACCCTCGGCGACCTCCCGCCGCACGTGTCCCGTGCGGCGGCCGGCGCGGTGTTCGACGCCCTCACCGGCTCGTTGCGCACCGCGGTACGGGTGATCCTCGTCCTCGGGCTCGCGGTGGGCCTCGCGGGCTGGGCCGCCGGACGGTTCTCCGGAGTGCGCGGAGCACGCGCCGCGCCGCCCGCACCCGTGGCCGAACCCGCCGGGCGCACCCTGACGGTCACCCCGTTCACCCACCCCGCAGGACACCCCACCGGACGCCCCGCCGGAACCACCGCCGGAAGCCCCACCGGAACCCCTGCCGGGCACCCTGTCGGCCCGCCCCTGCTCGCCGCGGAAGCCGCGCCCCGCACCCACCGACCGCCCGCCCGGGCAACCGTGACCGGCCGGTCGCCGTCGTCCTTGGGAGAGGATGCAGACGACGACACGTAGCCCACGGATCCGCGCGGAACCGCCGGACAGCACCGGAAGCGGGCCGCACGGCCGGAAGGAACAGCGGGACATGGCAACGCCCACGCGGACCGACGACGACACCCTCCCCGGCCCGCCGCCGCCCGCACCCCGGCGTCGACGCGGAGCCAGGGCCTGGCTCGCGGGCCTGCTGCTCCTCGGCGTCAGCGTGGTGATGGGCTGCCGACTCCTCGACAGCGACGGCTTCACCCCCGTACCGCAGCTCCTCGCGTTCCTGCCCTGGCTCGCCGTCCCGACCGGGGCGGCCCTGCTGCTCGCCGCGTTCGCCCGCTGGCGCACCGGCCTGGTCTGGGGCGTGCTCGCGCTGGGCCTGGTCGCCTGGTACTCCGAGCCCTACGGCAAGACCTCCACGCCCGACGGCCCGCCGCACGCCGAGCTCCGGGTGATGACCTCGAACGTCGAGTACAGCGTGGCGACCGGCACCCTGATCGACGCGGTCCGCCGGGAGCGCCCCGACCTGCTGTTCGTCCAGGAGTGCGACCCCGGCTGCCTGGCGGAGCTGCGCAAGGAGATCGGCGCGGACTACCCGCACCGCACCGCGGTCGAGGCGTACGGCGCGGAGGGCTCCGCGATCCTCAGCCGCACCCCGCTGCGGGCCACCGCGGGCCTACCCGGCAGCACCCTCGGCATGCCGGGCGCCACCACCGAAGTCAAGGGCGAACGGGTCCGCCTGCAACTCGCGCACCCCATGCCCCCGCTGCCCGGCGGACTCGGCACCTGGCGCCGCGAACTGGACGCCCTGCACGACCTCGCCGCCGCCGATGACGGGGTCGCGGCCGGCCCGATGATCGTCGCGGGGGACTTCAACGCCACCCAGGACCACGCCGCGTTCCGCCGGCTCGTCGATGCGGGCCTGCGCGACGGCGCCCGGCTCGCCGACTCCTCCCGCACCGCCACCTGGCCCTCCTCCACCGCCGCACTGATCGGCGCGCAGATCGACCACGTGCTCGTGTCCCGCGACTTCGCCGCCCGCGACGCCCGCTTCCTCGACCTGGGCGACACCGACCACCGCACGGTCGTCGTCGACCTGACCCTGCACAAGACGCCGCGCGGATAGGGCGCTGGTCCGCGCCCCCGAAATCGGCTTGCACGACGGCCCGACGCCCCTGACGTTGGAGCCATGCGGATACGTGTGGGAGTCGTCGGGCTGGGCATGGGACTGCACCTGGCGCACTGGTGCCGACGGGTCGGGATGGACGTCGTCGCCCTGTGCGACCGCGACCCCGAACGCCGCGCCGCAGCCGCCGCGGAACTCCCCGACGCGGACCTGACCGAACGCTGGGAGGACCTGCTCGAACGCCCCCTGGACGCCGTGGTCCTGGCCAATGACTTCGACGCGCACGCACCGCTCGCCGTCGCCTTCCTCGACCGCGGCGTGCACGTCCTGTCCGAGTCCGCGGCCTGCACCGACGAGTCGGAGGGCCGGGAACTGATCGCCGCGGCGGACCGCTCGACGGCCACGTACTCGTTCGCCGAGAACTACGTCGTCCACCCGCACGCCCGACTGATCCGGGCCGCTGTCGACGCCGGTGAACTGGGCCGGATCTCCCTGATCGAGGCGGACTACCTGCACGGCATGGCACCCGGAACGGTCACCTCCCTGATCGGCGACCCGAACCACTGGCGGGGCCGCATCGCCCCCACCGCGTACTGCACCCACACCCTCTCCCCCGTCCTGGCGCTGACCGGCGCCCGCCCGGTCGAGGTGGCGGCGTTCACCGTCGACGAGCGGGACCCGCGCAGTGCGGTGGTGATGACGGTCCGCCTGTCCACCGGGGCGCTGGCCGTCACCCGACACGGCTTCCTCCAGGGCGAACCCGACAGCCACTGGAGCTGGCTGTCGGTGCGCGGCACCCACGGCCTCGCGGAGTCGCTGCGCGCACCCGGCGACCGCGCCTACGCGGTACGCGTGCGCAACGAGGGCTGGACCACGCCCGACGGCGCGGTGCGCGACGAGGAACGCGACCCGCCGCACGTCCTGGTGGACGGCTCCCCCGTCGAACGCCGCGCCGAGGGCACGGTGTTGCTGCTGCGCGCCTTCCGCGACACGGTGGAACGGGGCGCCCCGCCACTGGTCCCGGTGCGGGACGCGGTCGCCGCTTCCCTGGTGGGCGTCGCGGGCGCCCGCTCCCTGGCGGAGGGCTCCCGCCCGGTGCCGGTGCCGCAGCTGTGACGGGCTGCGGCTCGGCCTGCGGCGCACGTACGTGGTGACGACTGACACGCCCCAGAGGGCAAGGGTGCACCCTCGGCCACCTCCGCACGCTCCGGGATGCTCAGTGCGTTCTCTCTGCGGCAACACCCACCTTCGATGCGCATACTCCAGTATGCTTGCCGCATGGCCTCAACGACTCGCATCACTGTCACCCTGCCCAGCGAGCAGGTGGCAGAACTCCGCAAGCTCACTGACAACGTTTCCGGCTACGTGGCGGAAGCGGTGGCCCGCCAGATTCGGCACCAGTTGTTGGGCGACGACCTGCGACGCTATGAAGAAGAGCACGGCAGCTTCAGCGACGAGGAACTGGCGGAGGCCCGGTCGAAGATCTTCGGCGCTAGCAACACGTCCGAGAACGCGGACGCAGCATGAACGAGCGCTTCGAGACCGTCGTCCTGGACTCGGAGGGCCTGTCGACCTGGATCGCCCAGGACCGGAAGGTCCTCGCCATGCTGAGGGTGTTCCACGAGATGGGCGCCGACCTCGTCATCGGGGCGAACACCATCGTGGAGGTCAGCCACGCCCGCACCAACATTCCCCGTCTCAACTGGACCCTGTCGCGGGTCAAGGTGGAGCCGGTGACCGAACAGGCGGCGAAGGCCGCTGCACAGCTCCTCAAGGAAGCCGGACTGCACGGTCACAAGTACGCCATCGACGCCACCGTGGCAGAAGTGGCGCTTCGCCAACCGGGGCCCGTTGCCCTGCTGACGTCCGACAGGGACGACATGACGAAACTCTGCGGAGATCGGGTCCGCATCATGGCTCTCTGACCTCACTGCCCCCTCTGACGCGTCGGCCTCTCCAGACTGAACGTACCGTGCGACCCGTCCCCCGGCCTCGTTGTCAGTGGGGCGCCCTACTGTCCGAGGTAGTGGGAACGGGCCGACGGAACGGCCGGTTCCATCCTGGGGAGGGGTCTGCCGTGGCGCGTTCGACGACGTATCTGGAGCTGTCGCAGGAAGGCGACGGCGCGCACAAGTTCTACGAGGTGACCGTCGACGGCACCGTGGTCTCCGTGCGGTACGGGCGGATCGGCGCGGACGGCCAGACGACCGTGTCCTCGTTCCCCACCGAGGTCAAGGCGCGGGCCGCCGCGGCGAAGAAGGTCGGAGAGAAGGTCCGCAAGGGCTACGCGACCGCCGTGCAGGGGGCCAGGGCCGCCCGACCGGTGACCCGCCGCCAGGTGAGCTCCGCCCCGTCGACGGCCCGCTCCACCGCGCCGGTGCTGTGGCGACTGCGCACCGGCTCCGCGGCGTTCGGCATCCACATCGACCAGGACCGCTGCTGGGTCGGCAACCAGGCGGGTGACGTCTACTCACTCAGCCACGGCGGTGAGGTGCTGGCCCGCTACTCCCTGCCGGACGGCGTCAAGTGCCTGGTCGCCGACGACTTCTGGATCTACGCGGGCTGCGACGACGGCACGGTGTACGACCTGTCGTCGAAGCTGCCGTTCGGTGCGTACACGATCGCCCCGGACGTCGACATCTTCTGGCTGGACATCCACGAGGGCGTCCTCAACGTCTCCGACGCCCGCGGCGGGCTCACCGTGATCGACCACGAGGACGAACACCAGTGGTCCCGCAAGTCGCAGGGGCAGCACGGCTGGATGGTCCGGGCCGACGCACGGGGCGTCTACCACGGGCACGGGGCGGGAGTGACGGCGTACGCCCAGAACGGCACCGGCGAGCTGTGGCACACCCCGACCCGGGGCGGGGTGCTGTTCGGCTGGCAGGAGGACGACTCGGTGTACGCGGGCACCGCGCGGCACGTGGTCCAGCGGCTGGCGAAGTCCACCGGTGAGGTCGTCGCCGACTACCGCTGCGACACCTCGGTGTACTCCTGCGCCACCGCGCCCGGCGGCGCCTACGTCTTCGCGGGCGACTCCTCGTCCTCGGTGTACTGCTTCGACGCCGCGGGCAACCGGCTGTGGAAGCTGGGCACCGGCAGCGGTTCGGCGCTGTCCATGCAGTACCTGGACGAGCGGCTGTACATGGTCACCACGGACGGCTCGCTGGTCTGCATCGACGCCTCGGACGCCGCCATCGCCGCCGCCCAGCAGGGCACCGTGCCGGTGGCCAGGGACGTCAAGTCGGCCGCCGCGCTGCCCGCGTACACGCCGGTGAGTTCGGTGTCCGCGCTGGCGACCGTCTCGGCGGCGCCGGCGGGCGGGATCGTCGTGGAGTGCGTCCAGACGGGCTCCCGGATGCGGGTGCACGTCGTGTCGGACGGCTACGACCCGCGGTGGAACGTCCAGTTCCCGCGCGGGATGCGCGAACCGGGCGCCCGGTACGTGGTGGACGGGCTGCACACCTCCGCCGGGGGCTTCTACCGGGTGCGCGGCGAGATACGCCGACTGGTGTGAGGCACCCCGCGCCGGGGGAAAGGGTGGTGCGGGCCGCCCGGCGAGAGGGGCGGCCCGCACCTGTGGGGGGTGAGCGGACGTACCTGGTGTGGGGGTGGTGCGTCAGCCGTTCTTGGCGGTGCCGAGCGTGGCGCCCGCCTTCTCCAGGGCCTTGGCGAAGCCGTTGACCCAGAGCTGGTTGACCCGCGCGCGCTCCGCCGCGTTGGGGTAGGCGTTGCGGCACGAGGTGCCCGGACCGCCGCCCGACATCAGCTCGCTGCACGGGCCGCGGTAGTTGTCGTACAGGCCGAGCACGTGGCCCGTCTCGTGCGAGGTGACCCGGGTGGAGTCGTACTGCTGGTTCTGGCGGTAGTCCAGGAAGATGAACCCGCGGCCGTGCATGTTGGTCGAGGCGTACGAACCCCGCGGGTCGTTGCCCTCGCGGTAGGTGAAGTCCGCGGCGCCGGTGACCTCCTGGAGCCGCACGTTGGACACCGAGCCGTTCCAGATGGCGGTGCTGCTGGCTATCTGGCCGCGGAAGGACGGGGCGCTGGAGGCGTTGTAGCGGACGGTCACCAGGCGGGCGCCGGGGTTGGCGGCCCGCTTCTCCGCCACCGACTTCACGACCGCCTCGAAGAACCTCTTGGTCGCGGCGGAGTCCTCCTTCGACCCCTCGTAGCGGGCGATCGACTCGGTGGTGGAGGCAGTTCCGGTGGCCTCGGCGGCGCGGGCGTCCGCAGCGGCGGCGGGGAGGGTGGCCGCGGCGGCCGTCACCGCGGCGATGCCGAGGCCCAGGGCGGCTGACAGGAAGCGTGTGGGGGGCTTCATGGTGCGCTCCTCTTGTGTGCGATCGGGTCCGGGTGGGGCCCCGGGGAGCGGGGTCCCGAGGGAGGGTGGGGGGTGGGAACCGGTTCGACTGCTAAGGAGTTTCAGGGAGGAACGCGAGTTCGGGATGATGGCAAGTGGTGATAGCCCGGCCCTATCACTTCCTTGACGCACCCCGTTACGGACGCGTCAGCAACAGCCCCCGTACGGCTCCCGTACGGCTCCCGTACGGCTCCGGAATCCCTGGAGTCCCGGCAGTGTGACGAGGACCGTCTGGTGCGGGTGCCCTGAGCGGGCCTACGCTCACTTGTCATGGACCTCGAAGTGAGGCACCTCCGCGCCCTGTGCGCCATCGCCGACACGGGCAGCCTGCACAAGGCGGCCCGGTCCCTGGGCGTCGCTCAGCCCACCCTCAGTACACAGTTGCGCCGTATCGAACAGGCCGTGGGCGGACGGCTGTTCACCCGGGAGCGGTCCGGTTGCCGCCCCACCCCGCTCGGCCGGGTCCTGCTCGGGCGGGCCCGCCCCCTGGTCGCGGAGATGCGGGCCCTGGTCAACGACACCCGGGCCGCCGCGGCGCGCGCCACGGACGGCACCCAACTGCTGATCGGCTCCACCGCGAGCCGCGCACTGCCCGGTTGGTTGCGCAGGCTGCGCCAACGGCACCCGGGTACGGAGCCGACGCTCCAGATGGACGTGTCATCGAACGCGCTGCTCGGCATGGTCGCCGACGGCCAACTCGACGTGGCGTTCGTGCACGAGGTGGAGGGCAGTCCGCTGCGGTTCCCCGCCGAGCTGCGCAGCCGCGTCCTCGTCGAACGGGAGCCCCAGTTCGTGACGTTGGCGGCCGACCACCCGGCGGCGGCCCTGCGCTCCGTACCGGTCGACGCCCTGGCGCACGACCGCTGGATGGTCGACTCGACCGTGGACGGGGAGTGGGACGCGGTGTCCCGGGTGCTGCGGGAGGCCGGCCTCAATCCGCGGGTGCTGCACGGGGACTACCTCACCGCGTACACCCTGGTCGCCACCGGCGAGGTGGTGACGGTGTCCCAACCGACCACGCTGCCCCGACCGGACACCGTGGTGCGCCCCCTGGAGGGCGACCCGATCGGGGTGCGGCTGCTGCTGGTGGCCCGGACCTGCACGGAGTTGGACGCGGCCTTCGACGATCTGGCCGCGGCGTATGCGGAGGCGGCGCAGGAAGCGCCGGCCTACGCCCGGTGGTTGGCGGACCGGGGCCGCAGCAGCGCCGTCCGGCCCGCCGCCGCTCCCGCCCCCGCCCCGGCCCCGGCCCTGGCAGTCGAACGCCCCGCTGAACATCCCGCCGAGCGCCCGGCCGAACACCCCGCCGCGCCGGTCCGTCTACCGGGGCACGGCCGGGTATCCGTAACGGGGTCAGTTCCCGTAACGGGGTCGGTTCCCGTGGCGAGTGCGGGGCCGGAGCCCGGGCCGGTGCCGTCGCCCCGGCGGCCGAGCCGGTGGGGTCAGGTGCCGATGGCGTGACCGTCGGTGCGCCAGACCGCGACCACCGAGGGCCGCACCATCCGCCCCGGACCGTCCGGCCAGGTGCTCGCCGGCCGCTCCACGCTCGCCCCGTCCACCTCGCCCGGGTGCTGCACGGCGACCAGTACCCGACGGTCCTGGACGATCGGGCCGCAGGTCTCCGCCCCGGTCGGCACGGTCAGGAACTGTTTCAGTTCGCCCCGGCGTTCCCCGCGGGTCGCGACGCCGAACAGTCCGTCGTGGGTGCCGAGCGCATTGCCGTCCGTGGAGATCCACAGGTTGCCGTGCGGGTCGAAGGCGAGGTTGTCCGGGCAGGAGATCGGCGAGACCCGGTCCTTGGGGAACCCCGCGAAGTACGTCGCCGGGTCGTCCGGGTCGCCCGCCACCAGGAACAGGCTCCAGCCGAAACGGGTGGCCTCGGGGCGGTTGCCGTACTCGGTGAGTTCGAGGATCTGACCGTGCTTGTTGCGGTTGCGCGGGTTCGCCTCGTCCGCCCCGGGCTTGCCGGGCTTGCCGCGGTCGGAGTTGTTGGTGAGGGCCACGTACACCCGGCCGGTGTGCGGGGACGGCTCCACGTCCTCGGGGCGGTCCATCTTGGTGGCGCCCGCCTGGTCCGCGGCCTGCCGGGTGAAGACGTACACCTCCTCGGCGGTCATGCCCGGCACGTGCGAGACGGCGCGTCCGCGCGGGCCCGCGGTCGCCAGCGGAATCCACTGGCCGCCGCCGTCGAACTCCCCGTCCGAGGGGAGCGTTCCGGTGCCGTCGAACTCCGCCGCCGGGGAGTCCCCGGTCAGCTTCGCCACGTAGAGGGTGCCCTCGTCCAGCAGGGTCAGGTTGTGCGCGTGCGCGGTGCGGCTGTTACCGCGCACGCGCCTCTTCGAGGAGACGAACTTGTAGAAGTAGTCGAAGCGCTCGTCGTCGCCCATGTAGACGACGGGCCGGCCGTCGGCGGTGAGCCGGGGCTGCGCCGCCTCGTGCTTGAACCGGCCGAGCGCGGTCCGCTTGCGCGGCGTCGAGTCGGGGTCGTACGGGTCCAGCTCCACGACCCAGCCGAACCGGTTCGCCTCGTTGGGCTCCTTCGTCAGGTCGAACCGGTCGTCGAACCGCTCCCACTTGCGCTCCGACGCGCCGCCCGTCAGCCCGTACCGCTTCAGCCGGGCCGCCGTCACCGGGTCGGTGACCCGGTCGGCGTGACCGAAGTACTGGTTGAAGTTCTCCTCGCCGTGCAGCGTGGTGCCCCACGGGGTCTCACCGCCGGCGCAGTTGTTGAGGGTGCCGAGCACGGTGACGCCCCGCGGGTCGGCCCCCGTGCGCACCAGCCGGTCACCCGCGACGGGGCCGGTCAGCCGGAACTCGCTGGTCATGGTGAGGCGCCGGTTCAGGTGGTGGCGCGGTACGGCGGTCAACCGCCCGGTGCGGCGCTGGTCCGCCACGACCACGACCGACAGTCCGTGCGCGGCCCAGGCGATCTCCACCTGTTCGCGGGTCGGGTTCTCGGGGTCGTAGTCCCGGAACATCAGGACCTCGTCCGTGTACTCGTGGTTGGCCACGAGCAGCTGACGGCCGTGCTCGCGGGGCAGCGGCAGCAGGCTCAGGAAGTCGTTGTTGTAGCCGAACTGACCGGCCTGCGCCGCAGCGCTCTGCCGCTCGGGGTCGAAGGCCGGGGCGCCCCGCAGGATCGGGTCGCCCCAACGGATCACCAGGTTCTGCCCGTACCCCTCGGGGACGGTCACCGCGTCGTTGCGGTTCGGGGCGACCGGAGCGAACCGCAGCCCGCGGGCCGCCCGGTCCCGCGGCGGGCGGTGCCGACCGGCCGCGACCCCCTGCGCCGGGGCGGCCTGCGCCTCGGACGCCCCGGGGCCGAGCAGCGCGCCGCCGGCCGCGGCGGTGACGGTCACCACGGCCGCCGAGCGCATCAGCGAACGACGGCTGACGGCTCCGGCGATGATGTCGCCCGCGTACGCGTTGTCGCTGGTGTTGGGCACCTCGCCGAAGCAGGCGTCGCCGCAGCGGAAGCGGCAGGTGAGGGCGGAGCGACCGCCCGGGTGAGAGGTGGTGGTCATCGGCAGCAGTCTGCGCACGTCTCGTCCCCTTGTGGGTGTGTTCGGCTCGGTGTGCGTACGGCGCGAACCTAGGGCGTTCCCCTCGCGAAGGGAGGGACGAAACGTGAACGCGGAGTGAACCCGGCAGGGAGAGCCGGGGTGCCGTTGGGCCGTCGGGGTGGGTCGGCCGCTGATCGCCGGGGCGTTTGGCTAACCTTACGTGGCCATCCTGGCCAGGGATTGACAGAACAACTCATCTGAAGGGTTGCGCACATGGGCATTCTGAGTCGGCTGCGGGGCGTTTTCGGTCGGTCGAAGAAGTCGGAAGGCCCTGCGCAGGGTGCCGAAGGCGAATCGCCGCAGGTCACGGAGGGGGCTGAGGCGGCGGAGCCCGCCACGGAATCGGCCGCTCCCGCCGCCACGGCCACGGCCGAGGCATCTGCTACGGCTACGGCGTCGGCGTCGGCCCCGGGCGAGCCGTCGAGCAAGGGCACCGGCACGGATTCCGGTTCCGGCACCGGTTCCGCCGATTCCGCAACGTCGGACACCACGTCCGGTACGACCACGTCCGGTACGACCACGTCCGGTACGGACACGGACACCGGGGGGCGGGTACCGGCACAGTCGTCCGTCGCGGACGACCTGGTCTCCGCCGCGTTCGACCGGGTGAGCGTGCCCCGGCCCGCGGAGCCGGTGCGGGACCCGTCCCCGGTGGTCCCGGCCCAGCCCACCGCGCCTTCCGCGTCCACCACGTCCGCCACGTCGTCCGAGCCGGGGTCGTCGGCCTCGGAGCCCGCCGCGTCGGCAGCGGCGACGGCCCCGACGGCCTCGGTCACCGAGGTCGAGACCAAGCCGGTGATCCCGGCCCCCGCCACGGAGCCGGACCCGACCCCCGCACCGGTCGCCGAGGCGGTGACCGAACCGGTGACCGAGCCGGTCGTCACCGAGGTCGCGCCCACGATCCCCGCGCCCGCGGAGCCGATCACCGCACCGGTCACCACGCCGGAGCCCGAGGCCGCCGCGCCCGCCCCCGTACCCGAGCCCGCCCCCGTACCGGAAGCCGAGGTCGTACCGGAGCCCCAGGTCGTACCGGAGGCCGAGCCCGCCGCCGAACCGGAACCGGCCGCCGCGCCCGTACCCGCCGGGAAGCCCGCGTGGAGTCTGGCGCGGGTGCGGACCAGGGCGCCCGGCCTGGTCACCGGGTACAAGGCGGCGGGCGCCGCGCTGCGCAAGCGGGACCTCACGGGCACCCGACTGCGGGTGTACCTGGTGCTGGACCGTTCCGGCTCGATGCGCGGCTACTACAAGGACGGCTCCGCGCAGGGGCTCGGCGAGCAGGCGCTCGCCCTTTCCGCGCACCTGGACGAGGCGGCGACCGTCCCCGTCGTGCTGTTCTCCACCGAGGTGGACGGCACCGGGGAACTGGACCTCACCACGTACGAGGGACAGGTCGACGAGCTGCACGCCGCCGCCGGACGCATGGGCCGCACCAGCTACCCCGCGGCGATCGCGGAGGTCGTGGCCCACTACGAGAAGTCGGGCTCCCAGGACCCCGCACTGGTCGTGTTCCAGGTCGACGGCCCCCCGGACGTCAAGGGCGCGGCCACCGAGGCGCTCGCCGAGGCCGCCCGGCTGCCGCTGTTCTTCCAGTTCGTGGCGTTCGGCGAGCACGAGGCGAAGGGCTTCGACTACCTGCGCAAGCTGACCGCCGACAACGCGGCGTTCTACCACGCGGGCCCCGCGCCCCGGGAGCTCACCGACAAGGAGCTGTACGAGGGGCTGCTCGCCGCGCTGCCCGGCTGGCTGGCCGCCCGGCACGGCTGAGCGACATGCCGGAGCGGCACGGCCGAGCGGCCGGCGCGGCCCGGCAGAGGGGTCCCACAGGGGCGCCCCCCGCGGAAAAACTCCGCGCGGGGCGCCCCTGCCCGTCGGATACGATTTGTGGATTCCGCACCCGGCGGGGCGGGGCCGCGAGCCCCGGTCACCGGCCGGCACGGACCATCACCGCACACCGCGAACTGGGAGCAGCCCCCGATGGCTCGACACCTCATCACCAGCGCCCTTCCGTACATCAACGGGATCAAGCACCTGGGCAACATGGTGGGGTCCATGCTTCCGGCGGACGTGTACTCCCGGTACCTCCGCCAGCGCGGCCACGACGTCCTGTACATCTGCGCCACCGACGAGCACGGCACCCCCGCCGAGCTGGCGGCCAAGGAGCGCGGGCTGCCGGTGGACGAGTTCTGTGCGCAGGCGCACGACGCGCAGAAGGCCGTGTACGACGGCTTCGAGCTGGCCTTCGACTACTTCGGCCGCAGCTCCTCGGCGCAGAACGCGGAGATCACCCAGCACTTCGCCCGCAAGCTCAACGAGAACGGGTTCATCGAGGAGCGGGCGATCCGCCAGGTGTACTCGCCGACCGACGGCCGCTTCCTGCCGGACCGGTACGTCGAGGGCACCTGCCCGTACTGCGGCTACGACAAGGCGCGCGGCGACCAGTGCGAGAACTGCACCCGGGTCCTCGACCCGACGGACCTGATCGACCCGCGCTCGGCGATCAGCGGGTCCACGGACCTGGAGGTCCGCGAGACCAAGCACCTGTTCCTCCTCCAGTCGAAGCTCCAGCAGGAGGTGGAGGCCTGGATCGACGAGGTCGGCGACGCCTGGCCGCAGCTCGCCTCCTCCATCGCCCGCAAGTGGCTGACCGAGGGCCTGCACGACCGCGCGATCACCCGCGACCTGGACTGGGGCGTGCCCGTACCGGCGGACACCTGGCCGGAGCTGGCGGCCGAGGGCAAGGTCTTCTACGTGTGGTTCGACGCGCCCATCGAGTACATCGCCGCGACGAAGGAGTGGGCCGACGCGGCGCCCGCCGATGAGGTCCGGGACTGGAAGTCGTGGTGGTACGAGGCCGACGACACCGTCCGGTACACCGAGTTCATGGCGAAGGACAACGTCCCCTTCCACACGGTGATGTTCCCGGCGACCGAGCTGGGCGTGCGGGAGCCGTGGAAGAAGGTCGACTACGTCAAGGCGTTCAACTGGCTGACGTACTACGGCGGCAAGTTCTCCACCTCGCAGAAGCGGGGCGTGTTCACGGACGCGGCGCTCGACGTGCTGCCCGCGGACTACTGGCGGTACTTCCTGATCGCCAACGCCCCCGAGTCCGACGACTCCTCGTTCACCTGGGAGCACTTCACCGCCACGGTCAACAAGGACCTGGCGGACACCCTGGGCAACTTCGTCAACCGGGTGCTGTCGTTCTCGAAGAAGCGGTTCGGGGACGAGGTCCCCGCCGGCGGTACGCCCGGCGCGGCCGAGGAGAACCTCGGTACGGAGATCGCCCGGCTGCTCGCCGAGTACGAGGAGCAGATGGAGGCCCTCCAGTTCCGCAAGGCCGCGGCTGCGCTGCGCGCGCTGTGGTCGGCGGGCAACTCCTACCTGGAGGAGAAGTCCCCCTGGCTGGAGATCAAGACCGACCCGGAGGCGGCGGCGCTGACGCTGCGCACGGCGATGAACCTGATCCACCTGTACGCGGTGATCTCCGAACCGTTCATCCCGGCCACGGCGAAGACGATGCGGGGCGTGTTCGCCCTGGAGGGCGACACGGCGCCGTGGGTCACGCCGGCTGAGGCGTCCGCGTTGGTCACCGTGCCGGTGGGGACGTCGTTCACGGTGCCGCCGGTGCTGTTCGCGAAGATCACGGACGAGGACCTGGAGGCGTTCCGGGTGCGCTTCGGCGGCGGCGAGTAGTTCGTCGCCGTTCCAGCTTGACGAAGGGCCGCGCGGTTCGTCCGGCGCGGCCCTTTCCGTACGTCCACCTGTGCGGTGCGCTGTCCCGTGCGGGTGCACAGTGGTTGCTCGCGCAGTTCCCCGCGCCCCTGATCGGGCGCGTTGCGGCCGGGGTGCGCTGTCCGGTGCGGGCCGGCCTCAGGTCACCCAGTGGGTCAGGGGCTCCGTGTCGAGGTCGAAGCCGACCGGGTCGGGCAGCGGCACCGTCTTGCCGAAGGGGACGGTGAGCACGGATTCGTAGCGCACTCCGTCCGGCAGGGAGTGGACCTTGACCTCATGCGTGCCGCGGTCGATCAGCAGGTAGACCGGGATGCCGGTCTCGGCGTACGCACGGGGCTTCTCCACCCGGTCGCGGTTCGTGGTGTCCGAGTCGGAGGAGGTGACCTCCACGACCATGAGGACCCCGTCAACGGAGGCCCACTCGCCCCGTTCCAAGAAGGTCCCCGTCGGCGCGAGCAGTCCATCGGGGCGGGCATTGCCGTTGCGGTAGGTCTCGACCCTGATGCCCTGGTCCGGGTACAGCCACCAGCCCAAGTCCGCCTGGATGCACAGGCGCGTCAGCCACTCGATGATCCGTCCGTGCGCACCGTCCGGCACTGCCTTCTCCCCGATCCTTCCGTTGATGAACTCCAAGCGCAGGGCTTCGTCCACACGGTCGCCCAAGCGGGCGAGTTGCTCGAACTTCTCCTGGTTCAGGACACCCGGGCCCTGTTCAGCGCCGCTCATGCTGGACTCCTGGATCGGTGGTGACTCCCAGGGTAGGGCTCTAGCCCCGGTCGGGGGAGAACTCGTGACGAGTGGTGACATGACCGGGAGTGTAGGAGCGCCCCATGCCGTGCGACGTGCGGATCGGCGGATCGTCGCACCATGTGATGAAGGGGAGTGGAAGGGGCTTGCGGGGGCGTACGGGGTGTGAACCCTGGGACTACTCGAACTCGTATTGCAGTTCGTACAGATGGCCCGCTTTCGCCGTCACGGTCACCTCGATCGGTCGTTCGTCGTCGCTGTACACGACCCGCAGCGTGCGCAAGATCGGCAGATCCGTCGGTAGACGCAACGCCTCGTACTGGGCTTGGGTGGGCACGCGAGCCGACACGCGGTCGACGGTGAGCCTCGGCGGATATCCCATTCCGGCCAGAAGAGCCGGTGTCCCTCCCCGGATCTTCCGGGCTTCCGCCAGAGCGGTTCCCCGCGCGAGGTCGAGAGGGTAGTACGACGAGACCAGTTCGACGGGCTCCCCGTCGTGCAGCAGGAGTTGCTTCCGTTCCACCGCCGTTCCGGTCCCGGCCAGGCCCAGCCGTTCGGCCACGTCGTGCGGTGGCCGCACCTCGAACACACCCAGGAGTCGGACGCTGCCGCTCCTACCGCGCCCGGCGGCCTCGGCGAGCCACGGGTAGGGCTTGCCCGGGCCAGCGGGCCTTCCGAAGTCGGCCGGGCGGATCGTCTCCTGCCGGTGTTCGCGGACGGTCACCCCCGAGCCCGCTCGACCGATGACCAAGCGTTCGTCCTTCAGTATCCGCAACGCCTTCTGCACGGTGGCGTTCGACGCCTCGAACCGCTCCTTCAGTCGCTGCGTGGAGGGCAGGTTGGCGGCGGGCGCCAGGACACCGGACATGATCTCGTCGCGTAGATCCGCGGCGATGCGCTCGTGGAGGGGACGCCGGTCGAAGGTGTCTTCATGGGTCTCGGGCATGTCAGTCCACCCTCCTCTCGTAGCTGAGTTCCTGGGTGGCGGCCGGGAAGACCGACACGTCGACCTGGAACGGGACGCCCCGATCGTCCGCCGTGACCCGGGTCAGGGTCAGTACGGGGGCGTCGGCGCGCATCGCCAGCGACTCCCGTTCCTGAGCGTCCGGCATCCGCGCGCGCACCACTTCACGTACGACGTGAGCGACGTGTCCGAGGTCCGCCAACAGTGTGACGGCGCCACCGGGGATCTTCGAGGTCTCCGTCAGACGGGTGCCCCGGGCGATGGCCGCCGGGTAGTAGGTGTCCGTCAGCTCCGTGGGCTCTCCGTCGAGGAACATGACCCTTCGGCGGACGATCACCTCCACCGCTTCGTCGAGCTCCAGCAGCTCCGCCACCTCACTGGAGGCCCGGACTTCCCCGGCCCGGACGACGCGCTGCGTCCCCTTGCGCCCCTTGGCGGCGGTCTCGGTGGTCCAGGCGTCGGCCTGACCCGCCGCAGGGGGCCTCAGATACGGCGCGGAAGCGTGCGTCCACCCGCCTTCGGGCACGGGTCCTCCCTCTTCACCAACGTCCCAGAACCTTGCCGCTCTACACAGTAAAGCGTTCCCCCCATGGACATCTTGCTGCTTTTCGCGAAAAGCGATACGTTCGCGGACGCTGATCACCGCTGGGACGTGAAGGAGAGCCGACATGCCACAGAGTTCGAGCGTCAGCAGGGACGGGGGAGAACGCGCGTGAACCACCGTCCCCCAGCGACCGGAACCACGCCCCGGCCGGACACGGAAGCCCTCGCCCGTTGGCTCCTCCTCGCCGCCGAGAACCCCTCCACCGCTCTCACCGAGTGGGCGTCGCGCGGTGTGGCGCTGCTCGCCTGTGGGCGGACCTTCGACGCCGTCCGCATCCCCTGCGACCTGGTGCGCGTCGCGACCGGCGCCGACGACGACGCGCGGGCCGCTGCCATCCTGCGCACCGCCCTGAACGGCGGACCCGTCTTCCTCGACCGCATCACCCGGCGGACCTATGCCCTGACCGCCTGCGGCGCCTGGGCCACGGACCGGATGCCCCAGGTCGAACACCTGGGAGTCGACTACTACCTCGGCGTGCCCCGGCTCGACCTCACCGCCGGACGGAGACGTTCCCATTGGGCCGGGCCGGTCGACCGGTACGCCTGCCCCACCGCACCCCTCCACACCCTGCTCGTACGCGGCCTGGAACGGCTGCAAGCACCCCCGGTCGTTCCCTGAGCCCCCTGCCCGCGGGAACCAGCGCACGGGTCGCACCCGAAGGGGCGCGGCCAACCGCAGCGCACCCGCACGGGACAGCGCACGCACAGCGGGGCGTACCCAAGGGGCGCGGGGAACTGCGCGAGCAACCACCGCGCACCCGCACCGAGCAACGCACCAGGTGAGAAGCGCCGCCCAGGCGCCCGGAGTCGCACCCCGGCGCAGCGGCGACCGTCACGCAGGGGTGTAGGTGAGGAGGACCACGCCGGAGGCGAGCGTGGTCGTGGACTTGAGCTTCAAGTGCGCCGTGCTGACCCCGTCGAGGATGCGTTCGCCGCGCCCCGCGATGACCGGGAACATCCAGAACTGGTACTCGTCGACGAGCTTGTGCTCCAGCAGCGTGCGGTCGAGCTCACCGCCGATGCCGAACTTCACGATGTCCTTGCCCGGCTGCCGCTTCAGCGCGGCCACCTCCTCGGCGACGTCGCCCTCGATCAGCGTGGCGTTCCAGGTGGTCTCGGTCAGGGTGCGGGAGGCCACGTACTTGGGCAGGGTGTTCATCCGCACCGCGTAGTCGCCCTCCACCTCCTCCAGCGAGGGCCAGGTCTCGGCGAAGCCCTCGTACGTCTTCCGGCCGAGCAGCAGGGCGTCGGCGGAGAACAGGAGCTCACGGGCGTGCCCGGAGTACTCCTCGTCCCAGTACGGTCCGCTCCACTTGTCGGGCGCGCTGACGTCTCCGTCGAGCGAGATGAACGTGGTGGCGACGAGCTTCCTCATGGTGATTCCCTCTCAAGTCCCGCTCGGGCAGCGGAAGCAACAACAGGAGTTGCTGCTGGTGCGTGTGTGCTTTCACAGGTAAGACGGCGTCGCGGCCGAGGAATCATCCCTCGGCGAAAGTGACCTGGGTCACCACGCTTCGTGCGGGGCGGTCCGGGCACGCCGAAGGGCCCGCGACCTCGGGGGAGGTCACGGGCCCTTCGGGAGGGGACTACTTCGGCTGGGGCTTGCGGATCGTGAGGTGCAGCTCCCGCAGCCGGCTCTCGTCCAGCTCCGTGGGCGCACCCATCATCAGGTCCTGCGCGTTGCCGTTCAGCGGGAAGGCGATGGTCTCCCGGATGTTCGGCTCGTCGGCGAGGAGCATGACGATCCGGTCGACGCCCGGGGCGATGCCGCCGTGCGGCGGGGCGCCGAAGCGGAACGCGCGGAGCATGCCCGCGAACTCCTGCTCCACGGTGTCGCGCTCGTAGCCCGCGATCTCGAACGCCTTCAGCATGACCTCGGGCTCGTGGTTGCGGATCGCGCCGGAGGACAGCTCGACACCGTTGCACACGATGTCGTACTGCCAGGCCAGGATATCGAGGGGGTCCTTCTCCTCCAGGTCCTTCATGCCGCCCTGCGGCATGGAGAACGGGTTGTGGGAGAAGTCGATGCGGCCGGTCTCCTCGTCCTTCTCGTACATCGGGAAGTCGACGATCCAACAGAAGCGGAAGACGCCCTCCTCGAAGTGGCCGGAGCGCTTCGCGGCCTCGACGCGGACCGCGCCCATGATCTTCGAGACCTCGTCGTACTCGCCCGCGCCGAAGAACACGGCGTGGCCGGGGGCCAGGGCCAGACGCTTGGTCAGCTCGGCGACGTTCTCCTCGGTGAGGAACTTCGCGATCGGGCCGGTCAGCGAACCGTCCTCGGCGACCCGGACCCAGGCGAGGCCCTTCGCGCCCTGCTCGACGGCGTAGTCACCGAGCTGGTCGAAGAACTTGCGCGACTGGCCGGAGACGTCGGGCACCGGCAGGGCCCGTACGTGCTTGCCGGCGAACGCCTTGAACGCGGAGCCCTCGAACACGTCGGTGATGTCGACGAGCTCCAGCTGGGCCCGCAGGTCCGGCTTGTCGGAGCCGTACTTCGCCATGGACTCGCGGAACGGGATGCGCGGGAACGGCGAGGTGACGGGACGGCCGCCGCCGAACTCCTCGAAGAGCTCCGTCATCAGCTTCTCGATGGGCCGGAACACGTCCTCCTGCTCGACGAAGGACATCTCCACGTCGAGCTGGTAGAACTCGCCCGGCGAACGGTCCGCGCGGGCGTCCTCGTCCCGGAAGCAGGGGGCGATCTGGAAGTAGCGGTCGAAGCCGGAGATCATCAGCAGCTGCTTGAACTGCTGCGGGGCCTGCGGCAGCGCGTAGAAGCGGCCCGCGTGCAGCCGGGAGGGGACCACGAAGTCACGGGCGCCCTCGGGGGAGGTCGCGGTGAGGATCGGGGTCGCCATCTCGTTGAAGCCGAGGGCGACCATCTTGTGGCGGATCGCGGAGATCACGGCCGTCCGCAGCATGATGTTGCGGTGCATGCGCTCACGGCGCAGGTCGAGGAAGCGGTACTCCAGGCGCCGCTCCTCGTTGACGCCGTCCTCGGCGTTGATCGTGAACGGGATCTGCTGGGCCGCGCCCAGCACCTCGACCGCGTCCGCCTCGATCTCGACCTCACCGGTCGGCAGCTCGGCGTTGACGTTGTCGGCGCCGCGGGACACGACCTTGCCGTCGATGCGGACGACGGTCTCCTTGGTCAGCTTGTCCAGGACCTCGGCCGCGGCGGTGCCGGGGCGGGCGACGAGCTGGGTGATGCCGTAGTGGTCGCGCAGATCGATGAAGAGGATGCCGCCCAGGTCTCGACGGTTGTGCAGCCAGCCGCTCAGCCGGACGTCGGCGCCGACGTCAGAGGCGCGGAGCTCGCCGCAGGTGTGGGACCTGTACCGATGCATCGTGGTTCATCCAGTCTTGACGGAGTGCAGTGCCGGGCCCGTCAAGGTTACCGCCCGCCCCCAAGATCCCCCGCCCCGTTTGTGCGCCCGTCCCGGCCGCCCCGCGCACCCCGGCCGCCCCGCGCGTTCCCCGCGTTCCGTTGCCCCGCCGGCCGGCGCCGCCCCCGGACGCGGTGGCCTTTTCCGGTCCGATATTCCTACAGTGGGGCAATGCGTACCGAAGAGCCCCCGCCCTCCGCACGGGCCGGGGCGTCCGCGCTGCCCGGCGCCGAGGAGGCGCTCAGGGCGCTCCGCACCGGACTGTGGCACTGGGACACCGCCGCCGGTGTCGTCACCGTCGACGCGGAGGCCGCCCGGCTGCTCGGTCTGCCGACGGGCGCCGGCGAGGTCACGGAGGCCCGGGTGCGGGCCCGCTTCCACCCGGTCGACTGGAACGAGATCGACGGGGTCGTCCGGCTCGCCGTCGCGGAGGACTCCCTCGCCGAGGCCCGCCTGCGGATCATGGACGAGCGGGGTCGGGTGGTCCGCACCGTGCGCAGCCGCTCCAAGCCCACGTACCACCGCGAGACCGGTTCGTACGAGCTGCTCGGCGTGCTCCAGGAGATCGGCGAGCAGCCGCCGGGCGCCGCCGCGCACTCCCCCGTCACCGGTGACTGGCGCCGCTCCCGGGAGGCGTTCCTGCTGGACGCGGGGCGCGCGCTGGCGGAGGCCCGGTCGACGGCGGAGGTGCTGCGGGTGGCGGCCCGGCTGTCGATGCCGGGCTTCAGCCCCGACGGCCTCGCCGTGTTCGGGTTGGCGGGCGACCGCCTCACCGTCATCGGCCACCACGGGCACTCCCCGGGCGCCGAGGGCCCCTTCACCGCGATGCCGCTGGACACCGACTACCCGGCGGCCGAGGTGGTGCGCACCGGACGGGCCGTGTACCTGTCGTCGCCCGGTGACTACCGGCACGCCTACCCGACGGCGTGGCGGCTCGCGGAACCCTTCGAGCGGCAGTCCTGGGCGTTCCTTCCGCTGGTCGTCGCGGGCCGCACCATCGGGGCGTGGATGGCGGCGTTCGCGTACCGGGTGACGTTCACCCCGGACGAGCGGGCGGTCCTGACGACCGTCGCGCGGATGCTGGCCCAGGCGTTGTCGCGGGCGGGCGCCGCCGAGAGCGAACGGGAGCTCACCGACGGCCTCCAGCGCTCGATGCTGCCCACCCTCGGACCGGAGATCCCCGGCGTGCGGCTGGCCGCGCGGTACGTGCCGACCGGCGGCGGACTCCAGGTCGGGGGCGACTGGTACGACGTGATCCCGTTGCCGTCCGGCCGGATCGCCCTGGTCATCGGGGACGTCCAGGGGCACGACGTCCGGGCCGCGGGGCTGATGGGTCAGCTGCGGGTCGCGCTGCGCGCCTACGCCGCCGAGGGCCACCGCCCGGACGCGGTGCTGTCCCGCGCCGGACGGTTCCTCGCCGGGCTCACGGACGCCGTCCCGTACGGTGCCACCGGCCCCGCGCCGCCCGGGGAGGCCGCCGAGACGCGTTTCGCGACCTGTCTGTACGTGGAGGCCGACCCGCTCACCGGGGTGTTGGAGATCGCTCGCGCCGGGCACCCGGAGCCGGCGATCCGGCTGGCCGACGGCACGGTCCTGCTCCGCTCGACGGCCGGCGGGCTGCCGTTGGGCATCGACCCGGACACCGACTACCCGACGACCCGGTTGGTCCTGGAACCCGGCGAGACCATGCTGATCTGCACGGACGGCCTGATCGAGACGGGCGGCCACGACTGGGACACCGGCTGGGCCCGCATCCGCAGCACGCTGGAGGAGCACCCGGGCGACAGCCTGGAGGAGCTGGCGGACGGCCTGGTCCAGGCGGTGCACGGACCGTCCTCGCACCACACGACGGGACCGCTGGCGGACCGCCGCGAGGACGACATCGCCTTCCTGCTGCTGCGCCGCGGTGAACGTCCCGCACCGGTGGCGCCGACCCGGCGGACCCTGCTGACGGTGGCCCAGGCGGAGCCGCACCGGATCGCCGCGGGCCGCCAGCAGTTGCGGGAGCTGCTGCACGACTGGGCGGACCGCGAACAGGTCGACGCGGCGGTGCTGATGGTGTCCGAGACGCTCACCAACGTCCTCGTCCACACGGACGGCGATGCGCTGATGACGGCCGCGGTGACCGGTGAGCCGGGCCGGCGCCGGCTGCGGGTCGAGGTCACCGACGCCAGCGACGACCTGCCGCACCGGCGCGAGCCCGGCGAGTTGGCGTCCTCCGGGCGGGGCCTGGTGCTGATGGACCTGCTCGCCGATGCGTGGGGCGTGGACCCCCGCGGCGAGGGCAAGAGCACCTGGTTCGAGGTCGCCGAATCCACGAAGCCCAGCGGGTCCACGAAGCCCAGCGGGTCCGCCTAGCCCCGCCGTTCCTAGAGGTCGAGCTGGTACGTGAACGTCGTGTGCGTCGGGGCGTATCCGAGCGCGTCGTTGATGTGCCTCATGTACGGGTTGTCGGCTGCGGTGTCGGTCAGCAGGCCGCCGAGATCCGGGTACTGCTCGACGGCCCGCCGGATCGAGGCGGCTTTCATCCAGCGTCCCAGGCCGTGCCCCCGGTGCTCGGGCAGGACGCCGGTGCCGTAGTGCTGGCCGTCACCCCGGCCGTCGCCGGGGACCACCAGTTCGGTGAAGCCGGCGATCGAGCCGTCCGACTCGTCGACGGCGACGACGGTGTGGAGCAGGTCCCCCCGCTTCTCGATGGCCGCCGCCGCGACCCGCACCCGGTCCAGGTCCCAGACCACCGTGCCGAGGTCGGAACCGCCCATCGGCATGTCGTCCATGGCGCGGCGCGAAGCGACGAACGTGTCGGCCAGACCGTCGGGGACCGTGCCCGTCCACGCGGCCAGTCGATAGCCGGGACGGGGCCGTTCGGTGATCCCGGCGAGGGCCTTGACGTCCGCATCGGCCAGTGGCAGCCGGGCGAAGGTCAGCGTCAGGACCTTGCGGAAGCCCCGGGCCGTCAGGAACCTGTCGCCGGGGGAATCGGCCTCGGCCTGGCTGACGACACAGCGTCGGCCGTCTCGGCGCGCACCGGCCACGGCCGCCTCCAGGAGCCGGGAGCCGGTGCGGTTTCGCCGCTCGACGGGATGGACGCGCAGGTCCAGCTCGGCGAGGTGGTCCTGCCCGGGCCGGGTGAGCAGACGCAGGAACGCCGCCCCGACGGGGTGTCCGTCGAGGTCGGAAGCCAGCCACACCAGTCGGTGGCTGGACAGGTCGCCGTCGGGGTCGGTCAGTGCGGTGATGCGAACGGACAAGGTGTCTCCGTCGTGAGGAGGGGGAAGCTGCCAGGGCCTGGGTTCGACAACTGACCGTTCGTGCGCATCTGCTGCACACCTCCTCGGCGACGGCGTCGGCCCGGGGCGGCCGACGGCCCGGCGAAGATAGCCGCTCCACCCCGCGAGGGGCAACGGCTTTACCGGTGCCGCCCCGGCCGGACGCGCCCTGAGACGCACCGTGACCGGGTACCCGGCGCGCCCGCGGTCAGCCCGCTGCGGGGGCGGCCGGGGTGTCGGTGCCGTCCGGGGGCGCCGCACCGTCAGCGCCGCCGCCGTAGTGGATGCGCAGCTCCGAGATCACGCCGAACGCCGCCGCCGTGAGCGGCACCGCCAGCAGCATCCCGAGGATGCCGGCCACCGAGGCACCCGCGGTGATCGCCAGCAGGACGATCGCCGGATGCATCTGCACCGTCCGGCTCTGGATCATCGGCTGGAGCACCTGGCCCTCCAGCACCTGCACGGCGAGCACCACCCCGAGCGCCCAGAGCGCGATGACGAACCCCCGGTCGGCGAGGGCGACGAGGACGGCGACCGCACCGGAGATGAACGCCCCCAGGTAGGGGATGTACGCGCCGACGAAGACCAGGGCGCCCAACCCGATCGCTCCCGGCACCTTCAGGACCAGCAGGCCGACGGTGATGCACACCGCGTCGATGAAGGCGATGAGCGTGGTCCCGCGCATGAAGCCCTCCACGGCCCGGAACGCCCGGCGGGCCATCGCCTCCAGGGTGTGCCCGGAGCCGCCGGGCGCCAACGAGTGCAGCGCGGCGAGCGCCCGCCCGGAGTCCCGGAGGAAGAAGAAGATCAGCAGCAGGGCCAGTACCGCGGTCGCGATCATCGTGCCGACGACACTGATCCCGGCGAGCACCCCGGACGCCGCGGTGCTCCCGAACTTGCTCAGCAACTGCTTGGCGTTGGCCGCCAGGTCGTCCAGGGAGGTGCCGGCCGCCCCGAAGTACTCGGTGATCGACCGGCCGGCCACCCGCAGCGAGGTGATGATCTGCGGGCCCGAGTCGATGAGCGCGGCGACCACGATGTACACCGCCCCGCCGACCACCGCGACGACGGCCACGCAGGTCAGGCCCGCCGCCAGCGAGGCGTTCACCTTCGCCGCCACCAGCCGCCGGTACAGCGGTCGCAGCAGCGCCGTGCCCAGCAGGGCGAGCAGCACCGGGGTCACCGCCGTCTTGAAGACGATGCACAGCCAGATCCCGACCGCCGCGACCCCGGCGACCAGGAGGAACACGACGCACCAGGCGGCGGTCCGACGGACGGGTTCGGGCAAAAGGGTACGCACGGTCCATAGCGTACGCAGGGGGTCGGCGAACCACGGGCGCGCCCCGCGGACACCGCCGACGGGTGACGCCCCGGCGGCCCGCGGGTGCTCAGTCCCGGAGGTTGATCGTGCCGCGCTGCCGCGGACCGTCGAACTTCGAACGGTCGACCGGCGGTCGGGGCGCCGGGGCGGACGCCGTCAGCTTGATGACCTCGCGGCCGGCCAGGGCCACCCGCCACTGCCCGAGGTCGGGCCGCGCCCCGTAGGGCCCGGCGGCCTGGTCCAACAACCGCCGCACCGCGTGCTCCCGACGCTCGTCCAGCACCCCGGGCAGCGGGGTGAACGGTGCGCCCGGGGCCGCGTACGCGTCGCGCGCGAGGATGCGGCTCACCGCGAGGGCGGCCTTGTAGCGGTCGCTGTCGACGGTGACCGCACCGGGCTTCGCCCGGGGGTCGCCCCAGTCGATGGTGTCGGCCTGCGCCAGCACCGGCGCCCGACCCACCAGCCGCGCGCCGTCGCAGTCCAGCAGGTACACCGCGGGGGCGGGCCGCAGGGTCCACAGCACGTTCGCCGCCGAGAGGTCACCCAGCACCAGGCCCATGGTGTGCAGTCGGTGCAGCGCCTCGACCAGGGCCACGGCCAGCGCGTACCGCTCGGCCGGCGAGGGCTGCGCCACCGTCTGCCAGGCGGCCTTCGGCGGGCGCAGCAGGAACGCCAGCTCGGTCAGCTTGGTGTCACCGGTGCCCGTGGTCCAGGTCATCGTCTCCGGGGCCCGGCGCATCAGGAAGCCCGTCACCCGGCCCGCGCTGACGACCCGGCACAGCGGCCACGCGGCCTCGGTGTCGAGGCGGCCGCGGTGCACCGGGTCGAGGACCCGGCGCACGCCGACCAGTTGGGCGAGCGCCTCCCCGTCGACCTGCCGCGGATCGCGGTAGCTCTTGTACAGCACTGCGGGCAGGTCGGCCAGGGTGAACACCTCGCCCTGGCCGCCGTCCCCGATGCGGTCCCGCACCGCCAGTGCGCCGAGGGGGACGTCCGCGCCGTCGTCCACGCTCATTCCTCGGGGCCCTCCCACAAGCACACGGCGGTGCGGTCGTCGTCGTAGGACTTCACCCGGTACTGGAGTTGCCAGAGGAAGTCGACCGGTCCGGGCACCTCGGCGGAGCCCCAGGCCCCGGCGAGGAAGTCC
Source organism: Streptomyces sp. NPDC059816 (assembly GCF_042732055.1). NCBI lineage: Bacteria > Bacillati > Actinomycetota > Actinomycetes > Kitasatosporales > Streptomycetaceae > Streptomyces > Streptomyces sp. NPDC059816. The sequence continues at coordinate 139,122 of NZ_JBHWIQ010000007.1, forward strand.
CGCATCCCGGGGTCCCCGGCGAGCGGGGTGGACAGGCCGTCGGTGCACAGCACCAGGAGGTCCCCCGGCAGGGCGGGACCGTAGATCAGCGAGCGGGCGAACCGCGAGCCGGGCAGCGCCTCGGTGCCGGTGTCGATGACCCCGGAGCCGCCCTGCCCCTCACCGAACACGTCGACGGTCCACACGCCCTCGCGCAGCAGCGCCCCGCCGCCGTCGCCCACCGCGAAGAAGCCGCGGTGGCGCACCTGCGGGTCGAGGGGCACCAGCAGTCCGCGCAGGGTGGTGGCGTGGTCGGCGGGGTGCCCGCCGCGTTCGGCCACGCTGCGGGCCAGTCCTTCGGCGGCACTGCCGACCGCGGAGTTCACCAGCGCGCTGAACGTCGGCTCCTCGCGCGCGCGCAGCGATTCGGCGAGTTGCTCGGCGTACCGGTCGAGGAAGAGCGCGACGCTGCGGCTGACCTCGTGCGAGCCGATGTGCGAGCGGGCGGCGGAGCCCACGCCGTCGGCGACGGTGAGCAGCAGCAGTCCGTTCGTCGGGTCGGGGCCGCCGAGCCGGGTGACGCACAGCGCGTCCTGGCGCGGACCGCCCTCGTAACGGTGCGAGTCCCCGCGGATCGAGGCGGCCCGTACCGTCAACGCCCCGTGGGTGGCGCCGTCCACGACGATGTCCGCAACCACCGCACCGTCGAGGTCGTCGCGCACGGACGGCAGGGTGCCGGGGTGCGGCGCGTACAGCGGCGGCTTGGGCCCGCTGTGCCGCGGGGGTCCCAGCAGCGGTACGGCGACGGGGGCCCGAACGGCCTCCGCGGCGACGCCCGGCGGAGTCGGTTCCCCCGCGGGCGCACCCTCCGCCGCCGGTACGGGCGCCGGAGCCAGCACGGGGGCGGACTCCGGTACGGGGGCGTGCGGTACGGGAGCGGTCTCGGGGGCCGGTTCGGGGAGGGCGAACGGTTCGGGGGCGGGCGGCGGCGGGGGAACGGGACGGTAGGCCACCGCGCCGACGCCGGACGGCAGGCTGTTCCACGCCTCGTCGAGCGCGTCCGCGCGTGCCTGCCCCGCCTCGGGGGTCTCCTCGGGACCCGACGCGGGGGGCGGCCACTCCTGAGGCGCACCCGGCTGAGGCGCGCCCGGCTGGTGCATGTCCGGCTGATGGATGTCCGGCTGGTGGATGTCCGGCTGGTGGATGTCCGGCTGGTGCACGGCCGGCCTCAGAGCTTGTCGATGGAGACGGAGGTGAAGCCGGGCACGGTCTCGTCCACGGCGAGGTTGAACCCGCCGCTGCCGTCCGCCGGGATGCTGCTCGCCGAACGGACGATCGACCGGGTCAGGCTGGCCGCGAACTCACGCAGCGCCTGCGCCGCCGACACGCTCTGGTCCTGCTGCATGAACGCCCGGAAGTTGGCGACGTGACCGATCGTCGCCCGGTCCGCCTCGCCGATGCCGAAGGCGATGATGTTCGGCCGGTAGCGGGCGTCGATCAGCTCCTTGTGCGCCTGCTGCCAGTCGTCGTCGGTGGGCCCGCCGTCGGAGAGGAAGAACACCACCGGCCGGTACACGTCGTGGCCCTCCGCCTTCAGCGTGGTCACGTCCGCCTCGATGCAGGTACGCAGGGTGCGGAACGCCTCCCCGTACGCGGTGAGTCCCCCGGCCGCGAGTCCCGGCAGGGTGTCGATGTCGCTGAGGTCCACCAACGGTTGCAGCACCTTGGCGTCGTTGGAGAAGCCGATCAGGCAGAACCGGGTCTTGTCCGCGACGGTCGGGTTGGTGCTGATCTCGCGGTGCAGCTCCGGCAGCGCGCTGTTGATGCTGTCGAGCGGGTCACCGTTCATGGATCCCGACTCGTCGCACACGAGATAGAAGGGAAGGATCTGCACGGTTCTCGTACCTCCGGGCGGTGCTGTCAGGGTGGTGGGGCGGGGCGAACGTCCGCCGATCCGGGAACGATCGCTTCGGAACGATCGCTTCGGACGGTTCGCTTCGGACGGTCGCTTCAGTAGGTGTAGAAGTAGATCTCCAGATCGGCGGAACCGGCGGCCCCGCCCTTCCAGAAGTCGCGGGTCGTCGCCCCCTTGAACATGCCCGGACGGGCCTTCGTCAACAACGAGTTGACCCGGTGCGCGTAGTCACCGCCGGCGCCCGGTTCACCGTGCCGCCCGAAGGTGAGGACGAACGCGGCTTGCCGGCCCCGGTGCTTCGCGGTCACCGCCCGCAGTTGGCGCACGATGCGGGCCCCGTCGCCGCGGGCCGCCGCGATGGAGACCCGCACCGGTTTGCGGTTGACCGCGCGCGGACCCTTCGGCTTCGCCGGCGACTTGCCGTCCGCCGACGCCGAGGGGCCGGGCCGCTTGCCCTCCGCGGCCTTGACCGGGTCGCCCTGGTCGCCCATCGCGACCAGCGCGAGGACCAGCAGCAGGTCCGCGAAGAGCCAGCCCGCCAGGTGCAGGGCGTTGAACCGGCGGGGACGCGCCGGCCGCCTCCCCGGGGGCCTCACCGGTGGCCCGCCGGGGGCAGCGCACCAGGCGCGGGCGTGTCACCGCCGTCGACGGGACGGGCGTCCTGCGGCTCGTCGTCGACCCACGGGCCGTAGGGGGCGGCGCTCTCCACTCCGGTGCCGGTGCGGCCCTCGGTGCTGCTGGAGCCGGGCGGCGGGTTTGCCGAGGTGGGCTTGGTCAACGTCTGGTTGACCACGGTCGCATCGCCCGACGACGAGTTCACCGACGTCCGACCGATCGATGCCGAAGCGCCCTGCTCCGGGTGGCCGGCCGGGCCCGGCACCCTGGGGCGGAACGCGCCCTCCCGGGCCGCCTCCGCGACCACCGCGACGAGTTCCGCGAACCGTTCGGCGGTCTCCCGCAGGGCCCGGGCCTCCTCGGCGAGCCGCTTCGCCGCCTCCTGGGAGCCGGCGACCGCCCGCGCCGTCTCCTCGGTGACCTCCCCCAGCCGGTCCAGTACGCGGGCCGACACGTCCGTGGCCACCTCCGTCGCCGTGGTGAACGACCGTTGGGCGGCTCCCAGGGTGTGGACCGAGTCCTCCACCCGTTCCCCGGCCTGCCCCAGCGCGTCCCGCACCTCGCCGTTGACGGTGCGAACGCCGTCCAGGGCCTTGCCCACGTCGCCGCCCGTGGTGCGGACCGCCGTCTCGATGCGGTTCGCGGCGTCCTCCAGGGGCCGGGCCGCGGCCTCCACCCCCGCGAGCCGCTGCTCCGCGCTGTCCACGGCTTCCCCCACCACGGACGCGGCGGCCGTCAGCTCCTTCTGCGTGGTGGCCGACCGCCGCACCAACGAACCCAACGACCCCGCCGCCTTGCTGAGTTCACTGGTGAACCGGGCGGGCGAGGTCAGCTTCTCCTCGTTGAGCAGGAGTTGGGCCTTGGTGAGTACGGGGACGAGCCGGGCGAGCAGGTCGTCGGCCGTGCGCTGCTCCTCGGCCTCCCGGCGGTCCTCGCGGGCGCGCCGGATGCCGTGCACGGTGGTCAGCACCAGCAGGACGACGATCGCCCCGGTCGCCAGCATCGCCACGTTCCCGAAGGTGGACCAGCCGGTCAGTCGTCCTTCGAAACCGGTCTGCCACAGCTGGAGGAACGGTCGGGCCGCCATCTTCGGGTCCGCCCCGATCAGCGCCTCGTACGCGCTCGACGCCCGGGTGAGCCCGATCCAGGTGAGCAGCAGGGGAACGAAGACCAGGGCACCGAGCACCGCCTCAAGCAGGCCCCAGAACCCTCGTCGCCCCTCGTCGCCACCCGATACGTGGACGCTCTCCGGACGGGCGTAGGCGTCCAACAGGTCCAGTTCCGTCCAGGGTTCGAGATCGCTGTCACCGACGCCCTGGAGCGCATCGGCGAGCGTGCTGAGCTCGTCCCGTCGTCGCGCGAGCCCGGGCTGGTCGGCCAGGTACCTCAGCTGCCCGGCGACCGCCGAACGGTCGGCCAGTACCCCAACGGGCATGAACACCCCACAGAACAGAGGACGGAGAAGACGGATCGGACGCAACGGGCAGGGGAACGGAGCGTACAAGAGGGGACACGGAAGGACACCGTGAACGGCGACAACGGTGACGGCGTCGAACGGTGGGACACCGCACCGCGGCCCTTCCGGATCGAGCCGACCGCCCGCCCCCGCGCGCCGGTCGCACTCACCCCCGTGACCCCCGCGCGCAGCCGCCGATACTAGCGCACAAGGCACGGACAGGGCATATGATCCGGCTTGTTTCCAAGGGAGTTGGGGACCGCAGAGGGGGCCCGATGCACACCAGTGAACACCGTCCGGGGGACGACCGCAGACGTCAGGTGATCGATCTGCGCGGGCCCACCGCGCCCATCACGCCCGCCGCGCCCGCCCCGACGCCGTCCCGGCAGCAGGAACGTCCGCGCCCTCCGACCCGGTTGCGCACACCGGAGCCCGGAGCACCGGCGCCGCTGGTGCTGTCCGCCGCGCGACCGCAGACCCGGATCGCCGGGCGGGGCGTTCTCCAGGCCAACCTCAACTGGCGGCCCGGGGTGGACGCCGACCTGGACCTCGGCTGTCTGGTCGCCTGCCGGGAGGGCGACGGTACGGCGGTCCAGGCGCTCGGCGACGCGTACGGGTCCCTCACCGCATGGCCGTACGTCAGCCTCGACCAGGACGACCGCACCGGTGCCAGCTCCGACGGCGAGACCCTGCGCGTCAGCCTGGACCACGCCCACCTCTTCGAACGGCTGCTGCTCTACGTGTACGTGTACGAGGGCGCCGTCGACTTCCGCAGTCTGGGTGCCACGGTGACGGTGTCCGCTCCGGGTCAGCAGGACGTCCGGATCGACCTCGACGATTCACCGACCGGGGCGACCGCGTGTGCGATCGCGCTGGTCCGTCCGGCCGTCGACGGCTTGTCCCTGCGCCGGGAGGTGCGGTGGTTCCGTCCGACGCCGGAGCTGTGGCTCCACCAACAGATCGACGCGGCCTACGGGTTCGGCTTCGAATGGGTGTACGCGACGAAGGGCGAACGCTGAGCCGAGCGTCCCGCGCGGGGGCGGTCAGGACGTTGCGGCATCCCGGGCCTCCAGCGCGCACAGGGTCCCGTACGCGGACTGCACGAAAGGGGCCAGGGGGCTGGGCGCGCTGTTCGCGAGGGCGGCGAGCGCGGTGCCGGAGCGGGGGAGGAAGCCCACGAAGGCGGTGAACCCCCGGGTGCCACCGGAGTGGTGCAGGAGCGGGCGACCCTGCCGGGGCCGGAGGTTCCAGACCAGACAGAGGCGGTTGTCGGTGCGGGGGAGCACCAGCCGCGGGCGCTGCACGTCGGCGAGGGCGGCGCGCAGGCTCGGGGGCACCGTGCTGGCCGCGGGGTCGAGCAGGGCCGTCAGCGTGGTGAGCAGGTCCCGGGCGCTGGAGCGCAGGGCGCCGGCGGCGGGCAGGCCGGGGATGCGCCAGGCCTGCCGGGGGCGGCCGTGCCAGTGCCCCCGCGCCTGGGGACGGTGGGGGTCGCAGTCGGAGTCCGTCAGGCCCAGGGGGGTCAGGACTCGTTCGGCCAGCAGTGCGGGGTAGCCGGCCGTGTCCCCGTCGTCACGACCACCGGCGGCCCGGACCAGTGCGTGACCGAGGAGCCCGGCCCCGAAGTTGGAGTAGCGCACCCGGGCGCCGGGGCGGTGGTGCAACCGGGTGCGGGAGAGCGAGTCCAGCAGGTCGGTGGTGGTGAAGTCGGCGTACGGGTTGCTGAACCAGGCGCGCCGGGCCGAGCCGGTGAGCAGGCCCGGGGGCAGCCGGGGCAGCCCGGAGGTGTGGGTGGCCAGGTGCAGCAGGGTGATCGGGGGGCCCGGCACCCGACGGGGCAGGTAGCGGCTGACGGGGTCGTCGTAGCGGACCTCGCGTCGGGCGGCGAGCTCCGCGAGCAGCAGCGCGGTGAACGTCTTGGTGACCGAGCCGGTCTCGAAGCGGGTCTCCGGGGTGCTCCCCCGGGTCAGCAACAGGCGTTCGTCGCCGTGTCCGGCCGCCACGGCCACCGCTGTCGCGCCCTTGGCGGCGTGGAGCAGTGGCCGTAGCCGGGCGTCGAGGAGCGGGTCGGTCACCGGGCGCCCGCCCGGTCCCCGACGGCCCGGTCCCCGGCCGCCCGGGCGAGGGCGACGGAACCGGCCACGGCGGTGACGACGACGGTGTGTTGGTGGTCCCCGAAGCGGAGCGCCGGATCGTCGTCGACGGGGCCGCCGTCGCGGGGGACGAATCCGTCCTCCTGTTGGAGGTCGGCGAGCATCTGCCAGTCCTCGGGGTTGCAGTAGGGCTCGTCCAGGCTGGCGCCGACGATGAGGAGTTCGCCCACCAGGTCCCATTGGGCGACCTCGCGCCAGATGTCGATCCACACCGGTAGCCAGGTGCGCAGGTACGCGGTGATCTGCGGGGACAGGCCCTGGGGACGGCTGCCCCAGTCGGTGAGGTGGAAGACGGTGTGGGTGACCGCGTAGCCGGTGATCCAGTTGATGGCCCACGGTTCGGGCAGAGCGCCGAGCCAGGTGTCCCGGGTGAGAGCGGCCCAGTCGTCCCGGCGGTCCAGGCCCACGACCCGGGCGGCGTTGGCGACCGCGAGCTTGCGGTTGGGCAGGTGTTCGATGCCCCCGACCGAACGCAGCCCGGTGAGGTGGGTGAGCAGCCGGTGCAGGTCCGCGTGACGGTATCCGCAGCGGGCGAAGGTCGCGTAGGTCTCCAGCGGGTCGGTCATCAGAACGTGCTGGAGCTGACGTTCGTACAGCATGTCGCCCTGTCGGAACTGCTCCCAGCAGAAGTCCAACAGGCTCTGTGCGGCGACCAGTTGCCCCGGCCCGGCGACGCCGTCGCGCAGGATGACGGAGGCGGCGAGCGCGCTCTCGCTGAGGGGTTTGTAGACGCTGTCGGGTTCGGCGAGCGTCTCCGTGCCGTCCTGGGGGAACGCGCCGTGGGCACGGTTCGCGTGCAGCCAGGACAGGCCCCGGTCGGCCATGCTCCGGGCCGCCACGGCCACGGACTCGGGAACCGTCATCTGCGTACCGCCTCCGGGTCCTGGGGGTACTGGGGGAGCTGGCCTTCGAGCAGGTGCCGGGCGACTGCCAGGTCGACCGCGGCGCGGGGGCTCGTTCCGCCCAGGAGCCTTACGTGTTCCGTCGTCGTCACCGGGTCGAGCGGCAGTGCGACGCCTTCGTGGTGGAGCCAGGCGAGCCAACGGATGAGCCGGACGGCGGTGGAGTAGTCGCGGCGCAGCAACGAACGGGTGACGCCGCGGGACAGGGACAGCGCGGCACCACGGGCCGCCTCGTGCACCGGGCCGTCGAGACCGGGGGTGGCGAGCGAGGCGAGCTGCGCCATCCGTACGGACCACTGCTGCCAGTCGTCGGTGTCGGTGAGGGCGTCGGCCGCCGTGGGGGGCGGGGTGGGGGGCGGGGTGTCCGTGCCGGGGGCGCTCGCCCCGCCGAAGCGGGTCAGGAGCTGTCCGGTCGCCCAGTCGCGCCAGGCGACGACGCCACCGTCGCCGGGGGCCGGGGCGCCGACGACCGACGCCGGGAAGGCGTCGAACGACTGGGCCACGGCGGCGGCGTCCTCCGTGTGGAAGGGAACGCCGGTGAGCACGTGCGGGGTGAAGGCGTCCGCGCCGATGACCCGGATGGCGGCGAGAGCGGCCAACGCATCGGGAGCGGTGTGGAAATGGCGGGCGATGAACGCCGTGTCCTCGGCGCCGCGAAGGGCGCTGAGGACACGGGTGGCGAGTTCGTCTGCCGCCGCAGCGAAGTTCGCCCGAGAGCTCACTTACTCTTCGGCTCCCTCGGCTCCTTGGGGGACAGGAGCAGGGCGAGGAGCAGGAGACCGAGGGACTCCGGCGCGTAGATGGGAGCGCCGCTGACCGTGGTCTCCGGCTCCAGCATCAGTGTTCCTACGGCCGTTGCCTCAGTAGAGGTAGCGACGATGCGAATGTCCTTCTGAGCGAGCATCAGTGCCTCCTTTTGATAGAGACGTATCACCACTTATGTGGCGATGCTGCTAATGAGGCTAGCCGTTCATACAAGACTTAGAGCGGCGAAGTTCTGATATTCACCCGAAAGGCGGCGTGTCCCTGATGTCCCGCATCGGGGGGCCGGAGCGGTGAGTTCGGCGAGGAACTCGGTGTCGGCCACCGCGTGGTGTCCCAGGGTGCCCCCGTGCCGGGGGAGTTCGGACAGCCGTCGGACGAGGCTCTCGTGCAGCCTCCGACGGCTCACGGCACTGTTGCCGGGGCTGGCGCTGGTGCTGGCACTGGTGCTGGTGCTGGTGCTGGTGCTGGTGCTGGTGCTGGTGCTGGTGCTGGTGCTGGTGAGGAGTTGGGCGCGCAGGAACTCACGGGCGAGGCGGGCGGTGGCGGAGGTGCTGCGGGTGGCAGTGGCAGTGGCAGTGGCAGTGGCAGTGGCCACGGTGGTGTCGCCGCCTCCGACGATCCGCATTCGGCGTTCGCCTGGTCGGTGGCGAACCTCGTGGTGAGCGTTCGCCGGGTGCCGTCTCCCTGTACGGGGCGAGGTCGGCCGGAATCACGGTGGGCGGGCCCGTGGCGAACCACAACGGGTTCCCGGGGCGGAGCCATCGGGTGCAGCCGTCGGGGTGGAGCCATCGGGTGGAGCCGTCGGGGTGGAGCCATCGGGTGGAGCCATCGGGGTGAACGTCGGACGGCCCCGTCCGGCTGGTGGGCCGGACAGGGCCGTGGACTTGCGGGCGGGCGGGGCCGACGCCCCGGGGTCACATGCCGTGGACCGCCGGGATCGTGCCGAGCCGACCCTTCTGGAAGTCATCGAACGCCTGCTGGAGTTCCTCGCGGGTGTTCATGACGAAGGGACCGTAGTGGGCCATCGGCTCGCGCAGCGGCCGACCGCCGAGGAGAACGACCTCCAGGTCCGGGGTGTGGGAGTCCTGCGACTCGTCCGCGCGGACGGTGATCGACGAGCCGTTGCCGAAGACCGCGGTCTGGCCGAGGTGGATCGGGCGACGGTCCGTGCCCACGGTGCCGCGTCCGGCGAGGACGTACGCCAGGGCGTTGAAGTCCTGCCGCCAGGGGAGGGTGATCTCCGCACCGGGGCGCACGGTCGCGTGGACCATGGTGATCGGTGTGTGGGTGATGCCGGGACCCTCGTGTCCGTCCAGCTCGCCGGCGATCACCCGGAGCAGCGCACCGCCGTCGGGCGTGGTGAGCAACTGGATCTCTCCACCGCGGATGTCCTGGTAGCGGGGGTCCTTCATCTTGTCGGCGGCGGGCAGGTTGACCCACAGCTGGAGGCCGTGGAACAGGCCGCCGGACATCACCAGCTGCTCCGGCGGGGCCTCGATGTGCAGCAGGCCGGAACCCGCCGTCATCCACTGGGTGTCACCGTTGGTGATGGTCCCGCCACCGCCGTTGGAGTCCTGGTGGATGAAGGTGCCGTCGATGATGTAGGTGACGGTTTCGAAGCCGCGGTGGGGGTGCCAGGGCGTTCCCTTCGGCTCACCCGGCGCGTAGTCGACCTCGCCCATCTGGTCCATCATGATGAACGGGTCCAGGTACTTGTAGTTGATCCCGGCGAAGGCCCGGCGGACCGGGAATCCCTCGCCCTCGAAGCCGGTCGGAGCGGTGCTCACGGCCAGCACCGGACGCGCGTCGGCGTCCTTCGGTGCAGCCACGCGGGGCAGGGTCAGCGGGTTCTCAACGGTCACAGCGGGCATGGTGGGGACCTCCTCGTGATCCGAGTTTAGTTGAATGTAGAACTTTCTGCCACTGGAAAGCATTCCCCTGCACCACCGAGCCGACCCACCCACCTCGAAACACGGAAACGTCCCCGCCACGAGCTTGGATTCTCCAAGTAACGCTACTGGGCGAGGCCGGTCCCATCGAGGCGGGACCGGCCGGCGCGGGACCAGGCCGCCGCGGCGCGGGTCCAGCCCCACCACTGAGCAGGTCAGCCCCGCCCTGGTACGGGACCAACCCCCACCGCCGAACGGGTCAGCCGCACCGCAGCGCGGGATCAGCCGCCACCGCCGAACGGGGCCGGTCCCGCCGAACGGGTTACGGACCCGCCGTGGCAAGGGTCGGTCCCGCTGCGGCTGGGGTCGGTCCCGCCGTGGCGAGGCCGGGCCCACTGCCAAGGGAGGGCAGCCTCCCCGCCCCACCCCCACCGCCGGACGGGGTCAGCCCCGTCGCGACGGCTCCAGCAAGCCGCGCAGCACCTCGTACGAGTGGTCCCAGTTCCACTCCGCCCGGACCCACGCACGCCCCTTGGCCCCCATGTCGGACGCGAGCCGGCCGTCCCGCAGCAGCCGGACCAGACGGTCGCCCACCGCCGCCACCGACCGACCGTCGACCACGTAGCCCGTTTCCCCGTCGCGCACGGTGTCCGGGGCGCCGCCGGAGTCACCCGCGACGACCGGCAACCCTGATGCGGCGGCCTCCAGGTAGACGATGCCCAGCCCCTCCACCTCCAGCCCCCGTCTACGGGTACGGCACGGCATGGCGAAGACGTCGGCGGCCGCGTAGTACCCGGGCAGTTCGCCGTGCGGGTGGCCGCCCGCGAAGACCACGCTGTCCGCCACCCCCTCCGTCTCCGCGAGTCTTCGCAGCTCCGCCTCGTGCGGGCCGTCCCCGACCAGCAGCAACACCGCATCCGGGATCACCCGACGTACCCACGGCAGCGCCCGGACCAGGGTGTCCTGGCCCTTGCGCGGCACCAACCGGGAGGCGCACAGGATCACCGGGCGACGGCCGAGGCCGTACCGCGCCCGAGCCGGAGTGCCGTCCAGCCCGGGCCGGAAGACCTCCGTGTCGACTCCGGGGACCAGCCGCTCCACCCGGGCCCCGGGCGGCAGCGCCGCCGCTATCGGGCGGCCGGTGGCAGGGCCCAGCACGGTGACGACGTCGGTATGCGCGCCTATCCGGTGCAGCAGGCCGCGGGTACCGGGCGTCCGTGCCCACCAGACCTCGTGGCCGTGGGTGGTCGCGACCACCGTCCGCACCCCCGCGTCCCGCCGCAGCCGCCGCGCCATGAGGCCGAGCGGGGCCGCCGCGCCGAACCAGACCCGGTCGCAGCCGTGGCGGCGTGCCAGCCGCACCGCCTTCGTCGTTGCGGCCGGGGTGGGGAGGAGGGTGCGGGCCCGGGTGCGTACGACCGGGTACGGGAGCGCGGCGTCGTGCGCCGCGGCACCGGGCTCCGCCGAGGTCAGGACGACGACCCCGTCGGCGGGGAAGCGGTCCGCGAGGGCGCCGACGAAGGTCTCGATGCCGCCCTGCCTGGGCGGGAAGTCGTTCGTGACGATCAGCGTGCGCATGCGGGTCTCCTGAGGTGGGGGGACTCGGGCACGCAGTCCGTTCGGCGCCCGTCGACGACGAGAGTAGGAACGGGAAGGCCGGCGGGGCGTCATACGACGGTGCCAACCCGCACCTCACACCACGGGTTGATGTGGTCTCGCTCCTGCCGTCCGTACGGTGAGCGCATGGGCGTTGCACCGATCCTCCGCACCGCCCGGCTGCGCTCGTGGGCTGGTTGGACTGGCACGTCCACCTACTACAGCGCCACCGGGTGGGTCCTCACCTGCCTCGCGGTACTGGAGCTGATCTGGATACCGGCCGCCTCGCTCTGGGCGGACGTGGGGGTGTTGGTGTCCGCGGTGTCCCTGGTGTGGAGGCGCGTGTGCCCGCCCATCGGGTTCCTCACGGTCGCCGCGGGGCTCGTCGCCTTCGCCGCCGACTACAGCTTCTACCTGGTCACGATCATCAGCGGGCTGTGCGGCGTCTACACCCTCGCCCGGAACCGGGTGCAGCACCCGGCGGTCCTGGTGCTGGGCGGACTGCTCGGTGCCGTGGCCGTGAACCTGGTGCACATAGCGACCTGGCCGCCCATCGACGGTGTGGCGGTCCCCGCCATCGGAGAGCGCGCCTCACTCGGGCTGTTCGCGGAGGCGTTCATCCTGACGGTCGTGGTCATCGGCGCGGTCGCGATGGGGGACGCGGTCCGGGCCCGGGACGAGACCCGGCGGGAGCGCGCCCGGTCGCAGGCCCGGCTGATAGCGATGGAAAGACGGGAGGCGGCGGCGGAGGAACGGGCGGCCATCGCCCGCGAACTGCACGACATCGTCGCCCACTCGGTGTCGATGATCGCCGTCCAGGCGGAGAGTGCCACGTACACGACGCCGGGTCTGACCGTGGAGGCACGCGAGGGTTTCCAACAGATAGCCGGGAACGCCCGGGCTTCGATGGACGAACTACGGCGACTGCTCGGGGTGTTGCGCAGCCCTGGCGAGCCGGGAGAGGTGCTGACCGCCCCCCAGCCCACGTTGGGGCACCTGCCCGCGCTCCTGGAACAGCACCGTGCGGTGGGCGGGCGGGCGGAGTTGACCGTCATCGGGGAGCGCGTCGCGCTGCCCGCCGTATGGGAACTGTCCGCCTACCGCATCGCCCAGGAGGCCCTGACCAATGCCCGCAAGCACGCGCCGGGCGCCCGTACGCTGGTGGAGGTCGACTACGGCACGGACCGACTGCTGGTGGTGCGGGTCCAGGACGACGGGCCCGGCCCGACGCGGGCCTCACCCGACTGGCCCGATCCACCCAACTCCCCCATCCCGCCCGACTCACCCGACTCGCCCGACTCGCGCGGTGACGGACACGGACTCAACGGCATGCGGGAGCGCGCCGCCCTGGTCGGGGGGCGCCTCACCGCCGGAGCGGGACCGGCCGGGGGCTTCACCGTGGTCGCGGAACTCCCGTGGTGAACGCCACCTCTCGACGACCTGCGGCCGGCAAGGGGGGACGGGTGACGGGCAGCGACCGGAGGCGACCAGTAGTGGGAAGGGGATGTGGAGCATGAGGGGCAGTGGCGGTACGGGCGGGGTGATCCGGACGGTCGTCGCGGACGACCAGTCGGTGGTGCGGACCGGGTTCGTCAATCTGCTGTCGACGCAGGACGACATCGAGGTCGTCGGCGAGGCGGAGGACGGGGTGCAGGCGGTGCAGGTCACCGCACGGACCCGACCCGACCTGGTCCTGCTGGACATCAGGATGCCGCACATGAACGGCATAGAGGCGGCCCGCGAGATCCTCGCCGACCCGGTCGACGCCCCCAAGGTGCTGATGCTGACGACGTTCGGCCTCGACGAGTACGTGTACGACGCGCTGGCCGCCGGTGCGGGCGGGTTCCTGCTCAAGGACGCGACCTTCCCCGAACTCCTGCACGCCGTAAGGGTCGTGGCGGCCGGCGACGCACTGCTGTCACCGGAGATCACCAAACGACTGATCGGTGATTTCGTGAGCAGCCGGGCGGGTGTGCGGCCGGTGCGCCGCGCCGAAGGGCTCACCACGCGTGAGGCGGAGGTGCTGATGCTGATCGCCCGGGGCCTGTCGAACGCCGAGATCGCCGTCCGGCTCACCATCACCGACCACACCGTGAAGACCCACATCAACCGGCTGTTCGCCAAGTTGGGGCTGCGGGACCGGGCCCAGGCCGTGATCAGGGCCTACGAGTGGGGGATGGTGCGCCCGGGGGACCCGGACGGGGCGGGAGGGGGTGACGTCCGCCTCCCGGACGGTCCGGTGTCCGTCCGGGAGGAGGGCGGTCGCGTCGGGCGGATCGCCTAGCGCGCCACGAACTGCGTGAGGATCGCCTGGACCTCGTAGATGTCGACGCCCTTGGTGAACGTCTTCTGGATCGGCACGGAGTTGCCGGAGACCCAGAGCTTCAGCTCGGCGTCGAGGTCGAAGGTGCCGGCAGTCTCGACCGCGAAGTGCGTGATGCTCCGGTACGGAATGCTGTGGTACTCGGTCTTCTTGCCGGTGATGCCCTGCTTGTCGACCAGGATGAGCCGGCGATCGGTGAAGAGGATCGAGTCCCGGACCAACTGGTAGGCCGCGTGGACCTGCTCGCCGTGTCCCAACAGCTTGGCGTAGTCCTGCGCCGCCTGGTTCGGGTCGATCGTGTGCGCGTTTCCGAACAGTGCCATGACCTGCCCCCCATGTGAGTTTCGTACGAATTTACGACTGTACACGTGAGGTCATGTCGCCGCCGAGCAAGGTCGCACGTGCGGGGAGCAGTCCACACGAACGAGGTCTTCCCACGGTCGAAGACGGGCACCCCCTCTCCCACTTCTGTTATACGGAAGGGGAGTTCGGGCCCCTCGGGGCACCGGACCGGTTCACCCGGAGCAGCCGGGCCGCCCATCCTGAGGACCACCGTGTACGACGAGCCACCGACATCGACCGGAGCGATCACGCGGACCGGGAGGCAGCGCCCGGTCCGCGGCAGACGGGCGTGGGGCGCCCTCGCCGTGGTCGTCACGCTGAGCACGGCGACGGTGGGCGCGGGCAGCCCCGCCCCGTCCCCTGCCCCGGCCCCGGCAACCGCCGCAGCCCCGCCGACCACCCCCGCCCCACCGGCCACCGAGGCGCCCGCCACCTCCGGAGCCCCCACGGCCGGGGAAACACCGGACGCCCCGACGGCCACCGAGCCCCCCACCACCGAGCCGGCCCCCGACCCGGCCCGGCCCCCCGCACCGGAACCCGCCGTGAAGCCCACGCCGGAGCCGGCACCACGCGAACGCCCCACACCCCAGCGCCCCGTACCCCAGCAGCCCGCACCCCAGCGCCCCGCAGCGCAGCAGCCCGGACCGGCCCCGGTCGCCGCCGGATCGGGTGGTCTGATCGCCCAGGTCACCGCATTGGTCAACGCCCAGCGGGTCCGGGTGGGTTGCCGTCCCGTCACCGTCGACCCCCGGCTGAACCGGGCGGCGGCCCGACACAGCCAGGACATGGGCCTACGGGGGTACTTCGGCCACGCCTCTCCGGAGGGACGCGGCGTGGGGGACCGGGTCACCGCCGCGGGGTACGCCTGGTCCGTCGTCGGGGAGAACGTGGCCGCCGGACCACGGACCGCACGCGCGGCGATGGACGGATGGATGGCCAGCCCCGCCCACCGCGCCAACATCCTCCACTGCCCCTTCACCCACATGGGTCTCGGTGTCGACCGGGCCGCCGAAGCCGCCGACGGGCCGCACTGGACGCAGGTCTTCGCCAGACCCGAGAAGTGACCCGGGGAGCGGCCTGGGGAGCGGCCTGGAAGCTGGCTGCGGCGCCCGGCGTCACCCGTATCGACGGGCCGGCGTGCGGGGAGCAGCCCCGGGTGTTCGACTCGGGGCATGGCAGCCACAGGCGTTCCGCACGCGGACCGACCCGGACTCCTGAGGCGGGTCGGCGAGTTCTGCGCACGGCACGCGATCGCGGTGCTGGTCCTCTGGCTGGCGGCGCTCGCCGGGCTCCAGGTACTGCACCACGCGTACGGCGGCACGTACTCGGACGACTTCTCGCTGCCGGACACCCAGTCGCAGCACGGTCTCGACGTGCTGAAGGACCACGATCCGGCCGCCGGGGGCTACAGCTCCCAGGTCGTCCTGAACGACACCGCGCGCCCCCTCTCCTCGGTCAGCGACGAGGTGGGCCGGACCGTGGCCTCGCTCCAGGGGCTCCCGGACGTGCTGTCCGCACAGAACCCCCTCGCCGCTCCCCCGACCCCGTCCGGGCAGCCGGACGTCGGTCCGCTCTCCGCCGACGGGCACACCGCCTACATCACCGTCCGGTTCAGCGTCCAGCCGTCCACCCTGGGCGAGGACTACCTGCACGGGGTGGACGACGCGGTGCAGCCGCTCCGTTCCGCGGGCGTCGACGTCGAGTACGGCGGGCCGCTGGGCGAACTGGCGCGCCCGGAGCCCAACGACCGGCTCAGCGAGGTCATCGGCTTCGCCGTGGCGATCGTCGTGCTGCTGATCGGCTTCGGCAGCGTCGTCGCGGCCCTCCTTCCCCTGGTCACCGCGCTGATCAGCGTGATCTGCGGGCTGGCGCTGCTCGCCCTGCTGGCCGCCGCGTCCACGTTCGCCACGGTCTCGCCGACCCTCGCCACGATGATCGGGCTGGGCGTCGGCATCGACTACGCCCTGTTCCTGGTCACCCGGCACCGTCAGGGGTTGATGGACGGGCGGGACCCGGTGGCCGCCGCCGGCGGGGCCGCCGCCACCAGCGGGCACGCGGTACTGCTCTCCGGCTGCACGGTGATCATCGCGCTGTCCGGGCTGTGGGTGTCGGGCATCGCGTTCATCGGCAAGCTCGGGCTCGCCGCGGCGGTCACCGTGGTCACCGCGGTACTGGGCGCGCTCACCCTCGTACCGGCGCTGCTCGGGCTGGTCGGACGGCACATCGACCGGTTGCGGGTGCGTACCCCCGTGGCCGAGACGGACGCCGAGCCGGGGGCGGAGGTCACCGGGGCCTGGCACCGTTACGCCCTGCGCGTGGAGCGGCGTCCCTGGTGGTACACGGGTGCGGGCGTCGCGGTCCTCGCGGTGCTGTCCGTACCGGTGTTCTCCCTGCAACTGGGTCACATCGGCGACGGCGCCGACCCGAAGTCGTTCACCGACCGGCGGGCCTTCGACCTGATGTCGTCCGCGTTCGGTCCCGGCTCCAACGGCCCGTTGACCCTCGTCGTCGACCAGTCCTCCGTACCGCAGGCGGACCGGGCGGCGCTCGCCGCCGAGGCGCAGCAGGCGCTCACCGGGGTGCCCGACACCGCGTTCGTCACGCCGCTGAAGGCCACCTCCGACGGGGACGTCCTGGTCGGCACCGCGTACTCGGTGGCCACCCCGCAGGACGAGCGGACCACCCAGCTGGTCAACCGGCTCCGCGACGAGGTGCTGCCCGAGGCCGTGTCCGGCACCGAGGCGCACGGGTACGTCACGGGGACGACCGCCGCGCAGGTCGACTTCCTGGACATCGTCTCCGCCCGGCTGCCGTGGATCATCGCCGCCGTGGTCGGGCTGGCGTTCCTCGTCATCCTGGTGGTCTTCCGGGGCGTCCTCGTCGCGTTGAAGGCGGCCGTGCTCAACGTGCTGTCCATCGCCGCCTCGTACGGGGTCGTCGTCGCCGTGTTCCAGTGGGGGTGGGGCGGTCCGGCGCTCGGGGTGTCGGGGACGGTACCCATCGAGAGTTACGTGCCGATGATGATGTTCGCCATCGTCTTCGGCCTGAGCATGGACTACGAGATCTTCCTGCTGTCCCGCATCCACGAGGCGTGGTTGCGGACCGGTGACCCCGGGGCGAGCGTCGCGCACGCGCTGGAGATCACCGCACGGGTCATCACCTGCGCCGCGCTGATCATGGTCAGTGTCTTCGCCGCGTTCGTGATCTCCGACAACATCGTGGTGAAGATGCTGGGGCTCGGCCTCGCGGTGAGCGTGCTCATCGACGCGACCGTGGTGCGGCTGCTGCTGGTGCCCGCGGTGATGACGTTGTTGGGGCGCTCCGCGTGGTGGACGCCCCGGTGGCTCGACCGGATCATGCCCAGGCTCCATGCGGAGGGCGAGGCGCCCGTTGCCGCGCACCCGCCCGTTCCCCCGCCCTCGGGTGATTCCCCCGACTCGAAGTGAGTACGACCGCTCAGGCGCACGCCCCGCGCACCGGGTTCGCTTGACCCATGCCCCCTCACGCCCCTGCGCACGCCCCCGCTCACGTCCCCGCCCCGGTCCGCACTCCGGTCCGCGCCCCCGTCCGCCGTGTCACCGGCCCCCACGACTGGCCGGACCCGCACGCCTGGGTCGCCCCGTTGATCGGGACGGTGCTCCTCCTCCCGTTGGCCGCCGTGATCGCCGGGATGGCGCTGCTGACCCAGCTGAGCTGCGTCTCCTGCGATACCGCGGAGTTCGCCCGCTTCGAGGAGTCCTACACCCTCGCGGTCGTGCTCTGCGGGGCGGTGCTCGCGGGCGCCGGGGCGCTGCTGGTGTGGTCCTGGGTCCTGCCGGGCCGCCGCCTCCTGCGCGGGCGCCGCATCGTCCTGGCGATCGGCGCCCCCGTACTGGCCGCGACCTGTTACCCGCTGTTCATGACCGTGGTCCAGTGGCCCTGAGCACCTGCGCCCACGAACACCTGCGCTACGCGCACCCCGCACCCCGCACCCCGCACCGAGCACCGAGCACCAAGGTCACCGCGCCGCGGTCAACGAGTGCGGTGGCGGAACAACGGCAGGGACAGGGCCAGCGACAGCAGCGTGACCGCGGCGCACCAGGCCAGGGCGATCCACGGGGCGCCACCCGCGGCCCGGCCCAGGAGCAGATCGCGCACCGAC
The DNA here is from genome assembly GCF_042732055.1 of Streptomyces sp. NPDC059816. Classification (NCBI taxonomy): domain Bacteria; kingdom Bacillati; phylum Actinomycetota; class Actinomycetes; order Kitasatosporales; family Streptomycetaceae; genus Streptomyces; species Streptomyces sp. NPDC059816. Next base: position 157,195 of record NZ_JBHWIQ010000007.1, read on the forward strand.
TCGATCAGCGGGGTCAGCGGCTGGTGCTCCGCGAAGCCGTGCAGCCAGGTGGGCATCGTCTCGATCCGGACGAACGCGCTCGACGGGTACGGCAGGAACATCATCAGGAAGGTGAGTCCGCTCGCCGCCTCGGGGGTCCGGGCGAGCAGCCCGAGCGCCGCGGCGAGCCAGGAGATCGCGACGATCCAGGCGGCGACCAGGCCGAGCGCGGCGAGGTAGCCGGCCGGCCCGGCCGAGGGCCGGAAGCCGATGGCCAGCGCCACCCCCAGCACCAGGGCGGTGGAGACGAGGTTCCGGGCGACCGAGGCGGTGACGTGCCCGGCGAGCACCGGGACGGGGCCGATGTCCGCGGCCCGGAACCGGTCGATGATCCCGTTCTTCATGTCCTCGGCCACCGACACGGCGGTGGAGCCGGCGCCGAAGCCCGCGCACAGCAGGATCGTTCCCGGCACCACGTAGGTCACGTAGTCGGTGCCCGTGTCGATCGACCCGCCGAAGAAGTAGACGAAGATCAGCATCATCAGCACCGGCAGCGCCAGGCCGGTCACCAGCGCGTCCGGGCTGCGCCGGCTGATCCGCAGGCTGCGGCCCGCCATGGTGCGGGCCGTGGTGAACGGTGCTGCGGTCATCGTGGGGCTCCCGTCAGGGCGAGGAAGACGTCGTCGAGGGTGGCGGTGCGCAGGGCGAACCGGGCGACCGCGGTGCCGTCCGGGTCGACCGCGTCGAGCAGCCCGCGCACGTGCCCCGCGGTGCCGTCGGTGGCCAGTCCGATGACGAGCCGGTCCGGGTCGCGGTGGTGGCTGTCACCGGGCAGCCGGGCGAGCAGCCGCTCGTAGGCGGCGCGCGAGACGAGGGTGAGGTCCAGCCGGTGGTCGGCCACCTGTTCCTTCAGCGCGGCGACGGTGCCCTCGGCGACGATGCGACCCCCGTCCAACACGCTGACGCGGTCGGCCAGGACGTCCGCCTCCTCCAGGTACTGCGTGGTCAGCAGGACGGTGGTGCCGTCGGCGCGCAGTTCGCGGACGACCTCCCACAGGTCCCGTCGGCTGCGGGGGTCCAGTCCGGTGGTCGGTTCGTCGAGGAAGAGGACGGTGGGCCGGGAGACCAGGCCGGCGGCGAGGTCGAGCCGGCGGCGCATCCCGCCGGAGTACTCGCCGGCGGTGCGCCCGGCGGCGGGCGCGAGGTCGAAGCGGTCGAGGAGTTCGTCGGCGCGGGCGCGGGCGGCGCGGGCGCCGAGTCCGGCGAGCCGTCCCATCATCCGCAGGGTCTCGGCGCCGGTCTGGAGGTCGTCGACGGCCGCGAACTGTCCGGTGAGGCTGATCCGGGCGCGGACGGCGGACCGTTCGGCGGTGATGTCGTGTCCGGCGACGCGGGCGGTGCCGGAGTCGGCGGTGGTGAGGGTGGCGAGGATCCGCACCGCGGTGGTCTTGCCGGCGCCGTTCGGGCCGAGCAGCGCGTGCACGGTGCCCGGCGGGACGTCGAGGTGGAGACCGTCCAGGACCCGTAGTTCGCCGTAGGACTTGCTGAGGGCGGTGGCGTGAACGCCCATGGCTTCCCCTTCCCCGTGATCGGCGCACCTCGCGTGCGAGACGTGCGACTCTTTTGCGCATGCCACTCTTCTGCGTATGCCATACGCTCTATTGCGTAAGTAATACACAGAACTAGGATGGGGTCAACGCCCACCGGCAGCAGGGAGAGCAAACAGCGATGTCGGAGCCGGAAACGGGGCTCCCCGCCAGCCTGGAAATGGCCTGGGGCCTACGGGAACGTCCCGCCAAGGGGCCGCGGCCCGGGCTGGGACTCGATCGCATCGTCGACGCCGCCATCGCCCTCGCCGCCCGCGAGGGAATCGAAGCCGTCTCGATGGGGCGGGTCGCCAAGGAACTCGGCGCCTCCACGATGTCGCTGTACCGGTACGTCGCCGCCAAGGACGAGCTGTACCTCCTGATGGCCGACGCGGGCGTGGGCACTCCGCCGCCCGTCCCCGAGGGCACGACCGGTTGGCGCGCGCTCCTGACCACCTGGACGTACGCCCAGCGCGAGGTGCTGCACCGCAACACCTGGCTGCTGCGCCTCCCGATCGCCAGTCCCCCCGCCGCCCCGCACCAGGTCGCCTGGATGGAACGCGGCCTCGCCGCACTGGAGTCCACCGGCCTGGACGGCGCGGAGCGACTGGGCATCATGACCCTCATCTACGGGTACGTCCGCACCGATGCGACGATCGCCGCCGACCACCGCGACGCGATCGCCCGTAGCGGGACCACCCCCGAGCAGGTCCTCGCCCAGTACGCGCACACCCTGCGGCGCTTCACCGACCCCGAACGACAGCCCGCGATCACCCGGTTGCTCGACGCGGACGTCTTCACCGGGGTGGACGAGGACCCGGACGCCGGGTTCCGGTTCGGCCTCGACCGCATCCTCGACGGCCTCGCCCTCCTGATCGCCCAACGCACGAACACCCCCGACGCCTGACCCGCACGAGGCCGCGTCCCCGGGACCGCGCCGCCGAGGCCGTCCCCCCGGGGACGTCCCGAGGGCGCGGAGAGATCCGGGGAGCGTTACTTCCGCTTCGCCGGGGCGGGCGGGTCGGCCTGCGGCGCCGCGAAACCGTCGACCACGGTGTCCGGGCCCGCCGCGGTGCCCTTGAGGGCGAGCTCGCCGTCCATGGCGCGCAGGTCGATCAGGAACTTCGGGGTCGCGCCGGACTGCTGGAGGTAGGTGATGCGCCCGTCGACGTAACCGAGTTCGTTCAGCACCCGCCTGACCTCCCGCGGGGTCGGCTTCGCCAGGTCGTCGAGCGCCCGGGTCACCCGCTCCTCGTGGAGGTGCTTCGCGCACCACTCGACCGGCGAGAGCTCCCGCTCCTCCCGCGAGAGGTCCCCGGGCAGGTTCCCCTCGGTGAACGGTTTCCCCTCCGGATCGACCGGCGGCGGGGGCGGGGGCGAGTCCGCCGCGCGACACGGGGCGGCGACATCCGTCAGCATCGCCATGAAGTCGACTTCCGGATCGACGCGGGGCTGCGCCGGCCCGACCGCAACGGTGGTGGCCGCGGGCGCGGCGGGCGCGGCGCCGGCGTTCGCCGTCGTCGCCCCGGCGGCTAGGGCCAGAGCTCCGAGGGCGGTCACCGCGAGGGTCAGGCGCAGACGGGGACGGATGAGCGTGCTGTGCGCATCAGTGGTTCGGGTCATGTGCACAGCCTCCGCCCGGGCCGCCCTGAGTACCGCTACTCAACAAGATCACGCCGAACGACCCGGGCGGGCCGGTTGAGTACCCGGGCTCAGGCGCCCGCGGCGGTCGTACGGTTCGCTGGACGCATGCCGCCCACCACCGCACCGCACGACCGGGCCCGGGAGCGCGACCGGGGCCGGGACCGCCATGCCTGGATCACTCCATTGGTCTCGACGCTCGTCACCGTGCCGGCGGCCCTCGTCGCGCTGTTCTTCGTGGGGATGTCGCAGATGGCCTGCGACCCGTGCGAGGGCGCGGAGCTCGACCGCTTCGACCGGAGCTTCCCACCCGCGTTCGACCTGTTCCGCTACGGGCTGTTGCTGCCCGCCGCCCTGCTGCTCGCCGCCTGGCTGCTGCCGGCGCGACGGAGGTACGCGGCGGCGCGGGTGTTGACCGCCCTCGTCGCGCCGTTCGTCGTCGGCGTGCTGGGCCTGACCTTCGTGGAGAGGGTCGACTGGCCCTGACGAGGGCGCCGCCCTACTTGTGGGGCGGAACGCCGAGGCGACGGTCCTTCAGGGCCGGGAACTCCTCGCGGACGGTCGCGACCTGCCCCGGGTCGAAGTCCACCGTGAGCACCGCCTCCTGAGCGTCCGGCAGCTCGCCGAGCACCTCGCCCCAGGGGTCGAAGACCGCGGAGTGACCGGCCTGCGCCACCCCCGCGTGTTCCCCGGCGGAACCGCAGGCCAGGACGAAGCTCTGGTTCTCCACCGCACGCGCCCGCGCCAGCAGCGACCAGTGGGCGCGCCGGCGTTCGGGCCAGCCGGCGGAGACGATCAGCGCCTCGGCACCCCGGTCGACCAGGCCCCGGAACAGCTCGGGGAACCGCAGGTCGTAGCAGGTGGCGAGACCCAGGGTCAGCCCGGGCAGGGGCACCGTGACGAGTTCTTCGCCGGCGCCCATGAGCACGGCCTCGCCCCGGTCGAAGCCGAACCGGTGGATCTTGCGGTAGCTGGCGGCGAGGGAGCCGTCGGGCGCGAAGACGAGGGAGGTGTTGTACAGCGTGCCGTCCGGGTCGCGTTCGGGGATCGACCCGGCGTGCAGCCAGACCCCGGCATCGCTCGCCGCCTTGGCCATCGCCTCGTGCGTGGGGCCCTGGAGCGGCTCGGCAGCCGCGTCGAAGGACTCATAGGAGAACGCACCGACCGTCCACAGTTCGGGGAGGACCACCAGGTCCACGGGGTCCGCACGCCCCCCGTGCTGCCCGCCCTGCCCGCGCACGAGCGCGGCGACCCGCTCGCGACGTTCCTCGATCGACTCTGCGTCGTCCGGACCGGTCTGGATGAGTGAGGCGCGCACACTACCACCGCCTTGGCGTCGGGACCGTTGACACGGCCTACGATCGTCACACGAAAGCACTGCCGGGGTGCCCGCAACCAGCGTACTGTGCCTTTCCGGGGAGCCCCCGGACCCCCGACCGTGCCCGAGCCCGCACCACCCCGTACAGCCTGTACATGCCGTACAGCCGCACCACCGGAAGCAACGCCCGTCCCGCCACAGCAGCCCGCCGCACGCACCAACCGCCCGAGGGGTCTCGTGAGTCTCCATCCCAGCCTTCAGAACTACGCCGACGCCTGGACGCACTCCGTGGAAGCGATCGCGGAGTTGGTGCAGCCGCTCGTGGAAGGGGAGTGGAACCGAGCGACCCCCTGCCCCGGCTGGTCGGTGCGGGACATCGTCTCCCATGTCATCGGGCTGGACTGCGAGATGCTCGGCGACCCCCGCCCCATCCACACCCTGCCCCGCGATCTGTACCACGTACAGACCGAGCACCAGCGGTACATGGAGATGCAGGTCGACGTCCGACGCCACCACACGGGCCCGGAGATGACGTCGGAGCTGGAGTACACCGTCATCCGGCGCAACCGGCAGATCCGCAACGAGAACCGGCAGCCGGACACGAAGATCCGGGGGCTGCTGGGCGCCGAGGAGACCCTGGAATTCGCGATGCGCAGGCGCGCGTTCGACATCTGGGTCCACGAGCAGGACCTCCGGGTCGCCCTCAACCAGCCGGGCAACCTGGACTCGCCGGGCGCGCAGCTCGCCCGGGACGTGATGCTGGAGGCGCTGCCGAAGGTCGTCGCCAAGGACGCCGGCGCCCCGCCCGGTACCGCGGTCGTCGTCGACGTGCACGGCCCCGTCGAGTTCCTGCGGACGGTCCGGGTCGACGCGGAGGGCCGGGGTTCCGTGGACGGCGCGCCCTCGCTGGGCCCGCTGGTGACGTTGAGCACCGACTGGGAGACCTACGGCCGGCTCGCCTGCGGCCGGATCACCGCGGAGTCCGCCCGCGACCGGATCAAGACCGAGGGCGACCAGGAGTTCGCGGCGGCCATCCTGCGAAACTTCGCGATCACTCCCTGACGGACGCACGGGCCCGGGTGCGGTACGGGCCCGCGTACGTCCCCGACCGGAGTCCCGCTCGTGACCTGGGCGTTCCCGCGTCGAACGGTTGTAACCTCGACCCCCATGAGTTGGCTTCCCAAGGACTTCGTCCACCCCGTCCACGTGCCCGTGCCCGACACCTCGCTGCACCTGCGGCCGATCCGGGAGGCGGACACGCCCCTCGACTACCCCGCCGTGATGGGCTCCCAGGCCCGTCTGTGGGAGGTCTTCGGCCCGGCCTGGTCCTGGCCGAGGGAGTCGATGACCTACGAGCAGGACCGCATCGACCTGCTGCGGCACGAGCAGGAGATCGCCGCGCACCAGTCGTTCAACTACGCGCTGTGGGACGCGGCGGAGACCGCCCTCCTCGGCTGTGTCTACATCGATCCGCCCGAGCGCACCGGCTCCGACGGGGAAGTCGCCTGGTGGGTGGTGGACGAACTCGTCGGCAGCGAGGCTGAGCGGTCGCTCGACGCGCTGGTGCCGCAGTGGATCGAAGCCGACTGGCCCTTCCGACAGCCCCGTTACCTGGGCCGTGGCATCAGCTGGCAGGACTGGCTGGCGCTGCCGCGCGTCTCCTGAACCGAGCGCGGGGTGCGGCTACGCCGGGACGTGCACGGTGGTGATCCGGCTGGCGACCAGCCGTTCGCGTTCCCGGCGGGCCGTCCGGCGGCGCAACCGGACGATCTGCGCGACACCCAGGGCCTGCACCACGAACACCGCGGAGAACGCGATCCGGTACTCCCCGCCGGTCAGGTCCAGCAGCACGCCCACCGCGAACAGCGTGGCCATGGACGACACGAAGCCGCCCATGTTGACGATCCCGGAGGCCGTGCCCTGCCGCTCGGGCGGGTTCGCGGGGCGGGCGAAGTCGAAGCCGATCAGCGAGGCCGGGCCGCAGGCCCCGAGCACCACGCACAGGGTGACCAGCAGCGCGAACGGTGCCCGGCCGCCGGGCCAGGCCAGGGTGAGCGCCCACATCGCGGACGTGAGGCCGACCGTGCCGAGGACCAGGGGCAGCCGGGCCGCGTGGTGCCGGGCGATGACCTGCCCGTAGACCAGGCCCACCGCCATGTTGGACACCACCACCAGGGTGAGCAGGTCACCGGCCGTGGCCGGGTCGAGGCCCTGTGCCCGCACCAGGAACGGCAGGCCCCACAGCAGCAGGAACACCATCGCCGGGAACTGTCCGGTGAAGTGCACCCACAGACCGATTCGGGTACCGGGTTCGCGCCAGGCCGCGCCCAGTTGACGCCGGACGGACAGCGATGCGCGGTCGGGCGGTGGGTCGGCGTCCCCGGGGCCCGGGACGGAGGCGGTACGGGGCCGGGCCGGCTGGTCCTTCAGGAACAGCAACAGGACGAGGACGACCACCCCGGCCAGCGAACTGCCCGCGAACGCAGCGGTCCAGCCGACGCCGTGCAGCAGCCGCGCGACCAGCAGCGTGGACACCAGGTTGCCCGCCATCCCGGCGAATCCGGCGAGCTGGGCCATGAGCGGTGCGCGCCGGGCCGGGAACCAGTGGGCGCCGAGCCGCAGCACGCTGATGAACGTCATCGCGTCGCCGCAGCCGAGCAGCGCGCGGGCGGCGAGGGCCGTCCCGTAGGAGGGGGCGAGCGCGAAGCCCAGTTGCCCCGTCGTGAACAGGACGGCCCCGAGTATCAGCACCCGCTGGGTGCCGAACCGGTCGACGAGCAACCCGACGGGTATCTGCATGCCCGCATAGACCAGGAGTTGGAGGATGGAGAACGCGGACAGCGCGGAGGCGCTGATCCCGAAGCGTTCGGTGGCGTCGAGTCCCGCGACCCCCAGCGAGGTGCGGAAGATGACGGCGACGAAGTAGACGGACACGCCGATCGACCAGATGGAGACGGCCCGACAGCCGCCGGGCGGGTCCCCGGCCGCAGCGGCCGACCCGCCGCTCACCGGACCCCTCCCCGGGCGAGGTCGGCGACCCGGCCGATGTGCCGGTGCACGATGTCCGCGGCCCGCTCGGCGTCCCCGGCGGCGAGCGCGTCGAGGATCTCCTCGTGCTCGGCGAGGGCCCTGGCGATCCGGTCGGGGTGGGCGTGCATCATCGCGACGCCCATGCGCAGCTGACGGTCACGGAGCTGTTCGTAGAGGCGGGACAGGATCTCGTTGCCCGCGTTGCGGACGATCGCGACGTGGAAGTGGCGGTCGGTGACGGCCGCTTCGGCGTACCGGCCGGCCGCCGCGTGCACCTGCTGCTCCGCCAGGAGTTCGGCGAGTCGGGCGAGGAGGGCGGGCGGCGCGGGGACGGCCTTGCGGACGGCGTGCTCCTCCACGAGGAGCCGGGTTTCGACGACATCGGCGATCTCCTGCGCGGAGACGGGCCGCACCAGGGCTCCCTTCTTCGGGTAGAGCCTGATCAGTCCCTCGACCTCCAGCCGCAGCAGGGCCTCCCGCACGGGCGTGCGCGAGACGCCGACCGCCTCGGCCAACTCACCCTCGGTGAGCAGGGTCCCGCCCTCGTACCGGCGGTCCAGGACGCCCTGCTTGACGTGTTGGTAGACGCGGTCGGCGGCGGGCGGCCGTTTGGCGGGGGCGCCGCCCGACGTCGCGGTGGTCACGGGCGGCGCGGCGGAGGCAGGCATGTGCACAGGTTAGATACAACGCGTACGCATGGGGAGGGGCGTCCGGGATGCGGACGAGCGCGAGGGGGGCGGGCCGCCCCCCTCACCCCCATCCGACCGCGGGGTGAAACGGTCGACCATTTGGCGACAAAGAGACTTCCAGAAGATTTTTCGTGGTGCGCGGGAGATTCTTTACTTTTTTCCCGCATCCTTGCGTGCCGCCCAAGAGTCTTACCTCAGTGCGGCCTTTTTGTGCCGCTACCCACGCATGGTATTTCCAGGGGCGTTTGGAGCATTCAACTTGAGTACAGGCATCAAGGGCATTCGTCGTGCCTCGGCCGTCACCACGGCGCTCACCGCGGGGGCACTGCTGACGGGCGGGGTGACCGCCACGCAGGCCCAGGCCGCACCGGTCCCGTCCGTCACGGCGAAGGGCGGTTTCGTGATGGACGACCGCACGGGCCGCACCCTTTTCAGCAAGACCGCGGACACCAAGCGCAACACCGGGTCCACCACCAAGATCATGACTGCCAAGGTGGTCCTGTCGCAGCGCAATCTGAACCTGAACTCCAAGGTGACGATCCAGAAGGCGTACAGCGACTACATCGTGTCCCGCACCGCGTCCTCCGCACGGTTGATCGTCGGCGACAAGGTGACGGTCCGTCAGCTGCTCTACGGGCTGATGCTGCCGTCCGGTTGTGACGCCGCGTACGCGCTGGCGGACAAGTTCGGTACGGGCTCCACCCGGGCCGCACGCGTGAAGTCGTTCATCGGCAAGATGAACTCCACCGCGCGCGGCCTCGGCATGCGGAACACCAAGTTCGACTCGTTCGACGGCATCGGCAACGGCAACAACTACTCGACGCCGCGCGACCTGACCAAGCTCGCGAGCAACGTGATGAAGAACTCGACCTTCCGCACGATCGTGAAGACCAAGTCCACGAAGCAGCGGGTCACCACCCGCAACGGCGGCTACCGGAACATGCCGTGGACCAACAGCAACAAGCTGCTCGGCACCTACTCCGGAACGATCGGGATCAAGACCGGTTCCGGCCCCGAGGCCAAGTACTGCCTGGTCTTCGCCGCGACCCGGAACGGCAAGACCGTGATCGGAACGGTCCTGACGTCCTCCTCGGACGTCAACCGGCTGAAGGACGCGAAGAAGCTGATGGACTACGGCTTCCGACGCTGACGTGGCCTTACGGGCACCCCACGACGGAGCTCGACGGGCCCGTCCGCCACCGGTTCGTTCCGGTGGCGGACGGGCCTTCGTCGTATGCGCTCGCGCCCGCTGCGCCGACCCGCGGTCAGGACCAGACGATGAGGCGCTTGGGGTCCTCCAGGACCGCGGCCACATCGGCCAGGACCTTGGAGCCGAGCTCGCCGTCGACCAGGCGGTGGTCGAAGGAGAGGGCGAGCGTGGTGACCTGACGCGGCTTCACCTTGCCCTTGTGGACCCACGGCTGGAGCTTGATCGCCCCCATGGCGAGGATCGCGGACTCCCCCGGATTCAGGATCGGGGTACCCGTGTCCACGCCGAAGACACCGACGTTGGTGATGGTCACGGTGCCGTCCTGCATCGCCGCGGGCGAGGTCTTGCCCTCGCGGGCGGTGGACACCAGTTCCGCCAGGGCCGCGGCGAGTTCGGGCAGCGTCTTGGCGTGCGCGTCCCTGATGTTGGGGACGAGCAACCCGCGGGGGGTCGCGGCGGCGATGCCCAGGTTCACGTAGTGCTTGCGCACGATCTCCTGGTTGGCCTCGTCCCAGGCGGCGTTGACCTCGGGGTTGCGCTTGATCGCGACGAGCAGCGCCCGGGCGACCAGCAGCAGCGGGTTGATCCGCAGCCCCGCGAGTCCGTAGTGGTCGGCGTCCCGCTTCAGCTCGTCCACGAGCTTCATCGTGCGCGTCACGTCCACCGTCACGAACTCCGTGACGTGCGGGGCGGTGAACGCCGAGGCGACCATGGCCTGCGCGGTCGCCTTGCGAACGCCCTTGACCGGGATGCGCGTTTCGCGTCCGGTGACCGGGGCGGCCGGGGCGGCCGTCTCCGGGGCGGGGGCGGTGGCTGCCGGGACCGCCCCGGTCGCCGCGGGACGGGGCTCGGGGGTGGCCGCCGCGTGGACGTCCTCCCGGGTGACGATCCCGCCCGGGCCGGTGGGCGTGACGCCCGCCAGGTCCACCCCGAGGTCCTTGGCCAGCTTGCGGACCGGGGGCTTGGCGAGCGGCCTGGCCCCGTTCGCCCCGGGCACGGCCGGTTCGACGGCGGGCGCGGCTGACTCGACGGGCGCGGTGGCGCTCGTGGGGGGCTCAGCGGGACCGGCGGCGGGCGCGGCCGGGGCCGGCGCTTCGGCCACCGGGGCGGGCTCGCCCTTGCGGGGCCGGCGCCGGGTGGAACTCTCCGCCACCCCGTACCCCACGAGCACCGGCTGACGGCCCCGGGGCTCGGCGGCCCCAGCAGCCCCAGCAGCCTCGGCGGTCGCCGGATCAGACGCTTCCGCTTCGACCGGGGCGGAAGCGGGGGCGGGAGCAGGAGCGGGAGCCGTGCCGCCGCCCACGTCCACGGTGATGATCACCTCGCCCACGTCGACGGTGGCCCCCGCCGGATGGCGCAGCTCCGCCACCACCCCGTCGTAGGGGATCGGCAGCTCGACCGCCGCCTTGGCGGTCTCCACCTCGCACACCACCTGGCCGTCGGTGACGGTGTCACCGACCTTCACGTACCAGGTGAGGATCTCCGCCTCGGTGAGGCCCTCGCCCACATCGGGCATCCTGAATTCGCGTACGGACACCTGCGTCATGGTCGTCACGTCCTCCTCCCTCAGTACGCCAGCGAACGGTCAACGGCGTCGAGCACCCGGTCAAGACCCGGTAGGTACTCCTCTTCCAACCGCGCCGGCGGGTACGGCACGTAGTAGCCGCCGACCCGCAGGACGGGTGCCTCCAGGTAGTAGAAGGACCGCTCGGTGATCCGCGCGGCGATCTCCGCTCCCGTACCGAGGAACACCGGCGCCTCGTGCACCACGACCAGTCGACGGGTCTTCTCCACGGACTGCTGCACCGCGTCGAAGTCGATCGGTGAGAGGGAGCGCAGGTCGAGGACCTCCAGGGAGCGCCCCTCCTCCTCGGCGGCGGCAGCGGCCTCCAGACAGACCTTCACCATCGGGCCGTACGCGGCGAGCGTGAGGTCGGTGCCCTGCCGGGCGACGGTCGCGCGGTGCAGCAGGCCGGGGATGGCCTCGGGGTCGACCTCGCCCTTGTCCCAGTAGCGCCGCTTGGGCTCGAAGAAGATCACCGGGTCGTCGCTCTGGATGGCCTGCTGGAGCATCCAGTACGCATCGGAGGAGTTCGAGGGCGAGACCACCTTCAATCCCGCCACGTGCGCGAACAGGGCCTCCGGGGACTCCGAGTGGTGCTCGACCGCGCCGATCCCCCCGCCGTAGGGGATACGGATCACCACGGGCAGTTTGATCTTGCCGAGGGCGCGGGCGTGCATCTTGGCGAGCTGGGTGACGATCTGGTCGTAGGCGGGGAAGACGAACCCGTCGAACTGGATCTCCACCACCGGGCGGTACCCGCGCAGGGCCAGGCCGATCGCGGTGCCGACGATGCCGGACTCGGCCAGCGGGGTGTCGATCACCCGTTCCTCGCCGAAGTCCTTCTGGAGACCGTCGGTGACCCGGAAGACCCCGCCGAGCTTGCCGACGTCCTCGCCCATGACCAGGACCTTCGGGTCCTCGTCGAGCGCCCGGCGCAGGGACTCGTTGATCGCCTTGGCGATCGGAAGCTTCTGTACGGCCATGGCTACTTGTCCTCCCCGTCCGCGAACGACGCCTGGTAGGCGGCGAACTGCGCTCGCTCCTCGTCGACGAGCGCGTGCCCGTCCGCGTACGCGTTCTCGAAGATGGTCAGCGGGTCCGGATCGGGCATCGCCCGCACCACCTCGCGCACCCGCTTGCCCAACGCCTCGCTCTCCGCTTCCAGTTCCGCGAAGAACGACTCGTTCGTGTGGGTTTGCGCCTCCAGGTGGGTGCGCAGGCGGGCGATCGGGTCCTTCGCCTCCCAGGCCACCCGCTCGTCGTCGTGGCGGTAGCGGGTCGGGTCGTCGGAGGTGGTGTGCGCGCCCATCCGGTAGGTGAACGCCTCGACCAGGGTCGGCCCCTCGCCGCGGCGGGCCCGGTCCAACGCCCAGCGGGTGACGGCGAGGCAGGCGAGGACGTCGTTCCCGTCGACCCGCACGCCGGGGAAGCCGTAGCCCTGGGCCCGCTGGTACAGCGGCACCCGGGTCTGGCGCTCGGTGGGCTCGGAGATCGCCCACTGGTTGTTCTGGCAGAAGAACACGACGGGCGCGTTGGACACCGCGGCGAACGTGAACGCCTCGGCCACGTCGCCCTGGCTGGAGGCGCCGTCACCGAAGTACGCGATCACGGCCGAGTCCGCGCCGTCCTTGGCGATGCCCATGGCGTAGCCGGTGGCGTGCAGCGTCTGCGAGCCGATGACGATCGTGTACAGGTGGAAGTTGTTGGTGGTGGGGTCCCAGCCGCCGTTGTTGACGCCGCGGAACATGCCCAGCAGCAGCGTCGGGTCCACCCCGCGGGTCCAGGCGACGCCGTGTTCGCGGTACGTGGGGAAGACGTAGTCGTCGGGTCGGGTGGCCCGGCCGGAGCCGATCTGCGCGGCCTCCTGACCGAGCAGCGAGGCCCACAGGCCCAGCTCGCCCTGACGCTGGAGGGACGTGGCCTCGGCGTCGAAGCGACGGGTCAGGACCATGTCGCGGTACAGCCCGCGCAGGTCCTCGGGGGTGACGTCCTCGACGTACGCGGCGTACTCGGCGACCGCCTTGGTGGGCTTGACCCGCTTGCCCTCGGGGGTCAGAAGCTGAACCAGGTCGGGCTGCGCGCCCGACGTCCTCTTGGCGGCGGCACGCTTGCGCGGCCCTCGTGCGACAGTGCTGACAGTGCTGTCCGCGGTCACGTACTGCTCCTCCGTCGGTCCGGCCACCCGGGTTCGCCGGGAGGGCCAGTGCGGTCGCCCGTCCCCGAGCAACCGCGCACGGGGTGGGTGCGCTCCGCCGGGAAAAGGCGTGACAGGTGCCCCGGCGGGTGCCCTGCACCTAGCACGTTACCCAGTGTCGCGCCTCGCCGCGAAGCCCGTCTGACCTGCAATTTTCCTTGGATTTCCAAGTAAATCGCGTCGGTCGGGAACTCTCGCTGGTCAGGGCGCCGCGTCGGGCGGACAGGGGGGCCGGAACAGGCGAACCGTAACCCGGGGGCCCACGGCGGGGGAAGAGATCGTGTGTGAGACTGGCACCGTGCGAGAAGAGGGAAAGATAACGGTGTTCCTTCTTGACGATCACGAGGTGGTCCGGCGGGGCGTCCACGAGATGCTGACCGTCGAGGACGACATCGAGGTCGTCGGGGAGGCGGGTACGGCGGCCGAGGCCCTGGCGCGCATCCCCGCGGTCCGCCCGGACGTGGCGGTGCTCGACGTCCGGTTGCCGGACGGCAGCGGGGTCGAGGTCTGTCGGGAGATCCGCTCCCAGGACGAGTCGGTCAAGTGCCTGATGCTGACGTCCTTCGCGGACGACGAGGCCCTCTTCGACGCGATCATGGCCGGCGCCTCCGGATACGTCCTGAAGGCGATCCGGGGCAATGAGCTGCTGGCGGCGGTGCGGGACGTGGCCGCCGGGAAGTCCCTGCTGGACCCCGTCGCCACCGCCCGGGTGCTGGAGCGACTGCGGGACGGGGGCCGCAAGGGCTCGGGCCGGGACGGGGACGAGAAGCTCGCCTCGCTGACCGACCAGGAGCGCCGCATCCTCGACCTGATCGGCGAGGGGCTCACCAACCGGGTCATCGGCGAGCGGTTGCACCTCGCCGAGAAGACCATCAAGAACTACGTCTCCAGCCTGCTGTCCAAGCTGGGCATGGAGCGCCGGTCCCAGGCCGCCGCCTACGTGGCCCGGCTGGACGCCCGCAAGGGCTGATCCACCCCATCGAGTGAACGCCCACGCGACCGTTCGGAGCACCTCGCCCCCGTATGGTCACCTTCGACGGCATTCGGGACCTTGGTCCCGAGCAGCAGGGGCGGGTTTCCCTGGCGCTCGACGCACGGATGGTCGACATTGAGCCCTATGCCCATGTCCCCGTCGCCGTCCGCACCCCCGGGCCGCACCTGCGCCGAGCAGCGTGCCTTCGCCCTGCTCGCCGGCACCGATCACGGTCGGGTGGCCACGAGCATGCGGGCGCTCCCGTTCCTCGCGGCGGCCCGGCACATCCTGGTCGACGGCCGGCTGCTGCTGCGCATGCACCGCGGTTACGGCTACCACCGGGCGTGCATCGGCAGTGTGGTCGCCTACGGGGCGGACAACCTCGGCACGTGTGAGCCGGGGGCGGCCGAGTGGTCGGTCCAGTTGGTCGGGCTGTGCGAGGCGGTGCTGCCGGAGCCCGCGGAGCTGCTGCTGTTCGGTCCGACCCCGCGCGGGGTGGACGGCGAGCCCTACGATCCGGTGTACCTCCGGATCGAGCCGCAGTTCGTCACCCTGCACGAGTCCGACCCGTCGGGCCCGGCCGTCTGACGCGTCGTGGCCGCTCGCGCAGTTCCCCGCGCCCCTGACGGGGCCCGACCGGGGTACCGGACCGAGCTCGGGGCGCCCCTTTAGGGGCGCGGGGAACTGCGCGAGCAACCCCCGCGGACCCGCAGCAGACAGACGAACGGGAGCCGTCCCCGCCGGAGGGGGGAGAAGCTACTGCTGCGGGGGGTCACCCCCGCCACCATCCGCCGCGCCGCCCCCGGCCCCCGCCCCGCCACCCGCGGCTTCACCGGAGCCGCCCGCCGCATCGCCGCCACCGTTCGCGGCATCGCCGCCACCATTGGCAGCGCCTCCGTTGTCGGCACCGCCGTCGTTACCACCGGTCACCGGGGCGGTGTTGCCGCCCGTGGGCTGGCCGCCGTTGCCCTGCGACTGCCCGCCGGTGGGCTGCTGGCTGGTGGTGGCCGGCGGCTGGGTGGCCGGCTGCGAAGCCTGGCCGGTGGGCCGCTGCGAGTACGACTGCTTGCCGCCGGTACCGCCCGGCTGCTGCTGCCGGGGCGGGTTGTAGGTGCCGTTGCCGCTACCGCTGCTACTGCCGCTGCTGGTGCCGTTGCCCCAGTTGTTGGACTGGCTGGGCGAGCTCTCCGTCTCCGGCTTCTTGCTCGGCTTGTCCGTCTTCTGCGACTGGGACGTCGAGGGCTTGTTCTCCGTCTTCTGTCCGTCGCCGGTGTCGTCGTTGCCCATGCCCCGCACGGCCAGGGCGACACCCACGACCACCGCGACCACGGCGAGCACGGCCAGCAGCCACAGCTTGTTCTTGCGCCCGCCCCCGTTGCCGTCGTGGTCGTAACCCTGGTCGTAGCCGCCGTAACCGCCGTAGCCCCCGTCGTCACCGGGCGGGCGCAGCATGGGCTGCGGGATCTGCGTGGTGCCGGATTCGGGGTGCGGCAGGGCGGTGGTGCCGGCCATGCCCATCGCGGGCGTGTGGGCGGCGTCGTGACCGTTGACCGGCCCGGTGTTCCAGGTGCCGGTGTGGCTGCCCTGCTCGTACAGCATCTGGATGCCGTACTGGATCAGGCCGCGCATCTCCTCGGCGGTCTGGAAGCGGTCGTCGGGGTCCTTGGCGAGGGCCCGCATGACCAGGCCGTCCAGCTCCGGCGGGACCCCGTCGGAGACCTCCGACGGGGGCACCGGAATGTCCTGGACGTGCTGGTAGACGACCGACAGCGGGGTCTCACCGGTGAACGGCGGGCGCAGTGCGAGGAGTTCGTAGAGCAGACAGCCCGTCGCGTACAGGTCGGAGCGGTGGTCGACGGCCTTGCCGAGGGCCTGCTCGGGGGAGAGGTACTGCGGGGTGCCCATGACCATGCCGGTCTGGGTCATGGTCGACTGCGCGCCGTGCAGGGCGCGCGCGATGCCGAAGTCCATCACCTTCACGGCACCGTTGTGGGTGATGATGACGTTCGCGGGCTTGATGTCGCGGTGCACGATGCCGTGCTGGTGCGAGTAGGCGAGGGCTTCCAGCACTCCCGAGACGATGATCAGTGCCTGCTCGGGCCCGGGGGCCTCGGCGTTGATCAACAGGTCGCGGATCGTGCGGCCTTCGACGATCTCCATGACGATGTACGGCACCGTCTGGTGGCCGACCTGGTCCTCGCCCGAGTCGTACACGGCGACGACCGAGTGGTGGTTGAGCCCGGCGACCGACTGCGCCTCGCGGGTGAACCGGGCCTTGGACACCGGGTCCTCGGCGAGGTCCGCGCGCAGCAGCTTCACGGCGACGGTCCTGCCCAGTCGGACGTCCTCGGCCGCGAACACCTCGGCCATGCCGCCCCGGCCCAGCCGGTGGGTGAGCCGGTACCGGCCGTCCCCGACCAGTCCGCCGTTGCCCCAGTTCTCCGGCGCGTCACCCATGCCGCCGCCAGATGCCTCGGGGTCGGACGGGCCCTGGGCGCGCTGCGTCTGTGCCATCAGTCCTCGCCGTCGTTTCTGCCCGCGTACGTGCGGTGGTTGTTACGGTCTCCGCCTGCCAACGCTACAGCCTTCGACGACCCCCACGGTCCGAGATGGACCGGCCATCAAACCCGTACCGTCGCGTTCGGGGCAAATCCTGTGTCCGGGTGCCCACAGGGGCGGTAACGCTTCCGCGACGCTTCATTCGCGTACGGTCACGGAACGGGCACCGAACTTGACGTGTCAGTGACCTCCGGCAGACTTGGCCGGGAATAGCACAATCGATCACCGAACGCGGGAGCCGGGCGACAGTCACCGACCGCGCCGATGGGGGACGCAGACCATGAGCCAGGACCGCGCGCAGGGTCACTACGCAGGGCGTTCGGTCGGCGGTGGACGCTACCAGCTGCGGGACCTGCTCGGCGAGGGCGGCATGGCCTCCGTCCACCTGGCCTACGACTCGGTGCTCGACCGTCAGGTCGCGGTCAAGACCCTGCACACCGAACTCGGGCGCGAGCCCGCGTTCCGGGAGCGGTTCCGCCGCGAGGCGCAGTCCGTGGCCAAGCTCACCCACACCAACATCGTGTCGGTCTACGACACCGGTGAGGACGAGCTGAACGGCAGCACCACCCCGTACATCGTCATGGAGTACGTCGAGGGCCGGCCGCTCGGTTCGTTGTTGGAGTCGGACGTCAAGCAGTTCGGCGCGATGTCCACGGACAACGCGCTGAAGATCACCGCCGATGTACTGGCGGCGCTGGAAATCAGCCACGAAATGGGGCTGGTCCACCGGGACATCAAGCCCGGCAACGTGATGATGACCAAGCGCGGCGTCACCAAGGTCATGGACTTCGGCATCGCCCGGGCCATGCAGTCCGGGGTCACGTCGATGACGCAGACCGGCATGGTCGTGGGCACCCCGCAGTACCTCTCGCCGGAGCAGGCCCTCGGCCGCGGCGTCGACGCCCGCTCCGACCTGTACTCCGTCGGCATCATGCTGTTCCAGTTGGTCACCGGGCGGCTGCCGTTCGAGGCGGATTCGGCGCTGGCCATCGCGTACGCGCACGTCCAGGAGAACGCGGTCGCCCCGTCGACCATCAACCGGTCGGTGCCGCCGGCGGTGGACGCGCTGGTGGCGCGGGCCCTGCGGAAGAACCCGAACGAGCGCTTCCCCAGCGCCGAGGCGATGCGCGACGAGTGCCTGCGGGTCGCCCAGTCGCTCCAGCAGGTCGCGCCCAGCATCGTGCCGGGGGCGCCGACCGCGAGCGGGGCGGGCGTCGGCTCGGCCGTCTTCCCGCCGGTGGACCGGTCCGCGGCGCCCGCGCCGGGCCCCGTGCACGCGCCGTACCAGCCGGGTCCCTACGGTCCGCCCACGCCGTCCCCCGCGCAGCCGGCGCCCCCGCAGCCGCACGGCGCCGGACCGGGGTACGGCTATCCGCAGCAGGGGTACGGGACCCCGGCGCCGGGTCCGTCCGTCGGGTACGGGGTGACGCAGCAGGCGCCGGCCCCCTACGCCGTGGGGCCGCAGCAGGGTTCCCGGGGGCCGGGCGGCAAGCGCAAGCGCAACACCGTGGCGGTCGTGGTGGGGGTCTTCCTCGCCCTCGGCGTCCTCGGCGGCATCATCAACTCCTTCGGCGGCAACGGCGAGGACGAGCCGGGCGCCGGGTCCAGCCCGACCGCGTCCGCGCCGAAGGTCGCCGACGGGTACCGCGGTCCGGACACCACGAAGGCCATCGAGGACACGGAGTGCAGCGAGCCCGAGACGTCGTACACCGACGAGGGCAAGGTCGAGATGCCGAACTTCGTGATGAAGCACATCGACTCGGTGAAGAAGTGCCTCCAGGCCGGCGGGTGGCGCTTCGACACCACCGACGTCAACGAGAACACGTACGGTGACGGGGCGGTGATGAAGCAGTTCCCGCAGGCGGGCACCGACTTCGACCCCGAGAACCCGCCGACCATCCAGCTCGACGTCTCCACCGGCAACCCCGCGCAGTAGGTTCCCGGACCCGTATCTCAGACGTCCCGCCCGCCCGGACGCCGGCTCAACACCCCCGGCCACCAGGACGCGGGGCCGATGTCCCGCACCAGTGCGGGGACGAGCAACGAGCGCACCACCAAGGTGTCGAGCAGCACCCCGAAGGCCACGATGAAGGCGATCTGGACGAGGAAGGCGAGCGGGATCACCCCGAGCGCGGCGAACGTCGCCGCCAGCACGACCCCCGCGGAGGTGATCACTCCGCCGGTCGCGACGAGCCCCTTCAGGACTCCCGCGCGCACCCCGTGGCGCAGGGACTCCTCCCGTACCCGGGACATCAGGAAGATGTTGTAGTCCACGCCGAGCGCCACCAGGAACACGAAACCGTAGAGCGGTACGGACGAGTCGGTCCCGGCGAATCCCCAGACGTGTTCGAAGACCAGGGCCGAGACACCGAGGGTGGCCAGGAAGTTCAGTGCCACGGTGGACACCAACAGGAGCGGCATCACCAACGAGCGCAACAGTCCCATCAGGATGATCAAGATGATGACCAGGACGACGGGAACGATGACCGTGCGGTCCCGTTCCGCGGTGACCTGGGTGTCGTACTGCTGAGCCGTGTAGCCACCCACGAGCGCCGCCGCGTCGGGCACGGCGTGCAGCGACGTGCGCAGCCGGGCCACCGCGTCCTTCGCCGCATCGCTGTCCGCCGCGTCCTGGAGGGTGACGTCGATGCGCACCCGACCGTCGACGACGAGCGGTGGACCACCACCGGGGCGCCCCGACTCCGTCACCGCCGCGACGGAGGCCACCCCTCGGGTACGGCCCGCCACCTCCACCACCTGCTCCGCCCGATCCGCGGCGGCGATGACGACCGCCGGATTGCCCGACCCGCCCGGGAAGTGCCGGGCGAGCGTGCGCTGGGCGGAGACGGACGGCGCGTCCTTGACGAAGATCTCGTCCAGCGGCACCCCCTTCGACGTGAGCGCGGGCGCGAAGGCCGCGCAGACCAACAGGCCCACCAGCGAGAGGGACCACACCCGGCGGGGCGCCCGGTCGACCAAGGCGGCCACCCGGGGCCATATCCCCGAGGGGCTCGCGGCCGACTCCGCCGAAGGGGGCGCGGCCGGCCAGTACGCGGCCCGACCGAGCAGCACCAGCACCGCCGGGAGGAAGGTCAGGGCGCTCAGCACCGCACAGACGATTCCGATGGCGCCGACGGGTCCGAGCGCGCGATTGTTGGTGAGATCGCTCAGCAGCAACGCCAACAGCCCCAGCGCGACCGTGGCCGCACTCGCGACGATCGCCCCCGTGGACTGCCGCAGCGCGGCCCGCACCGCGAGGAACCGGTCCGTCGTGCGGGCGAGTTCCTCGCGGTAGCGCGCCGTCACCAACAGGGCGTAGTCCGTCGCCGCACCGATCACCAGGATCGACAGGATGCCCTGGACCTGACCGTCCACCCGCACCACCCCGCGATCGGCGAGGAAGTACACCACGGCGCACGCCAGACCCAGCGCGAACACCGACCCCACGATGATGACCAGCGGCAGCAGCACGCTCCGGTACACCAACAACAAGATCACCAGCACCGCGGCGAGGGCCACCCCCAGCAACAGCCCGTCGATCCCGGCGAAGGCGTCCGACAGGTCCGCCTGCGCAGCGGCCGGCCCCGCCAACTCCGCCGTGGCACCGGGCACGCCCCCGGCAGCCTTCCGCACCCGGTCGAGGGTGCTCTCCAGCCCGTCCCCGAGGTCGGGGCCGAGTTGCACGATCCCCTGGAGCGCCCGACCGTCGCGCGAGGGCAGTGCGGGGGAGGGCCGCCCTTCCACACCGGGTTCGCCGGCGACGGAGGCCAGTGCCCGGGTGGCCGCGGCGCGCTGCGCCCCGTCCAAGCGACCACCGTCGTCGGCGGTCCACACCACGAGGGCGGGCACCGTCTCCCGCTGCTGGAAGGCCCGCTGCTCCGTGATGACCCGCGTCGACTCCGCACTGCGCGGCAGGAAGGCGGCCTGGTCGTTGGTGGCGACCTCACCCAGCTTCCCCGCGAAGGGGCCCAGCCCACCGCCGATCGCGAGCCAGGCGACGAGCAGGGCCACGGGGATCAGCCAACGGGCCCGTCGCGGTGTGGTGGACATGCGTGCTCCGAGTGATCACGTTCACTTGCCTCGAAGACCGCCCGGGCCCTTGAGGGAGAACCGAATCCGTCCGGGCCGAGGGTTCCCCGGCCGGTCTGCATCACCGCATGGCGTCGAACCATCCGATGATCGGGATTCCCGCGGTGCTGTCGTTCCGGATGCACCGGGCGCCACACCGGTTCAGGATGCTCAGGCACTTCTGGGCAGGTGAAGCGTCAGGTCGAGGACGCGAGGTCTCGGAGCACGGTCCGCGCCGCCCTGGCGCCCGAGGCCAGCGCACCCTGCACCGAGCCGGTGGCCCGGTGGTCGCCGCAGACGTAACGCCCCGGGCCCACCCTCGCCGTACGGCCGAGCGGCTGCGGAGGCGGCATGGCGGGCAGCGCATCGGGAACCGTACGTACGGTCAAGAGCTCCCAGCCGTCGGTTCCGGTGTCGTAGACCTCGGCCAGTGCCGCCCTCAGGAGGGCTTCGCGCCCCGGTTCATCGGTACCGAGCACGGAGGTCGCGATCAGATGGCGGCCTGCGGGCGCGTACCCCGGCTGGACCTCGCTCAGCACGCAGGTGTTGAGGAACCGGCGCCCGGAGTCGATCAACAGGGTCGGCTCGCCCAACGGGGAGCGGCCGTCCGTGGCGTGGTAGTAGGTCGTGACCACGCGCGAGGCCGGTACCACGAGCCCGGGGAGCAGCGAGGCAGCCGCTCCGGGACCGGTCGCCACCACCACCGCGGGCGCGGCGATCTCCTGCCCCGACGCGAGCAGCACTCCGTCGTCGGTGAGCCGCTCCACCGGACGGTCCCACGACACCACCTCGGCCGGGAGCCCCGCCGCGAGCTGGGCGGGCACCGCACCGATGCCCCGGGCGGGAAGACAGAGCGTGCCCCGCACCATGCTGCGCCACACCAGATGGAAGAAGCGGCTGGAGGTCTCCAGCTCGTCCTCCAGGAACACGCCCGACAGGAAGGGCCGGAAGAGCCACTCGATGAACTCTTCGGAGAAACCCGCCGCCGAGAGCGCGGTCCTCGTGGTGCGGTCCTCGGCGCGCTTGAGCGGCTCGACCGGCCCGAGGGCGTCCCGTGCCGAGAGCATCCCCAGCGCCAGGAGGTCCCGCGCGGAACCGAGGCGCCCGGGGCGGAGGTCCCCGAGCCGGTGGGGTGCACGGGTGGGATCGGTGAAGCGGAGGCGACCCCGCTCGGTGTGCACCAACACCCCCGCGGTGAAGGGACGCAGTTTCAGGGCGCGCAGGGTCAGCCGTCGTTTCACCTGGGGGTAGGACGTGTTGAACACCTGGAAGCCGCGGTCGATGACGAAGCCCTCGTGCCGGTCGGACCGCATCCGACCGCCCACGCCGTCCGACGCCTCCACCACCCGGACGCTCAGCCCAGCCCGCAGCAGGTCCCCCGCGCACGCCAACCCGGCGAGCCCCGCTCCGACCACCACGGCGTCGGGGGGCGCTTCGCTCGTCGCAGCCATGGATCGCCGCTCCTCCTCCGAACCGCGGCTTCGGTCACGAGCGGGCTCGGCCCTCGTCATGGATTCGTCCTCTCCGCTCCTTCCCGCGGACGGCGGTCCGTGGATGCGGAAGGGCGAGGTTCCTCCGAAGGCGCTCGGTGCCGGTGGCAGGTGGCTCAGCGCCGGGGAACGGCGCAGGGCCCGCACCCGCCGCTTCCCAGCACGATGCCCCACCGAGCTGACGCTCGGTGGGGCATCGCGGGGGCCGGGCGAACCGACAGCGTCCACACGGTGGGGGACGGCCCGTCGTCGAACCCCGTGACCGGGCCTACAGGTACGGGCCGCCCGTCCGGCCGCCCGGGTGGCCGTGGTCCTCGTCGCCGCCGACGCCCGGCGGCAGGGCCCGCCGCATCTGTTCGAGCTGGGCGCGGGCCGCCATCTGCTGGGCGAACAGCGTGGTCTGGATGCCGTGGAACAGGCCCTCCAGCCAACCGACCAGCTGGGCCTGGGCGATCCGCAGCTCCGCGTCGCTCGGCGTCGCCTCGTCCGTGAAGGGCAGCGACAGCCGCTCCAGCTCGTCCACCAGCTCCGGGGCGAGCCCGTCCTCCAGCTCCTTGACGGAACTGGCGTGGATCTCCTTGAGGCGCTGCCGGCTCGCGTCGTCGAGGGGGGCGGCCCGCACCTCTTCGAGGAGCTGCTTGATCATGCTGCCGATGCGCATGACCTTGGCCGGCTGCTCCACCATCTCCGTGACCGGCACCTCGCGGGAGTCCTCGTCTCCGCCGCCGAGAGCCATTCCGTCCTGGCCCACGACCAGGACCTGGGGGCTCTCCGGCGACCGTTCGTTCCTCGGCATCTCCATGGGCTCATTGTCGCGCACCGGAGCACCCGTCGGCGTGGTACCCCGTGGATCGTGATCGTTCCGTCCGTCGGGGCCGGGCGGGCCACCGCCGGACGGGGGGTGTCGCGCACCGCGTCGGCCCCCGTCCGACGGTGACGGTCGCCGTCAGGACTGCCGCAGCCGCCAGCCCAGGTATCCGAGGCCCAGCCCCATCAGCAGCAGCCCGCTGCCCAGGGAGAGGACCTCGGAGGCCGGCCCGTGCGCAGGGGAGGGCGGGACCTGCGGCGCGTCGTCCATGGCCCGCCCGTCGGCCTCGCCGGCCTCGGAGTCCCCTTCGGAGTCCGCTTCGGAGTCGATTCCGGGGTCCGCACCGAAGTCGGATGCGGTGTCCGGGTCCGGGTCCAGGTCCGGGCGACCGCCCACCGGTCCGTCGTGGAGACCGTCCGGCCTCGGCGCGGTGGACGCGGTGGGTACCGCGCTCGGGTCGCGCCGGGGCGGTTCGCCCTCGGGCCGACCGGGACGAGGACGCCCCTCACCGTGACGGCTACCGGCGCGGGACTCCTCCGGGGCGGGGGCCCCGGTGCGGGAGGGTGCCGCGGCGGGGCTCCCGGCCGCGGGCCCGGACGCGTGCGCCGGGCCCGGGCGCCCACCGGGACCGGGGCCCGCGCCGGCCGGTGCACTGTCGGAACGCCCGCCCGGCGTCGGTACGGCGGGCGTCCCGGCCGGATCGTGCGGGGCCGGATCACGCGGAAGCGGCTGGCCCGGGGGCCGCACCGGCCGTGGACGGCCCTCGCCACCGCCGGCGCTCTCCGGGGCGGGGATCGGTGCACGGGAGGGGCCGGCGGCACCACCCGTCGGCGCCCCGGACCCGAAGGAGGGGGCGGGGGCGGGGGGCACCAGTGCGCGCGCCGGACCGGAGCCCAGCGGCCCCAGGAGCAGCGCCGTCAGGACCGCGGCGGTCCCGCCGAACGCACCCAGCCACGCAGCCACAGCGACCGCCCTCCGGACAGAGCCATCCCCGCGGCCCACCCTCACACGGGCCCGGGGCGCCGGCATCCCGGAGGGGTCCGTCCGGGGTGCGCCCGTCCGCAGCGCACGGTCAGACGGTGAGCAGCACCTTTCCGATGTTGTCGCCGTCCTCCAGCACCCGGTGGGCCGCAGCGGCGTCCCGCATCGGCAGGCTCCGGTCCACGACGGGCCGCACCCGTCCGGCCGCGACCAGCGGCCAGACGTGTTCCCGCACCGCGGCGACGATCGTGGCCTTCTCCGCCGGGGGGCGCCCCCGCAAGGAGGTCGCCGCGACCGCGCCCCGCTTGGCCAGCAGCGCCCCGAGGTTCAGTTCGGCCTTCGCCCCGCCCTGCAAGCCGATGATCACGAGCCGACCGTTCACCGCCAGCACCTGCACGTTCCGCTCCAGGTACGCGGCGCCGACGATGTCGAGCACCACATCGGCCCCCGCGCCCCCGGTGGCCCGTCGGACCTCCTCGACGAAGTCCTGCTCGTGGTAGTCGATCAGCACGTCCGCGCCCAGCTCGGCGCAGCGGCGCAGCTTCTCCGCACTGCCCGCGGTGACGGCGACCCGGGCCCCCACCGCCTTGGCGAGTTGGATCGCGAGCGTCCCGATCCCACTGCCCCCGCCGTGGATCAGCACCGTTTCGGCGGGCCGCAGGTGCCCGACCACGAACAGGTTCGACCAGACCGTACAGGCGACCTCGGGCAGCGCGGCGGCCTCCACCAGGGAGAGGTTCCCGGGCCGCGGCAGCAGCTGGCCGACCGGCACCACGACCTGCTCCGCGTAACCGCCACCGGAGAGCAGGGCGCACACCTCGTCGCCGACGGACCATCCCGCGACCCCGGGCCCCAGGGCGGCGATCCGCCCGGAACACTCCAGCCCGGGATGGGGCGAGGCGCCGGGCGGCGGGTCGTACAGACCGCGCCGCTGCAACAGGTCGGCCCGGTTGACGGCACTGGCCACCACCTCGATCAGGACCTCGCCCTCAGCGGGGACGGGGTCCGGCACCTCCCCCCAGGTGAGCACTTCGGGACCACCGGCCTCGGCAACACTGATCGCATGCATGGCGCGAGGCTACTGCGACCCCGCGGTCCGGGCCGAAGCCCGGGCGATGGTGATGAGCCGGTCCGTCAACTGGAGCTTGCCGATGGCGGGGTCGTCGTAGCCGAGCACCCGGTGGCCCCGGACGACGCTCACCACCAGGTCCTCGGTCTCCCGGGCGGTGAGTCCCACCTCGGCCTTTATGACCGGTCGTTCCACGATGTCGAGGCCGCTGCCCTGGTGGATCAGGTCCTCCATGACCCGTCCCGCGCTGGGGCTGAGCACCGAGAGACCGAGCAGCCGCCCGGCCGCGCTGGCGCTGGTGATGACCGCATCGGCGCCGGACTGGCGCAGCAGCGGTGCGTTCTCCTCCTCGCGGACCGCCGCCACGATCTTCGCCGCACGGTTCAGCTGACGGGCGGTGAGGGTCACCAGCACCGCCGTGTCGTCGCGTTGGGTGGCGATGATGATCTGACGCGCCTTCTGCAACTCGGCCCGCAACAGGACGTCACTGCGGGTGGCGTCGCCGATCACCCCGACGAACCCTTCTGCGGTGGCCACCTCGATGACCTTGCTGCTCGGGTCGACGATCACCACCTGGTCCTTGCTCAGCCCCGTCGCGCAGACGGTCTGGACCGCCGAGCGCCCCTTGGTGCCGAAGCCCACGACGACGGTGTGGTCACGCAAGTTGGACCTCCAGCGGCTGAGCCGCCATTCCTCCCTGGTGCGCTCGGTGAGCACCTCCAGGGTCGTACCGACCAGGATGATCAGGAACACCACCCGCAGGGGGGTGATGACCAGGATGTTGATGAGCCGCGCCCCGTCGCTGACCGGAGTGATGTCGCCGTACCCGGTGGTGGAGAGGGTGACGGTGGCGTAGTAGAACGCGTCGAGCAGGTCAACCGATTCGTCGGAGTTGTCTCCGTAGCCCTCACGGTCGAAGTAGACGATGAGGGCCGTGCTGACGAGCACCAGCAGCGCCATCAGCACGCGCTTGGCGACCTGGAGCAGCGGGCGTTCGACCACCCGCTTGGGCAACTTGATGCGCCCGGTGACCAAATGATCATCGGCCTGACGCGCGATCGCGTCTTGGCCTGGAAGTTTCACGTGAAACACACCCCAAGTGCGGACATGGACCAGGGAAGGTCGAGGATCTCCAACTCCTGCCCCGCACGGGCCCCCCCGGGCGGTACCACCGCCAGCCCGTCGGCCGCGGCGATCCCCCGCAGCATCGCCGGTCCGGTGTAGTGCAGCGGCACGGCGGTGTCGGCACGCAGGGCCACGGGGACGAGCCGGGTGTCGTCCCGGTGTCCCGCCACCTCGTCCCGTACCGGTGCCGGGTAGGGCTCCGGAGGGGTACGTCCCGCCAGGGTGCGGATCAGGGGCTCGGCGAGGGTCAGCAGACCGGACACCGCGGCGAGCGGATTGCCGGGCAGACCGACCAGGAACCGGGCACGGAGGGTGGGGGTGCCCAGTCGGGCGAGCAGCATCGGGTGGCCGGGGCGCACGCGCACACCGTCCACCAGGAGCACCGCACCGAGTCGCTCCAGAACGGCGTGCACATGGTCGACCGGACCCGCGGCGGTTCCTCCGGTGGTGACCACCAGGTCGGCCGTGGAGCCGGCCACGGCCCCGTACAGACCGGTCGCGTCGTCGCCGAGGTGGCGGACGGTGGTGACCTCGGCACCGAGCGCGCTGAGCCAGGGGGGCAGCAGCGGGCCGAGCGCATCGCGGATCAGGCCGTCGTGGGGGAGCCCTCGGCGCAGCAGTTCGTCGCCGAGGACGAGGACGTCCACGGTGGGCCGCGGGACCACGGTGAGCATGTCGTATCCCGCGGCGGCGGCCAGGCCGACGACGACCGGGGTCACGAGGGTCCCGGGCGGGAGCAGCGGGTCGTCCCGGCGGCACTCCTGGGCGCGGGGGCGGATGTCCTGGCCCTGCGGGACCGCCCGGTCCGGGTGGAGCCGTCCGTGGTGGTCGGTGCGGGCGTGTTCGGTACGGACGACGGCGGTGGTGTCCGGGGGGACGCGGGCGCCGGTGGCGATCCGTACGGCTTCGCCGTCGCTGAGGCGCGGGAACGGTGCCGTCCCGGCGAGGAGTCCGTCGTCCCGGACGCTCCAGGGCGGGGGGCCGGACACCGCCCAGCCGTCCATGGCGGAGGTGTCGAACGACGGAAGGTCCGTCAGGGCGGTCAGCGGGGTGGCGAGGACCATGCCGGCGGCCGAGTGCAGCGGAACGCTGACCGGGGCGTTCGCCCGGCGGGCCGTGGCGCCCGCCGACTCGGCGGTGCGCCGTGCGTCGGGCCAGGCAGTGGCGTGGAGGTCGATCGGGTGCGGGGGTCCGCCGTGGGTAAGGGAGTCGGTACGGGAGCGGGTACGGACGTGGGTACGGGAGCGGGTGCCCGGGGCGGCGGGGTGGGGGTCGCCGGGGTCGAGGGGGGTGGCGTCACGGGCGGTGGCGTCGAGGGCGGTGGCGTCGGGAGCTGCGTCGAAGGCCGTGGCGTCCGGGGAGGTGGCCTGCGGATGTCGTTCCCCCCGTACGCGGCCGGGTTCCTCGGGGTGCCCGGGTTCCGGCGGCGCTGGATCGGGGAGCAGCGGCTGACGGGTCAGGGCCTCGTACAGGGCGAGATGGTCGTCCGGTGGCGGTGTGGTCATGGCGCGTCCGGGTGGACGGTCTCGGCGGCCGGGTCGGCAGCGGACCGGTCGGCGGTGGGCTGTTCGGGAACGGCGGGCCGTTCAGGGGGCTCCGCCGCCCAACGGGCGGCCAGTTCCGCGGCTCGGCGGGCCGCCGCGGCGACCGCTTCGGGCCCTCCGCCGGCCCGGGCCGCCGCATAGCCGACGAGGAACGTCGTCAGGGGCGCCGCGGGTCGCGCCACCCCGTGGGCGGCGTCCCGGGCGAGGTCCAGCAACAGCGCGGTGTCGACGTCCAGGTCGAGGCGCAGCTCGTCCTTGACCGCAGTCATCCATTCGTCCAGCACGCGCCCATGCTCCCTGATCTGGGCCCGTGCCGACGCGATGTCCTCCCAGGTGTCGCAGTCGAAGGAGGCGACGGGGTCGGCGAGGGTGGTCACCGTCAGCAGCGGAACGAGGGCGCGCAGGGGGAGCCCGGCCAGGCTCCCGTGGCGGTCGGCGAGGCCGTCGAGCGCCCGGCGCAGGGGCTCGGTCCGATAGGCGGCGACCAGCGGCTGCACGCGGCCTTCGGCGTCGGCGAGCAGGGCGGCCTCGGCGGCTCCCGCGTCCAGCGCGGCGACCAGGTCCCGGACGGTGCCCGGGGTGAGGAACGGCAGATCCGCCGAGAGCACGACGGTCACCGGGGCGGTGACCTGGCGCAGTCCGGCGTCGAGCGCCGCGACGGGGCCCTGTCCGGGAGGTTCCTCCCGGGTCCAGCGCACCGGGCGCTCGGTGCGACGCCGGTCCGCGACGACCACGGTGGTCCGGGCGCCCGCGCAGGCCGCGAGGACCCGGTCGAGCAGCGTGCGGCCACCCACCCGTACCCCTGGTTTGTCGGCCCCGTCGAGACGGCGGGCGGCGCCGCCGGCGAGGACCACGGCGTCGTGCGCGCCGTCGTGCGCGGTCATCCCCCGAGTATGGGCGTTGGCCGAAACCGCGCCGCCCCGGGGGTTCGGTCCGCGCGGTCAGAGGGTGCGCAGCAGCACCGCGGGCTGTTCCACGCAGTCGGCGACGTACCGCAGGAAACCGCCGGCCGTACCGCCGTCGCAGACCCGGTGGTCGAAGGTCAGGGTCAGCTCGACGACCTGGCGGACCGCCAGCTCCCCTTCGTGGACCCAGGGCCGCGCAATGATCCGGCCGACCCCGAGCATGGCCGCTTCCGGGTGGTTGATGATCGGTGTGGAGCCGTCGACGCCGAAGACGCCGTAGTTGTTGAGGGTGAACGTGCCGCCGGTGAGTTCCACCGGGCCGAGGGCACCCTCGCGGGCCCGGTCGGTGAGGCGGGCGACCTCGGCGCTCAGGGACTCCGTGCCGCGGGTGTGGGCGTCCTTGACGACGGGGACGACCAGCCCGCGCGGGGTCTGCGCGGCGAAGCCCAGGTGGACGGCGTCGAGCTGGACGATCTCGCGGGCGTCCGGGTCGACGGTGGCGTTCAGTTCGGGGTGCCGGGCGAGTCCCGCCACACAGATCCGGGCCAACAGGGCGAGCAGGGAGATCCGCGGCCCGCCCGCCGCGTTCATCGCGGTGCGCGCCCGCAGGAGCTCCGTGGCGTCGGCGTCGACCCAGACGGTCGCCTCGGGTATCTCGCGGCGGCTGCGCGCCAGTTTGTCGGCGACCGCGCCGCGCACGCCCCGCAAGGGGATACGCGTGCCACCAGACGCGCCGACGGCGGGCGCACGGCGCTCGATGGATGCCGGGGCGACCGCCGTCGCCGCCGCGTTCGACGGGGCCGGGGGCCCGGCCGGGGCGCTCGCCCGGGTCGGGGCCGGCGCGGCGGGGGACCGCGGCGGAGTGGGGATGCCCGCGGCGGGAGCCGGTTCCTGGCCCGGTACGGCGCGCAGATGCGTCCGCGCGGCGAGGGCGTACTCCACGTCCGCGCGGAGGATCAGCCCGTCGGGTCCCGATCCGGCCAGCTCGGCGAGGTCGATGCCGTGCTCCCGGGCGAGCTTGCGCACCAGCGGCGAGATCACGGGGACCGGTCCCTCGCCGCGCGCCGCCGGAAGGGGCGCCGGGGCGGACCCGGCGGGGGCGAGGGCGCCGGGGCGGACCCGGCGCCGGCGCGCGGGCGCCGCGCCCGTGCCGTACCCGACGAGCACGTTGCCCGAGGCCGCGTCACCCGCCGGCGCGCCAGGAGCACCGCCCGCGGAGCCGACGGAACCGGCGGAACCTGCGGAGCCGGCAGTGGTCCGTGCGGTGCCGCTCGGGTCGGTGCCGTGCGGGCCGTCCGCGGCGTGCGCGCGGTCCGTGCCGTCCGCGGGCAGGACCTCGGTGGCCTTGGCGCCCACCGCGACGGTGATCAGCGGAGCACCGACGGGCAGTTCCGTGCCCTCCTCGCCGAAGCGGGCGGTGACCACGCCCCCGTACGGGCAGGGCACCTCGACCATCGCCTTGGCGGTCTCCACCTCGACGACCGGTTGGTCCACGGCGACGACGTCACCGACCTCCACGAGCCAGCGGACTATCTCCGCCTCCGTCAGCCCTTCCCCTAGGTCCGGCAACTTGAATTCCAGCACCTGTGCCATCAGCCCTCCGCCTCCCACTGAAGCCGGGCCACGGCATCCAGGATCCGGTCGACGCCCGGCAGGTGGTGCCGTTCGAGCATCGGCGGCGGATACGGGATGTCGAACCCGGCCACACGCAGTACTGGGGCCTCAAGGTAATGGAAGCAGCGCTCGGTGACCCGCGCCGCGATCTCGCCGCCCGGTCCGCCGAAGCCGTTCGCCTCGTGCACCACGAGGGCGCGACCCGTCCTGCGCACCGATGCGCAGACCGTCGCGTCGTCGAACGGCACCAGCGAACGCAGGTCCACCACCTCCAGGTCCCAGCCCTCCGCCGTCGCCGCCTCGGCCGCCTCCAGGCAGACGGGGACGGACGGCCCGTACGTCAGGAGCGTGGCGTCGCGACCCGTGCGCCGCACCACCGCGCGTCCCAGGGGGTCAACGGCTGCGGGGCGGTCCGGGTTCCAATCGGCCTTGGACCAGTAGAGCCGCTTGGGCTCCAGGAAGAGCACCGGATCGTCGGAGGCGATGGAGGCGCGCAGCAGTCCGTACGCGTCGGCGACGGTCGCGGGGGTCACGACGTGCAGTCCGGGCGTGGCCATGTAGTACGCCTCGGAGGAGTCGCTGTGGTGCTCCACGCCGCCGATGCCGCCGCCGTAGGGCACCCGGACGGTCAGCGGCAACGGCATGGCGCCGCGGGTCCGGTTGCGCATCCGGGCGACGTGCGAGACGAGCTGTTCGAACGCGGGGTAGGCGAACGCGTCGAACTGCATCTCCACGACGGGTCGCAGCCCGTACATGGCCATCCCGACGGCGGTGCCCAGGATGCCGGCCTCGGCGAGCGGGGTGTCCGCGCAGCGTTCCTCGCCGAACTCGGCGGCGAGGCCGTCGGTGATCCGGAAGACCCCGCCGAGGGCGCCGACGTCCTCGCCCATGACGTGCACGGCCGGGTCCTCGGCCATCGCGTCCCGCAGGGCCCGCCCGAGGGCCTGGGCCATGGTCGCGGGTTTCGCGGTGACGGTGGCGCTCATCGTGCGGTCCCCTCGTGCCCGTACCCGTGCCGACCCGCCGGGCCGTCCTGGCTGCCCCTGCCGTCCTGGACGCCCCGGCCGTCGCCAGTACCAGCGGCGTCGGCGCGCTCGTCGTTGCCGGCGGCGAGCTCGGCGCGCAGTCGGGCCGCCTGTTCGCGCAGCTGGGGGGTCGGCTCCCCGTAGACGTGCGCGAACAGGTCCATCGGGTCGAGTGCGGGGTCCTGGTTCATCCGGGCCCGCAGATCGGCCGCCATCTCCTCGGCGTCCTCGCGGACGGCCCGCAGGGCGTCCTCGTCGAGCAGTCCGCGCGCGGTCAGCTCCGCCTCGATCAGGTCGACGGGGTCGTGGGCGCGCCAGACGTCCACGTCGGAGGCCGCGCGGTAGCGGCCCGCGTCATCGGCGTTGGTGTGCGGCTCGACGCGGTACGTGATGGCCTCCACCAGGGTCGGCCCCTCCCCGTTCCGCGCCCGGGCGACCGCCTCGGTGAGGACCTCGTGCACGGCGAGGACGTCGTTGCCGTCCACCAGCCGGCCGCGCATCCCGTACCCGACGGCCTTGTGCGCCAGGGAGGGGGCGGCGGTCTGTTTGGCCAGCGGCACGGAGATCGCGAAGCCGTTGTTCTGGACGAGGAAGACGACCGGGGTGCCCCAGACCGCGGCGAAGTTCAGGGCCTCGTGGAAGTCGCCCTCGCTGGTGCCGCCGTCGCCGACCATCGCCAGCGCCACCACGTCGTCGCCCTTGAGCCGGGCCGCGTGCGCCAGGCCCACGGCGTGCGGCAGTTGGGTCGCGAGGGGCGTGCTGAGCGGAGCGACCCGGTGCACATGGGGGTCGTAGCCGGTGTGCCAGTCGCCGCGCAGCAGGGTCAGCGTCTCCACCGGGTCGACGCCCCGGGCGATCACGGCGAGCGTGTCGCGGTAGCTGGGGAACAGCCAGTCGCGCTCTTCGAGGGCGAGGGCCGCGGCGATCTCGCACGCCTCCTGTCCGGTGCTCGACGGATAGACGGCGAGCCGGCCCTGCTTGGTCAGCGCGGTCGCCTGGGTGTTGTAGCGGCGGCCCCTGACCAGCTGGGCGTGGAGCGTGCGCAGCAGTGCCGTGTCCGTGCGACGGGCCGCCGGGGTGCCGAGCACCCGGTACGGCTCGGCGTCGGGCAGCAGCGGGGCGGGGTCGGTGCGCGGGGTCCAAGCGGGGGGCGGGTTGGGGACGTACGTCCCGTGCTGGTCCATGACCGGTGTGCTGTGCCTCTTCACACGTGCACCTCCTCGTCGACGGGGCTCCTCGGGGGGAGCGGCTGAGGCGCCGACGGGGTGCGCGCCTCACCTACCGATTGTTCGGTCAGCGGCACATTTTGGCTACAGGCCATCCCGGGCTGTGGACAAACGGTTCTCCACAGCCTGGGATGAACGCAGTACGTCCATGATAGGGAGGCGGGGGGACATGGCAGCTGAACGAATGGTCGACGGGCCCGAGGGCGAGGGCGGGACCGAAGATCCGGGGAACCTCGGCGGCACGCCGTTCGCGCTCCCCGAGTTGCCGGCCCGCCCCCTGGACGCGATCGACCGGGACATCCTCCAGATCCTCCAGGCCGACGGGCGCGCTTCGATACGGTCGGTCGCCGAGCGGGTCCACGTCTCCCGGGCCAACGCCTACGCCCGCATCAACCGTCTCATCGACGACGGGGTCATCCGGGGCTTCGGCGCCCGCGTCGACCACGAACGGGCGGGGCAGGGGGCCTCCGCGTACATCACGCTGAAGATCGTCCAGAACTCCTGGCGCACGGTCCGCGAGCAGTTGCGCGCGCTGCCGGGGGCCGCGCACATCGCCCTGGTCAGCGGCGACTTCGACGTGCTGCTGCTGGTCCACTCGGCCGACAACCGGGCGCTGCGCGAACTGGTCCTCACCCGGCTCCAGGCCATCCCCGAGGTGCTGAGCACCCGGACCCTGCTGGTGTTCGAGGAGGACCACCTCGACCCCGAGCCGTGACCGCTGCGGGGCCGTCAGGGTTCGTGGCGGAGGCCCTCGAAGACCAGGCGGACGACGGCCTCGCAGACCTCCTGGTCACCGTGGCCGCGGCCGTCCGGCCGGTACCACTCCACGATCGAGTTGATCATCCCGAAGACCAGTCGGGTGGCCAGCCTGACGTCGACGTCCCCGCGCACGTCCCCGTCGGCCGCGGCGGCCCTGAGCAGCTCGGACACCCGGTGGTCGAACTCCCGCCGGCGCTCCAGGGCCCACCGTTCGGTGTCGGTGTTGCCGCGCACCCGCAGCAGCAGCGTCACGTACGGCAGTTCGTCTATCAGCACCTCCACCATGCGCCGGGTGACGTGCTCCAGGCGCTCCACCGCGCGCCCCCCGCACGCGCGTTCCTCGTCGAGGATGCCGAACAGGCGGTCCAGCGCCCGGCTGACGGCCCGCTTCAGCAGTTCTTCCTTGCCGGTCACGTGGTGGTAGATGGACGATTTGGAGATCCCCGCCGCCTTGGACAGGTGCTCCATGGAGGTGCCGTCGTAGCCCCGCTCGTTGAAGACGGTCACCGCCACGGCGAGCAGGGACTCGGGGGTGTACGTGTCGCGCTTCACGGCGGTCATGAGGCGGGCTCCCGCTTCTCGGAGGCGTAGGCGTGGCGGTAGAGCGCCAGCGAAGGGGCGTAGCGTCCCGAAGGGTCGCGCAGGTGCAGGTCGTCCAGGAGCGAGTGGGCCCAGCTCCGGCCGAGCCGGCGGCTCCACTCGAAGGGCCCCAGGGGGTAGTTGACGCCGAGGCGCATGGCGGTGTCGACGTCCTCCTCGGTGGCGACGCCCCGGGCCACGGCGTCCATCGCGAGGTCGATCAACCGGGCCACCGTGCGGGCAACGATCATCCCGGGCACGTCCCCGATGACGCTCACGTCCTTGCCCAGCGCCTGGAACAGCCCGGTGGCCTCCCGCAGGGTGCGCGGCGAGGTGTCCTGGGAGGCGGCCAGCGCGATCCGGGTCGCCGCGCGGTAGTCGAGGGCGAGGTCGAAGTAGACGACGTCCCGGAACTCCACGGAGGTCTGTCCGTCGGCCAGGGCGAGTTGACCGCCGCCGGGCAGGAGCAACCGGGTGCCGTGGTCCTCGTCCTCCTCGCGCACGGGGATGCCCGCCCCGCGTATCAGGTCCAGGAGCGCGCCGGCGGGACCGAGGTCGCCCTCGACCACCACGTGCGCGGGCGCGGGGGCCGGGTCCGCCGTGTGGGGTTCGGGCTGTTCGGCCCCGTCCCCGTACGCGTACCAGCCGCGGCCCGACTTGCGGCCGAGGGCGCCCGATTCGACCAGGCGCCGCTGGGCGAGCGACGGGGCGAACTTCACGTCCCGGAAGAACGCCTCCCACACCGCGTGGGTGACGGCCTCGTTGACGTCCTGCCCGATCAGGTCGGTGAGTT
The DNA here is from genome assembly GCF_042732055.1 of Streptomyces sp. NPDC059816. Lineage (NCBI taxonomy): Bacteria > Bacillati > Actinomycetota > Actinomycetes > Kitasatosporales > Streptomycetaceae > Streptomyces > Streptomyces sp. NPDC059816. The sequence goes on from NZ_JBHWIQ010000007.1 coordinate 191,924, forward strand.
CGAAGGCACCCATCCGGAAGCCGCCGCTCTCGCGCAGCACCGCGTCGATGGTGGCCGGGTCGGCGCCCTGGTACTCGTGGACGGCGAACGCCTCGGCGTAGAAGGGCCGGGCGATCCGGTTGACGATGAACCCGGGGGTGTCCGCGCAGGCCACCGGGGTCTTGCCCCAGCCGCGGGCCAGTTCGTACGCACGCGTGGCGGACGAGAAGTCGGTGGCGGACCCGGAGACCACCTCCACCAGCGGGAGCAGCGGCGCCGGGTTGAAGAAGTGCAGGCCCACGCAGCGCCCCGGCACCCGCAGCGCCCCGGCGACGGCGGTCACGGAGAGGGACGAGGTGTTGGTGGCGAGCAGGCAGTCGTCGTCGACGACGTCCTCCAGTTCGCCCAGCAGCCGCTGTTTGACGTCCAGCCGCTCCAGCACGGCTTCGACCACCAGCCCCGAGCCGGCGAGGTCGGCGAGCGCGTCGACGGGCTCCAGCCGGGCCAGTGCGGCGTCCCGCTCGGCGGCGCCGAGCCGGCCCTTGGCCACCAGTCGGTCCAACCGGCCGCCGATCGCCGCCGCGGCGGACGCGGCCCGGCCCGGTGCGGCGTCGTGGAGGCGCACGGGGTGCCCGGCGGTCAACGCGACCTGGGCGATGCCCTGTCCCATGGTGCCGGCACCCACCACGGCCACGGGGCTGCTGAGGTCGATTGCTGTCATGCTGGCAGATCCTCCCTCACGAGGTTGTCCACAGCTTCGCCGGACCCCCTTGTACCGACCGATCGTTCGGTTACTCTAGCTCTGTCCGCCCGTTCCTGCCCAGCTCGCCGGCCCCACAGGGACCCGGCCCGAGGAGGAGTTGGTCCATGTCCGCCGAACCCACCGCGCACCCGCTGATCGCCGCCCACCGACCCGTGCTGGACCGGGCCCTGGAAGCGATCGCCACCCGCGCGTACTGGTCCCCGCACCCCGAGCACCCCAAGGCGTACGGCGAGAACGGCAGCCTGGGCCCGCCGGAGGGCCGGGCGGCCTTCGACGCCGTCCTCGGCACCCGGCTCGACCTCGACCAACCCGGCACCGACGACTGGGTGGGCGGCGAGACCTCGCCCTACGGCCCGGCGCTGGACGTCAGCTACCCGCACCCGGACCCCGACGTCCTGATCCCCGCGATGCGCAGCGCCCTGCCGGCCTGGCGGGCGGCCGGCCCCGAGCTGCGCGCCGCGGTCTGTCTGGAGGTCCTCGCCCGGATCAACGCCCGCACCCACGAGTTCGCGCACGCCGTCATGCACACCAGCGGGCAGGCGTTCCTGATGGCCTTCCAGGCGGGCGGCCCGCACGCCCAGGACCGCGGCCTCGAAGCGGTCACCTACGCCTACGCCGAGCAGGTCCGCACCCCGGGGTCCGCCGAGTGGGTCAAGCCCCAGGGCAAGCGGGAGCCGCTGACCCTCGCCAAGCGGTTCACCCCGGTCGGCCGCGGGGTCGCCCTGGTGATCGGCTGCAACACCTTCCCCACCTGGAACGGCTATCCGGGCCTGTTCGCCTCGCTCGCCACGGGCAACGCCGTCCTCGTCAAACCCCATCCGCGCGCGGTGCTGCCGCTGGCGCTCACCGTGCAGGTGGCCCGCGAGGTCCTCGCCGACGCGGGCTTCGACCCGAACCTCGTCGCGCTCGCCGCCGAACGCCCCGGCGAGGGCCTGGCGAAGACCCTGGCCCTGCGCCCCGAGGTCAGGATCATCGACTACACGGGGTCCACGGAGTTCGGCGACTGGCTGGAGACCCACGCCCGGCAGGCCCAGGTGTACACGGAGAAGGCGGGCGTCAACACCGTCGTCATCGACTCCACCGACGACTACCGGGGCATGCTGTCCAACCTGGCCTTCTCGCTGTCCCTGTACAGCGGCCAGATGTGCACCACCCCGCAGAACCTGCTGATCCCCCGCGAGGGCATCAGCACCGACGCGGGCCACAAGACCCGTGCGGAGGTGGTGGCCGACCTGTCGGCCGCCGTCGACGGCCTCCTCGGCGACGACGCCCGGGCGAACGCCCTGCTGGGGGCCCTGGTCAACCCGGCGGTACGGGCCCGCCTCGAAGCCGCCCCGGAGCTGGGCGAGGTCGCCCTCGCCTCCCGGGCGCTCACCCATCCCGAGTACCCGGACGCCGTGGTCCGCACCCCGAGCATCGTCACCCTGGACGGCGCCAAGCCGGACGACGGGGCCGCGTACCTCAGCGAGTGCTTCGGCCCGGTGTCCTTCGTCGTGGCCACCGACTCGACGGCCGCCTCCCTGGAACTGCTCCGCCGCACCGTGCGCGAGAAGGGCGCGATGACGGTCGGGGCGTACACCACCTCGCCGGAGGTGGCCCGCGGCGTCGAGGAGGTCTGTCTGGAGGAGTCCGCGCAGCTCTCGCTCAACCTCACCGGCGGGGTGTACGTCAACCAGACGGCCGCCTTCTCCGACTTCCACGGTTCGGGCGGCAACCCCGCGGCGAACGCGGCCCTGTGCGACGGGGCGTTCGTGGCCAACCGCTTCCGGGTGGTGGAGGTGCGGGGCACGGTCTGAGGCCTCCCCCGCCGTCCCTCCCGGCGGGTGCTCAGGGGCCGGCCGGGGCTCCCTGCCGGGCCGACCAGTGGAACAACGTCATGGCCACGCTGGTCGCGAGGTTGTAGCTGGAGACCCGCGGGTTCATCGGGAGCGACAGCAACCGGTCGGCCCGGGCCCGCAACGGGGCGGACAGCCCGCTGCGTTCGGAGCCGAAGGCGAGGACGGCGTCGTCCGGCAGGACGACGCCCCGGATGTCCTCGCCCTCGGCGTCCAGCGCGAACAGGGGCCCCTCGGGCAGGTCGGCGACCTCGTCCACGCGCTCCACGGCGGTGGCGAAGTGGAGCCCGGCGCCGCCACGCACCACCGTGGGGTGCCAGGGGTCCAGGGTGCCCGTGGTGACCACCCCGGTCGCCCCGAAACCCGCGGCGAGCCGGATCACGGCCCCGGCGTTGCCGAGGTTGCGCGGCTGGTCGAGCACGATGACGGGGGTGGTGCGGGGCCGCCGGGCCAGGGCGGCGAGGTTGAGGTCCCGCGCCGGGCGCACCGCCAGCGCGGCCACTCCGGTGGGATGGAGCCGGGGCACCAGGGTGCGCAGGTCCTCCTCGGGCACCTCCACCAGGAGCGTGCCGAGCGGCGCCACCACGTCGGGCGCCAACTCGTCCGCGAGGGCGAGCACCGCGCCCCGGTCGGCGGCCAGGACGAGCGGCACCCGCGCCTCGAAGCGCAGGGCGTGCTTGACGGCGTGGAACCCGTCGAGCAGCACGGCACCGTCGGCGAGCCCCCGCCAGGCGCTCACCGCCCGGGCGGCGTCGCCGGTGTGCTGGGCTCCCGTCGGGTTCATGCCGGTCAGCCTACGTGCGCCCGGGGCGGAGCCCAGCGGCCCGGCCCCGGGCGCACGACGAACACCGCGGGCTCATCACGACCACCGCGCCGGCGCCCCCGGCTACCGCGGGCTCCCCACGGGCGGCGCGCCGTCCCCGGGCAGGTCCGGGGCCGGGTCCTTGCCGAGGCGCACGGGTCCGTCCCCGCCGACCCCCACGGGCTCCGCCGGTACGGGACGCCCCGCCTCCCCGGCCCGCTGCCCCGGCACGGCAACCGGTACGGGATCGGGTCCGGACTTGCGCTCGGGTTCAGGCTTGGGCTCGGCGCCCTGCGTGTCGTCCCGGCCCGGCGGCCCGGGCGCCTTGGCCCGGCGGAACACCCCGAGCACGCGCTCCCACAGCCGGGTCACCGCGCGCCCGAACCGCCGCAGGAACGAGGTGGGCAGGAAGACGGCGTCCGCGGCGATCATGGCGAGGGAGAAGAACGGCAGCCCCAGGGTCACCGCGATCACCGAGTGCTCCATGATCATGACCGCGAGCAGGACGTTCTTGACCTTGCGGTTGAACAGTGTGAAGGGGAAGGCGACCTGCACGATGACCGTGCCGTAGGTGACCAGCATGACGAACGTGCCGGACTGCGTCATCAGGTCGGAGAGCGCCGGCCAGGGCGAGAAGTAGTCGAGGTGCAAGGGGTAGTAGACGGCCGTGCCGTCCTGCCAGCGCGAGCCCTGCACCTTGTACCAGCCGGCGGTGGCGTAGATCAGACAGGCCTCCGCCATGATCACGAACAGTCCGGCGTTGTGGACGACGTTGGCGAGGACGTCCAGCAGTCGGCGGTTCGGGTTCAGACGGTCGGGACCCTTCCGGTCGAAGGCCCACCACAGGGCCAGCCCGAGCCACACGCCCCAGAAGAAGACCAGCCAGACCCATCCGAGCTCGCCGCTGAACGTGAGTGCGGACAGCGCGACGCCCAGCACCCACCACAGGACCGGGCCCACCCGGTCCTCGCGGACCCGTTCGCCCCGGGCGAGCGCCGCGGACGACCGCCGCTCACGACGGGCGTCCAGGGACCACACCTGCCCGCAGCGGGTGAGCACCAGGTAGAGCGCCATCAGATGGATGACGTTGTCCCCGCCGTCCCCTATGAAGACGCTGCGGTTCTGGAGCGACAACACGCCGATCATGAACAGCACGGACATGGTGCGGGTGCGCCAGCCGAGCAGCAGCAACGCGCTGGAGAGCACGGCGAGCCCGTAGACGAGCTCGAACCAGAGGTTGCCGTCGAACCACATCAGGGCCGTGAAGGCACCGTTGTCGGCGGTCCAGTCCCGGGCCATGCTCCAGCTCCACGGCCCGTCGGGTCCGTACAGCTGGTGGCGGTGCGGGAGTTCCCACAGCAGGAACAGCAACCAGGTGAGCGAGAACCCGATCCGGACGATCGCCGTCTGGTGGGGGCCGAGGGCGCTGCCCGTGACCCGGTCGATGCCGCGCGCGAGCGCGCTGCCGGTCCCGCTCACGGGGTCTCCTCCGTACGGTCGGACCGCGCCCGGGTGTCGCCCGCCGCGTCCAACGGCCTGTCGTCCTCGGTCACCGACCACCAGGGCACATGCCGGTAGTGCGGGTTCAGATCGACGGTCTCACCACTCCATGACGGTGGTGCGACGTTGGTGGTGGCGGCGCGCACCTGGACCCTTTCGATGGTGCCGCCCCGGCCGTCGCGCTCCTCGTCCTGGAGTCGTTCGAGCCGCATCACGACGATGCGGCGCACGTACTCCCCGGAAAGGGTGCCGCGCAGTCCGTTGGGCTGGTTCTGGGCGTCGTGCGAACCGACGAAGAAGTCCCAGGCGCGGCGCAGTTCGTTCTGCTCGGTGTGGCTGGGCAGCAGGTTGCCGTTGATGGCCTCGCCGTCGAGCGCGGAGAGGTCGTACCAGCCGGTGGTACGACGCTGACCTTCCTCGTCACGCACTTGCGCGCGCGCGTGCACCGCCACGTTCTGCTGCAACGGGTTCGGGGCGAACAGCTTCCAGTTCTGTTCGAACTCGGGGTAGATCCACGCGTCGATGGCGTCGGCGTACTGCTTGGTCATCGTGTTCGACGGGGCGACGTGCAGGAACGACAGCCCGAGGTGCGCGGCGACGGCCAGGGCGGCCAGCACGAGGGCGAGCGCGGCGGTGAGCTGCTGCCCCAGGGGCAGCCCCGCTATCCCCGCCCGCGGCCTCGCGGGCGGCTTCCCGGCAGGTGGGCCGCCACCCGTCGGCTCCCCGGCGTCCGCCCCGCCCGTGGCTGACGCGCCCTCGGCCCGTACGTGCCCAGGCTGCGGGCCGGCCGCCGGCGTTCCCGCAGCCGGAAGGTCCGCGGACGGCAGGTCCGCGGACGGCAGGCCCCGGACGAGCGGCCACCCGGACGACGCGTCCACGGCCGACGGACCGCCGACCGGCATGCCCGCGACGGGCGGACGCACGGACGGCGCAACTCCGGCCGCCCCGTCCCCGGCGGGCGGACCAGCGGCCGACGGGCCCCCAGCCGGACCGTCCACGGAAGGCAGCTCCCGGCCCGACGAGTCCCCGACCGACGGGTTCACCGGTGGTGCGTCCCCGGCCGACGGACCGTCGGCCGCCGTACCAGCGACGGGCAGGTCCCCCGTCGACGGGTCCCCGGCCGACCCGTTCCCGGCCGACGGACCGCCGACCGGCTTGCCCGCGACGGGTGGGTCCCCGGCCGGCGGGTCCTCCAACGGCGGGTCGCCGGCCGACGGGTCCGTAGCCGGTGCATCAGCGGCGGGCGACCCGGCGGACACGTCCTCCCCCCGCGGCCCCGCAGGGACCGGCCCCGCCGCACCCGGTGGGCCGGCGACCGGCGGGCCCCCAGCGCCCGGTGGGCCCTCAGCGGCCGACGGCCCAGGAGCCGGCGGCGCAGCAGCACCGTCACCCCCCGCCGCCCCGGCGCCCCGCACCCCGTTGTCGTACGCGTCCATACCGCCCGCTCCCCACTCCCTGTCCGACTGCCGCGCCGCCCCGCGCCTCCGCACCGGAACGGTACTCAGGGCCGCCCGCCCGGCACAGCGTCATGGAGTTATCCACAGGGTTGACACCCTACGGGCTGGGTCTCACCATGGATGCAACGGACCGAACGATCGGTCGGCCCAGGAGGGGTAGGCATGACGACAGCATCGGCACGGCGGACGTCCGGCGGGGAACCCACGGGCGCCCGGGCCGACGCGGAGCGCACCGCCCTGTTCGAAGCGGCCTTCGACGCCACGGTGGCCGCGGACGAGCGGGTCGAGCCGCGGGACTGGATGCCGGACGCCTATCGCGCCACCTTGGTCCGCCAGATCGCCCAGCACGCCCACTCAGAGATCATCGGCATGCAACCGGAGGCGAACTGGATCACCCGCGCCCCCTCCCTGCGCCGCAAGGCGATCCTGATGGCCAAGGTGCAGGACGAGGCCGGGCACGGCCTGTACCTCTACGGCGCGGCGGAAACCCTCGGCGTCCGCCGCGAGGAACTGCTGGACAAGCTCCACTCGGGCCGCCAGAAGTACTCCTCGATCTTCAACTACCCCACCCTGACCTGGGCCGACGTCGGTGCCATCGGCTGGCTCGTGGACGGTGCCGCGATCACCAACCAGGTCCCACTGTGCCGCTGCTCCTACGGCCCCTACGCCCGGGCGATGGTCCGGGTCTGCAAGGAGGAGTCCTTCCACCAGCGCCAGGGGTACGAGCTGCTGCTCGCCCTCAGCCGGGGCACCGGGGCGCAGCACGCGATGGCCCAGGACGCGGTGGACCGCTGGTGGTGGCCGTCGCTGATGATGTTCGGCCCGCCGGACGACGAGTCGACGCACTCGGCGCAGTCCATGGCGTGGAAGATCAAGCGCCACTCCAACGACGAACTGCGCCAGCGCTTCGTGGACATCTGCGTGCCCCAGGCCGAGTCGCTGGGCCTGACGCTCCCCGACCCCGACCTGCGGTGGAACGAGGAGCGGGGCCGGCACGACTACGGCGCGATCGACTGGCAGGAGTTCCGGGAGGTCCTGAAGGGCAACGGCCCCTGCAACGAGGAGCGGATCACCCGGCGCCGCCGGGCCCACGAGGAGGGCGCCTGGGTCAGGGAAGCGGCGGCGGCCCACGCCCACAAGCGGCGCACCGACGCGGACGGAAGGGCGACGGCATGAACGACCCGACGGACTGGCCCCTGTGGGAGGTCTTCGTACGGTCCCGGCGCGGGCTGTCCCACACCCACGCCGGCAGCCTGCACGCCCCGGACGCGGAGCTGGCCCTGCGCAACGCGCGCGACCTCTACACCCGGCGCGGCGAAGGGGTCTCCCTCTGGGTGGTGCCCTCCACCGCGATCACCGCGTCCTCCCCGGACGAGAAGGACCCGTTCTTCGACCCCTCGGCCGACAAGCCCTACCGGCACCCGACCTTCTACGAGATCCCGGAAGGGGTGCAGCACCTGTGACGCCCCCCGTCCCGAACGCCCTCAACGCCCCGGCCACCGCGGGCAGCACGGGCAGTGCCACGGCACCAGCCGCCACGGACACCGCACCGACCGCCACCGCACTGGCCCTGGGTGACGACGCCCTGGTCCTCTCCCACCGCCTCGGCGAATGGGCCGGCAACGCCCCCGTGCTGGAGGAGGAGGTGGCCCTGGCGAACATCGCCCTGGACCTCCTCGGTCAGGCCCGGGTCCTGCTGTCGACGGTCAGCGACGAGGACGAGTTGGCGTACCTGCGCGAGGAGCGGGCGTTTTGCAACCTCCAGTTGGTCGAGCAGCCGAACGGCGACTTCGCCCACACCGTCGTGCGGCAGCTGTACTTCTCGACGTACCAACGGCTGCTCTACGCCGGGCTGGCCGACGGGTCGACGCAGTTCGCACCGCTGGCGGCGAAGGCCGTGAAGGAGGTGGCCTACCACCAGGACCACGCCGAGCAGTGGACCCTGCGCCTGGGCGACGGCACCGAGGAGAGCCACCACCGCATGCGGCGGGCGACCACCGCACTGTGGCGGTACACCGGGGAGATGTTCGAGCCGCTGGCCGGCCTCGACCTCGACTGGGCCGCGCTGCGGACCGCCTGGCGGGAATCGGTGGGCGCCACCCTGCGCGCGGCCACGCTCGACCTGCCCGAAGGCCCGTCCTCGGGCGCCTGGAGCGCAGGCGGCGGACGGCAGGGAGTGCACACCGAGCCCTTCGGACGGATGCTGGCCGAGATGCAGCACCTGCACCGCAGCCACCCGGGGGCGTCGTGGTGAGGGCGGCCGGCGGCGCCCGGAGCCCCGCAGCCGGTGCGGACACCGCACTGGAGGAACGGCTCCGACTCGTCGCCGGCGCGGTGCCCGACCCCGAACTGCCCGTGCTCACCCTCACCGAGCTGGGCGTACTGCGCGCGGTCCGGCTGCTCGGCCCGGGCCGCGTCGAGGTCGACCTCACCCCCACGTACACCGGCTGCCCCGCAGTCGAAGTGATGGCGGCCGACATCGAACGGGCCCTGCACGAGCACGGCGTCCCCGAGGTCACCGTCCGGTCCGTGCTGGCCCCCGCCTGGAGCACCGACGACATCACCGACGAGGGCCGCCGCAAGCTCGCCGCGTTCGGCATCGCCCCACCACGCACCGGCCCCGCCACCGGCCCCGTGACGGTACCGCTGGGCCCCACCCACACGAGGTCCGCGCACCCTCGCACCGACCCGACCGACCTCCCGCCCGTGGCCTGCCCCCTCTGCGGCTCCACCGACACCGAACTGCTCAGCCGGTTCTCGTCCACCGCGTGCAAGGCGCTGCGCCGCTGCCGTGCCTGCGCGGAGCCCTTCGACCACTTCAAGGAACTGTGATGGCCCGCTTCCACCCGCTCCGGGTCGCCGCGGTCGACCGGCTCACCGACGACTCGGTGGCCCTCACCCTCGCCGTTCCGGAAGAACTGCGCACCGCCTACCGGCACGCCCCCGGTCAACACCTGGCACTGCGCCGCGTCGTCAACGGCACCGAGGTGCGCCGTACGTACTCCATCTGTTCGCCGGCCCCCGGTCCGACGGGCCCGCGGACGCTACGGGTGGGCGTGCGCCTGGTCGACGGCGGCGCCTTCTCGACGTACGCGCTGGAGCAGGTCGCGGTCGGCGACGAGCTGGAGGCGATGACCCCGGCGGGCCGCTTCACCCTGGAACCCGCCCCCGGGCAGTACGCGGCGGTCGTCGCCGGCAGCGGCATCACCCCGGTGCTGTCCATCGCCCACACGCTGCTCGCCCGGGAACCCGAGGCCCGGTTCTGTCTGCTGCGGGGCGACCGGACGACTGCGTCGACGATGTTCCTGGACGAGGTGGCGGACCTCAAGGACCGTTACCCGGACCGGTTCCACCTGGTGACGGCGCTGTCCCGGGAGGAACGGCGCAGCGGGCTCCCCGCCGGCCGGCTCGACCGCGAACGGCTGACCGCGCTGTTGCCCGCGCTGCTCCCGGTGGAACGGGTGGCGGGCTGGTTCCTGTGCGGGCCGCTGGGGCTGGTGGAGGGCGCCGAGCGGGCGCTGCGCGACCTCGGGGTGCAACGGTCGCTGATCCACGAGGAGGTCTTCCACGTGGACGCCGCCCCGCCACCGCCCGCCACCGCACCGCCCGCGCACAGCAAGGTCACCGCGCACCTGGACGGGCGGGCCGGGAGCTGGCCGGCCCGCGGGGGCGAGACGCTGCTCGACACGGTCCTGCGCAACCGCCCCGACGCCCCCTACGCCTGCAAGGGCGGGGTGTGCGGCACCTGCCGGGCCTTCCTGGTCTCCGGCGAGGTCACCATGGACCGCAACTTCGCGCTGGAGCCGGAGGAGACGGGCGCCGGGTTCGTCCTGGCCTGCCAGTCCCGTCCGGTGACGGAGGAAGTGGAGCTGGACTTCGACCGCTGAGCCGTCCGAGCCATCTGAGCCGTCTGAGCCCTCCGAGCCCGACGGACAGGATGCCGGCGGGGTCAGACCACGGTGCCCGGCTGGCCCTGCGGGGTGACCACGGGGCGCCCCGCGGCCTCCCAGAGCTGCATGCCGCCCTCGACGTTCACCGCGTCCAGCCCCTGGTTCACCAGGTACGCCGTGACCTGGGCCGAGCGTCCGCCCGAACGACAGATGACGTGCACCCGGCCGTCCTGCGGAGCGGCCTCGGTCAGCTCCCCGTAGCGGGCGACGAACTCGCTCATCGGGATGTGCAGGGCTCCGTGCGCGTGCCCCGCCTCCCACTCGTCGGCCTCACGGACGTCCAACAGGAAGTCACCGTCCGCGAGGTCGGGGACACCGACCGTGGGCACACCAGATCCGAAATGCATGCCTACGACGCTACCCGACCCGCCGCCGGCCTGGCGTCGGCCTGGCGTCGGCCCGGACCGGGGGTTCAGTCCCGGGGTTCGGCCGGCGGCTCCGGCACGGGGTGGGAACCCTGGTGGGGCTGGGTCCGGGACCGGTGCTTGGGCAGGTCCGCGGGGTCCACGCCGGGCACCGGGATGGACCGTTCCGAGATGGCCGCCGCATCGAGTCCGCGCTCGGCGAGCTGGGCCACCAGCTCCGCCAGTTCGCCCTCCCGCTGGCTGACCTGGGCGAGCAGTTGCTCGGCGATCTCGTCCAACAGGCTGTCCGGGTCGTCGGGGGCCATCCGCAGCATCGCGCCGATCGCGCCGTCCTCCAGTTCGCCGGCGACGACGGTCAGCAGTTCCTTGCGCTGGGACAGCCACTCCAGCCGGGCGTACAGCTCCTCGCTCCGGGTCGGCTGCCACTCGGGCGGCACGGGGCCCGCCGCCCACTCCTCGGCCAGCTCCCGCAGCAGGGCCTCGTCGCCCCGGGAGTAGGCCGTGTTGACCCGGGTGATGAACTCCTCGCGCCGCTGGCGTTCGGGCTCGTCCTGGGCGAGGTCGGGGTGCGCCTTGCGGGCCAGTTCCCGGAACAGCTTCCGGGCCCCCTCACTGGGCCGGACCCGGTCCGGCGGACGCACCGGCTGCTCGGTGAGCATCGCCTCCGCCTCCGGGGACAGCCCGTCCCCGGACAGCCAGCCCTGGAACAGCTCCTCCACGGCGGGCATCGGCATCACCCGGGCCCATGCCTCGTCCGCGAGACGACGGTCCTCGGCCGCACCGCTGAGGGTGGCCCGCGCCTCGGCGATCCGCGCGTCCAGTTCGTCGAGCCGCGTGTACATCGGGCCCAGCTTCTGGTGGTGCAGCCGGGAGAAGTTGTCGACCTCGATGCGGAACGTCTCGACCGCGATCTCGTACTCGATCAACGCCTGCTCGGCGGCCCGCACGGCACGTTCCAGCCGCGCCTCGGGACGCGCGGCGACGGGCTCGGCAGGACCACCGGGCCCAGTGGGCTCGGTGGGCTCAGGGGCCTCGACAGGCTCAGCGCCCTCGGCTTCGGGACTCGTCACCCGACCACCCTAGGCCACCGGCCGCACCGCACGACCGCCCTCGTCGCATCTCCCGGCGGGGCCCCCGGCCGGGCCCGGCCGGGCACCTTGGCGAACCGTCGGGTCACACGCCCGTCTCCGCGGCGATCCTGCCGCCCCGCACCGCCTTCACCAGCACCGCGTGGTCCGCCTCCGTACGGTCCGCGTAGGCGACCGCGAAGGCCGCCACCGCCGCGTCGAACTCGTCGTTCTTGCCGCAGTAGCCGGCCAGGACCCGGGGGTCGGCGCTGTGCGCATGGGCCCGGGCCAGCAGGGCGCCCGTCATGCGGCCGTAGTCGTCCAACTGGTCCGGGGCGAGGGCCGCGGGGTCGACGCTGCCCTTGCGGTTGCGGAACTGGCGCACCTGGTAAGGGCGTTCGTCCACGGTGGTCCAGCCGAGGAGCATGTCGCTGACCACCTGCATGCGCTTCTGGCCGAGCACCACCCGGCGACCCTCGTGCTCGGCGCGGGGGGCGGCGAACCCGGCGGTCACCAGGTGCGGGAGGAGCGCGGAGGGCCGGGCCTCCTTGACCTGGAGGACCAGCGGCTCCCCCCGGTGGTCCAGGAGCAGCACGACGTACGAGCGGGTGCCGACGCTGCCCGTGCCGACGACCCGCAACGCCACGTCCTGGATGCTGTACCGGGCGAGCAGCGGCACCCGGTCCTCGGCGACGGTGTCCACGTACTGCGCGAGGGAGGCCGCGACGGCCGCCGCCTCCGCGTCCGGGACGCGGCGCAGCACGGGCGGGGCGTCGACGAACTGCCGGCCGCCGCCCAGTACGGCCTCCGTCGCCTTCGCGGCGAACCGGCCGCTGGTGTTGTTGCGGGCCTTCTCGCCGACCTTGCGCAGGGTGCCGGCGAGGTCCTGGGCGTCGGCGTGGGAGACGAGTTCCTCGTCGGCGATGGCGTTCCAGGCGTCCAGGGCCGGGAGCCTCGCCAGCAACCGCATCGTCCGCCGGTAGGCGCCGACCGCGTCGAAGGCGGCCCGCCGGCAGGTGTCGTCCTTGGCGCCCGTCTCCCGGCCGGCCAGGACGAGGGAGGTGGCGAGCCGCTTGAGGTCCCACTCCCAGGGGCCGTGCACCGTCTCGTCGAAGTCGTTGAGGTCGATGACGAGTTCACCGCGGGCGTCCCCGTACAGACCGAAGTTCGCCGCGTGCGCATCACCGCAGAGTTGGGCGCCGACCCCGGTCGTGGGGGTGCGCGCGAGGTCGTACGCCATGAGCCCGGCGGCTCCGCGCAGGAAAGCGAACGGGCTCGCGGCCATCCTGCCGACCCGGATCGGGGTCAGCTCCGACAGCCGGCCCCGGTTGGACTCCTCGACCGCGGCGACCGCGTCGGGGCGCCCGTCGGCGAGGTCCAGGCGGGCGTGCGCAGCGCGGGGAACACGGGTGCGCAGCGCCTTGCCGGCGTCCTTCACCGAGGGGTTCGGCCCGTCCTGCCCGGCGGGCCCGTCCACGCCGGGGAACCCGTCGGCGAACCCCCGCACCCTCGGCAGCCGCACGGACCGCGGCACGCCCGGCGGGACGTCCGCGACGAGCGCGCCGTCCACCGTGAACCGCGGGCCCGCCCCCACCCCCGTACCCGTCCCGTCGGCGTCGACCCCGGGCACCGCGCCCGCCCCGGTCCGCACTCCCACCAGATCCTCAGCCACTACGTCCCCCTCCTGCACCGCGTCGCACCGGCGTGCGCCACGCACACCGATGGGCCGAAACGGTACCCGTCCCGTGCGCGGCTCAGCGCTGGTCTTCGGGCACGATCTGCTCCCGGCACGCCTTGGCCTTCTCGGGCAGGTAGGTCTCGGCCCACAGTCCGAGCGCGGAGAGCGCGGGTTTGAGGGCGGTTCCCGACTCCGTCAGCCGGTACGCCACGCGCAGCGGGGGGCCCTCCACGACCTCCCGCAGGACGAGGCCCTCGCCGGCCAGTTCGCTGAGCCGGTCCGACAGCATCCGTTCGCTGATCCCGGGGATCGCGCGGCGCAGTTCGGAGAAGTGGACGGGGCCGTCCAGGAGCACGGCGATGATCAGCCCGGTCCAGCGCTTCCCGAGCAGGCCGAACACCCGGGTCATCCCGCCGTCCACCGTGGCGCACGTTCCGGGGCCGTGACGCACGGCGGGTCCGGCGCCCCCGTCCGCGTCGCGGGGTGTCGCCGCGGGACGTGTGGAGACGTCCGTCACGTCCGTCCCGCCCGTCACGTCCGTCGCCACGTCCATTGCGTTGCTCTCCGGGGCCGCCATGCGGTCCAGGGTACTGCCCGCCATCCCAGGGGATGAAAAAAAGTAAGTAGCTGTGTTACTAATAGCTGCGAAAGGAAGAGCAGTCCTCAGCACCCCCGTGCGGCATCCGGCGCCGTGTGCCCACGGGCACCCGCAGGCTGCCCGTCACCCGATTTGGAGACCTGAATGGCCACCCTCCTGCACCTGGATTCGTCCCTCTTCCCGTCCGCGGGATCGACCTCGCGCACCGTGACCGGCGCCTTCCGCGAGGCCTGGGAGGCGCAGCACCCGAACGGCTCGGTCGTCTACCGCGACCTGGCCGCGACCCCCGTGCCGCACCTCGACGGGATCGCCGCCTCCGCCGGGTTCGCCGACCCGTCGACGCACTCCGCCGAGCAGGTCACCGCGTTCGCCGGCCGGATCGCCCTGGTGGAGGAGCTGGAGGCCGCGGACGCCGTGCTGATCGGCGCCCCCATGTACAACTTCTCGATCCCCTCGACGCTCAAGGCGTGGCTCGACCAGGTGATCCTCCCGGGACGGACCGCGGGCCCCGAGTCGACGCTGAAGGGCAAGCACGTCACGGTCGTCGCCAGCCGCGGCGGCTCGTACGCCCCGGGCACCCCCCGGGAGCCCTTCGAGTACGTGCAGAACTACCTGGGCGCCGTGCTGACCGAGATGCTCTCGCTGGAGGTCGACTTCATCGTCCCGGAGCTGACGCTGGCGCGTTCCAACCCGGCCATGTCCGAGCTGATCCCGCTCGCCGACGCCTCCCGCGAGCGGGCGTTGGAGGAGGCGGACGTCAAGGCGAAGTCCCTCGCCGACCGGCTCGTCACCTCCGCCGCGTGACGCGCTGACGGTCCGGGGAGGTCCGGTGCGCTGACGCCCGGGAAGCAGAACGCCGGTGGGGTACGGAGCGGTCGCTCCGTACCCCACCGGCGTTTCCGGGTCAGTGCTCGTGTCCGTCGCCTTCGGGCTTCGCGGGCCGCTCCGTACCGGCCGGGTCGCCCGACTCCTCAGCGCCGCCGGCCTGGGCACCGCCGGCCCGCACGGTGAACGCGGCCGTGCGCACCTCGCCCTCGTGCTGGAAGTCGAGGAACAGCCGGTACGTCCCCGCGCTGGGTGCCGTGGCGGTGAACGACACCTCCGGGCCCGGCTTCGTCACCCCGTCGCCGGGCTCGCCGTTCGGGTGGACGTGGAGGTAGGCGAGGTCACCGGCGCGCAGCGCCACCAGGTGGCCGTACGACCCCAGGTAGGGCTGGAGGTCGGTGACGTCCCGACCGCCCTTGCTGACCTTCAGCCGCAGTTCCTCGGCGGACCCCGGCCGCAACCCACCCGCCAGGGTGACCGTGTACCCGTCCACGGTGGTCGTCCGGGAGGGCGCGGGCGCCTCGCCGGGCCGGTACGCGCCCGAGACCGCGAGGTCCCGGCCGAGGGTCAGGTTCCCGGTCTTGCCGTCGCCGGGCGTGAAGTCCGCGAAGAGCCGGTAGTCGCCGGCCGCGGGCAGCTTCACCGGTGTGCTCCAGGTGCCGTCGGCGGCCCGTTCGGGGTGCAGGTGCCGGTACGTGTTCAGATCGCGCGAGGCGAGGATGAGGTGGAGCTCCTTGCCGTGCTCCCGCGCGAAGGAGGTGAGCGCCCCGCCCTTCCCGTCCCGGATCACGAACGCGAGGTCGCTCTCGCGCCCGGCGGCGATCCGCGGGGTCTTCAGCTCGAAGGCGTACCCCTTCTCGGAGACCTGGAGCCCCCCGGGCCGCTCCCCGGCGTCCCCCGCCCCACCGGTACCGGACCCGCCGGACCCGCCGACTTCCGCGGTGGTCGACCCGTGCTTGCCGTGGGACGCGGGCTCGGGATTCACCGGGTCGATGCCGGTGCCCACCCCGAAGGCCGTACCGAAGGCCGCCGCCAGCACTGCGGCGTATGCGGTGATCCTCACTGCGGTGTTCATGGCTACTGCTCCTCGTGGCGTCGACGGGCGTGGGCGCCTAGCCGCTGCCCCACCCCTGCAATCTATACCCCTAGGGGGTATATTTCCACTCCCCGGAAAACCTTGCCTTCGATAGGGGGTGGGGGTATACATGGACTCGACGCAGATACCCCCACAGGGTATCTTGGGAAGCATCAGACAGCCCTCCGCCCAGGGCCGACTACCGAGGAGCAGTGATGAGCAGCACGCTCGCCCCGACCGAACAGGTCGAGCTGGCCATCGGCGGCATGACCTGCGCCTCGTGCGCCGCCCGCATCGAGAAGAAGCTCAACCGGATGGAGGGCGTCGAGGCGACCGTCAACTACGCCACCGAGAAGGCCAAGGTCACCTACTCCGGCACGGTCGACGTCGAGGCCCTGATCGCCACGGTCGAAGCGACCGGCTACACGGCCGCACCGCCCCCGCCGCCCGCCGCCGCGGGCAGCGCGCCGGCGCAGAGCACGACGGACGCGGAGGACGACGAACTGCGCCCGCTGCGCCAGCGCCTGGTGACCGCGGTCGTGCTGTCCGTCCCGGTCATCGCGATGGCGATGGTCCCGGCCTTCCAGTTCGAGTACTGGCAGTGGCTGTCGCTGACGCTGGCCGCCCCGGTCGTCGTCTACGCCGCCTGGCCCTTCCACCGGGCCGCCTGGACCAACGCCAAGCACGGCGCCGCCACCATGGACACGCTGATCTCGGTGGGCACCATCGCCGCCCTGTTGTGGTCCCTGTGGGCCCTGTTCTTCGGCACCGCCGGCCAACCGGGCATGACGCACCCCTTCGAGCTGACGATCGCCCGCGGCGACGGCGCGGCCAACATCTACCTGGAGACCGCGGCCGGAGTGACCGCGTTCATCCTGGCCGGACGCTTCTTCGAGGCCCGCTCCAAGCGCAAGGCGGGCGCGGCCCTGCGGTCCCTGATGGAACTGGGCGCCAAGGAGGTCACCGTCCTGCGCGACGGCCGCGAGGAGCTGATCCCCACCGACCAGCTCGCGGTCGGCGACCGGTTCCTGGTCCGTCCCGGCGAGAAGATCGCCACCGACGGCACCGTGGTGGAGGGCTCGTCCGCGGTGGACGCGTCCATGCTGACCGGCGAGTCCGTCCCGGTCGAGGTCAAGGTCGGCGACGCGGTCGCCGGCGCCACGCTCAACGCCGGCGGACGGCTGGTCGTCGAGGCCACCCGGGTCGGCTCCGACACCCAGCTCGCCCGGATCGCCCAGCTCGTCGAGGACGCGCAGAACGGCAAGGCCGCGGCCCAGCGCCTCGCGGACCGCATCTCGGCGGTGTTCGTCCCCGTGGTCATCGCCCTCGCCCTGGGCACGCTCGGCTTCTGGCTCGGCAACGGCGCCGGCATGACGGCCGCGTTCACCGCGGCCGTCGCCGTACTGATCATCGCCTGCCCGTGCGCCCTGGGCCTGGCCACCCCGACCGCACTGATGGTCGGCACCGGCCGGGGAGCCCAGCTCGGCATCCTCATCAAGGGTCCCGAGGTCCTGGAGACCACCCGCAAGGTCGACACGATCGTCCTGGACAAGACCGGAACGGTCACCACCGGCCGGATGACCCTGCTGCGCACGCACACCGCCGAGGGCCAGGACGAGACCGAGGTGCTGCGCCTGGCGGGCGCCCTGGAGCACTCCTCCGAGCACCCCATCGCCCGGGCCGTCGTCACCGGCGCCGAGGAGAAGGCCGGACCGCTGCCGGTCCCCGAGGACTTCGCCAACGTGCCCGGCCTGGGCGTGCAGGGCATCGTCGAGGGCCACGCGGTCCTGGTCGGTCGTGAGCGGCTGCTCGCCGAGTGGGCGATGGAGCTCCCCGCGGACCTGAAGCGGGCCAAGGAGGAGGCCGAGGCCGCCGGACGGACCGCCATCGCGGTCGCCTGGGACGGTCAGGCCCGCGCGGTGCTGGAGGTCGCGGACGCGATCAAGGACACCAGCGCCGAGGCGGTGCGCCGGCTGCGCGGCCTGGGGCTGACGCCGATCCTGCTGACCGGTGACAACAAGGCGGTCGCCGAGTCGGTGGCCCGCGAGGTCGGCATCGACGAGGTCATCTCGGAGGTCATGCCCGAGGACAAGGTCGCCGTGGTCAAGCGCCTCCAGGGCGAGGGCCGTTCGGTGGCGATGGTCGGGGACGGCGTCAACGACGCCGCCGCGCTCGCCCAGGCCGATCTGGGACTGGCGATGGGCACGGGCACCGACGCCGCGATCGAGGCCGGTGACCTGACCCTGGTCCGCGGGGACCTGCGGTCGGCGGCCGACGCGATCCGGCTGTCCCGCAAGACCCTCGGCACCATCAAGTCCAACCTGTTCTGGGCGTTCGCCTACAACGTGGGCGCCCTGCCGCTGGCCGCCGCGGGCCTGCTCAACCCGATGATCGCGGGCGCCGCGATGGCGTTCTCCTCGGTCTTCGTGGTCGGCAACAGCCTGCGTCTGCGGAGCTTCCGCGCCGCGAGCTGACCCAACCGCCCCGCCCCCCACCACGGGCCCCCGTTCCGGTCGACCGACCGGAACGGGGGCCCCTTCGCATGCCCGCCGCCCGCACCCGGCCGGCCCCACCCGGGCGGTCCCGCACAGCCGGCCCCGCGCCCCGGCCGATGCCCCGCCGACCGGCCCCCCGCGAAGTGCCCGCGCACCGTGCGGAATCGACTCTCCACCCACCCTTCCGGAATACCTCAGGGGGGTATATTGTCAAAGCCTCAGAGATACCCCCCTGGGGTACCTAACCGAGTGAAGGGGCAGACCCATGTCAACTGTCAACCCACGGCGCTGGTGGGCGCTTCTCGTGCTGGCCACCGCCCAGTTCATGGTGATCATGGACACCTCCATCATCGGAGTGGCGCTCCCCGAGATGCAGCGTGACCTGGGCTTCTCCCAGGGGGACCTCCAGTGGGTCTTCAACTCCTACGTCATCGCCTTCGGCGGTCTGCTCCTGCTGGGCGGACGCCTGTCCGACCTGCTGGGGGCCCGCCGGGTCTTCGTCTCCGGCTGGGTCGTCCTCATCGCCGGCTCGGTGGTGGCCGCCGCGGCGAGCACCGCCTGGGTCGAGATCGTGGGCCGCGCGGTGCAGGGCGTCGGCGGTGCGCTGATCGCACCGGCGTCGATGACCCTGCTGATGATGCTCTTCGGCCACAACACCAAGGAGCTGGGCAAGGCGCTCGCCCTCTACGGCGCGGCGGCCCCGGCCGGCGGTACCGCCGGAGTGTTCCTCGGCGGCGTCTTCACCGAGTGGGCCAGCTGGCCCTGGATCTTCATCATCTACGTCCCGATCGGCATCGCGACCCTGCTCGCCACCGGGATCCTGCCCTCCGTCGCCGGTCGCCGCGGCTCGGTGGACGTCCTCGGCGCGGTGTTCGTCACCGCGGGACTGGCACTCGCCGTCTTCGCGATCGTCCGCGCCCCCGAGGTGGGCTGGGGCTCGACGGAGACCGTCCTGGAGCTGATCGGTGCCGCCGCGCTCCTGGCCCTCTTCCTCCTGGTGCAGCGGTCCGTCCGGACCCCCCTGATGCCGCTGGGCGTCTGGCGCACCCCCGGCCTCGGCATCTCCAACCTGTCGATGGCACTGCTGGGCGCCGCCTGGATCCCCATGTGGTACTTCCTCAACCTGTACCTCCAGCAGGTCCTGGGCTACGGGGCGTTCGCCAGCGGGGCCGCGCTGCTGCCCATGACGGGTCTGCTGATGGTCTTCATGACGCTGATCACCGCACGGCTGCTGGGGCGCTTCGGGGCCAAGCCGCTGATCGTGAGCGGTCTGCTGGTCCTGGCCGGCGGCCTGCTGTGGCTGTCCGCCGTCGAGCCGACCGGCACCTTCCTGGTGGACGTGCTGCCCGCCTCGCTGGTCGCGGCGACGGGCATGTCCCTGGCCTACATCCCGGCGATGATGTCGGCGATCTCCGGGGTCCCGCAGGAGCAGGCCGGACTGGCCTCGGGCATCGTCAACACCACCTACCAGGTGGGCTCCGCACTCGGGTTGGCCGCGCTCACCGCGCTCGCCACCTCCCAGGGCGCGGGCGAACTGGGCAACCTGCCCGCGCTGACCGACGGGTTCAGCTCCGCGTTCCTGGGGGCCGCCGCCGTCGCCGCGGCCGGTGCCGCCCTCACCGCGCTGCTGATGCGCGGCCGGGACGCCGGATCACCGGCGTCCACCGGGGACGCCGCGGTCAGCCCGGAGGTGCGCACGGGCGCCTGAACCGCCCGGCACGACCGCGGACACCGGGGGAGCCCCGGCGGTGACTCACCTCACCGCCGGGGCTCCCCCGTGCGCGCCCACCGTGGACGGCGGACCGTCGTCACGAACCGAGGCCGAGGGAGACGGTGAAGTCATACATCTCGTCGTGGTAGACGGTGCCCGGGTCGTGCATGAAGGTGCGCAGGTGGCCGTAGATCTCCAGGGCCAAGAGTCCGTGCATGCGGCCCCACACGCTGAGCGTCATCGCGACGCCGGCCGGCGGCAGGTCCGGAAAGTCCTCGCGGGCGTGGGCCACCAGATCCGGGTGGAAGTCGGCCCAGTCGTAGGCACGGCCCTCGGGCCGACGCACCCGGGCCGTCGGCCAGGCCGCGTCGACGAGGCCGAGCAGGGCGCTACAGGCGCGCAGTTCGGCCTGTTGGCCGGGGCCGTCGTCGGGTGCACGGTACCCGGGCACCGGGTCGCCGTAGATCAGCCGGAAGCCTTCGGGGTTGGCCAACGCCCATGTGCGCATGGCCTGGGCCCAGGCCATGATCCGGGCGCCCGGATCGGATTCCGGCACCGCGTCGCGGGCGGCCTCGGCGGCATCGACCGCCGAGGTGTAGACGTCGCCGATGAGCGTCGTGATCAGGTCGTCGCGCGTGGCGAAGTAGCTGTAGATCGCACTGGCCGTCATGCCCATCTCACGGGCGATCGCGCGCAGCGAAATGGCGCTCGGGCCGCCGTCCGCCATGAGCTGCATGGCGATCGCCTTGATCTCGGCGCTGGTCTGGGCTCGCAGCCGGTCGCGACGGCTCGTCGTGGGGTCGCTCACGCTTGACAGTCTACAGAGTTGGTCTAATCTACGTCGTGCAACAACTAAACGCCGTTTAACAATGAGACGGCATATAGGATCGAGGAGACCGGGGGGTTCGTGACCGGAGAAGGGTTTTCGTCCCGGCATGGCCGGTAGGAACCCGCGGGAGTCCCCCGTCGGCACGGCGAGGCGCACCGCGTCACGCCGGACGTGCTCCTCGCGGGCCGCGGACGCCCGCCACCGCCACCCGGTCGACCCGGTCGACCCGCGCAGATCCGTTCCGCGACCCCAGCGAACCTCCCCCTCGGGAAGGAACCAGCACATGAGCACCACCGATGTGATCAACGCCTACCTCGACGTCTGGAACGAGCAGGACGCCGCGGCCCGGACGACGCTGATGAAGTCGGTCCTCGTCGAGGACTCGCTCTACACCGACCCCCACCAGGCGGGCCTACGCGGACACGCCGAACTGTCCGCCTGGATCGACCGGGTCCGAGCGGATTTCGGTGATCTGAAGTTCACCCTCGACGCCGTGATCGGCGCCCACCACGACCGTGCGCTGTTCCGCTGGAGACTCGACGCCACCAACACCGGTCACGACGTCGTCGAGTTCTCCGGGGACCGCATCCGCAGCATCGTCGGGTTCTTCGCCTGAGGCACCCGCAACACCCCTGGACCGCCGCCCGGAACGGCGGCCCCACCCCACCCGTCGCGGCCCGTGCCGCACGAGCATGCGCAGGAGCACACATGTCCCCGCTTTCCGCCCCGCGACCGCCGGTCACCGTCATCGGCCTCGGACTGATGGGCCATGCGTTGGCCACGGCCTTCTTGGCGAACGGTCACCCGACGACCGTCTGGAACCGCTCGGCGGCCAAGGCCGACGGACTCGTCGCCAGCGGCGCCACCCTGGCCGACTCGGTCCGCAGCGCGGTCGAGGCGAGCCCGCTCGTCGTCGTCTGCGTCTCGGACTACGACGCCGTGCACGCGCTGCTGGACCCGGTCGGGCCCTCGCTGGCCGGCCGCACCCTCGTCAACCTGACCACGTCCAGCTCCGCCCGGGCACGCGAAGCCGCCGAGTGGGCGGCCGGGATCGGCAGCACCTATCTCGACGGGGCGATCCTCGCCCTGCCCCAGGCCATCGGTACCGCCGACGCCGTGCTGTTGTACTCCGGCCCGCAGACCGCCTTCGACGAGCACCGCTCCACCCTGGCGGCGCTCAGCGAGACCGGCACCGTCTACCTCGACGAGGACCACGGCCTGTCCGCCCTGTACGACATGTCGGTGCTGAGCATCATGTGGAGCGTCCTGAACGGCTTCTTCCAGGGCGCCGCGCTGCTGGGCGCCGCGAACGTCAAGGCGACGACCTTCGCGCCGCTGGCCAGCACCGCGATCAACGTGACGAGCGCCTACGTCGCCGCGTACGCGCAGCAGATAGACGAGGGCGGGTACCCGGCCGACGACGCCACCCTCGCCGTCCATCTGGGCGGGATGGAGCACCTGCTCCAGGAGACCGAGGCGCTCGGCGTCAGCACCGAACTGCCGAACCTCTTCCTGAAGCTGGCCGCACGTGCGGCAGCCGACGGCCGTGCCGACGACAGTTACGCGGCGATGATCGAACAGTTCCGCAAGCCCACCGGCTGACCCTCCCCACGAGGGACCGGGCGGGTCGTGAATCCCCGGGATCACGGGGATGCGCGCTCCGGATTCACGGCCCGGCCGGGCACCTGCGGGCGCCGCGCATACCGCGCCCGCAGGTGCCCGGACAAAGCGAAACGGCCGTCACCGTGATTACGATGACGACCGTTTCGTCGTTCTGCGGAGGCACCGTTCAACGGTGCTCCTGCTGTGCGCGAGGGGGGAGTTGAACCCCCACGCCCTTTCGGGCACTGGAACCTGAATCCAGCGCGTCTGCCTATTCCGCCACCCGCGCGTGGGTGTTGTCTCCGGTGCCTCACTGGTGGTGCGGCGCCTTCCGACATGCAGAAGATTAGCACGCTGGGGAGGGTGCGTTCACATCCATATATACGGCGCACCCCGACGCCCCGCGCCCCCACCGCGCAACGCCCCCCACCTGCGAGGTCGCCCCCACGGACCGTGCTGCGGAGCGTGCCCGCGCGGTCACCGGACGGGCTCCGCGAAGGCAGGGAACGTCCCGCCGCGAGCACGCCCCCTGGACCGGCGACCGGAACCCGGACCGCCCGACGCGCCGACCGCCCGCATGCACCGGCTCAGCCGCGGGGAACGTACAGGGCAGATCACACCGGCGAACACCCTCACCAAGGAACACCAAGGAACACCGAACGACATGGAACGCACCCCCGCACCCGAGCGTTCTTGGGGAGGGGAGGACGTCACACGGCACCGCCGCGGTCCCCACCCTGTCTCAACCCGGCACCAGGCGTGCTCCGTCCCACCGGTATGGACCGGAGTGCTCGCCGTGTGCGGGACACTGACTCGGGGGCCCCTCTACGATCCCCCTGGGAACACGTTGTCGAGGGGCCATGGCACGGACACGGCGGGGAAGGGGTTCGGAAGGGGACCGGCGCGGGGCGACCGTTCACGGACGGATCACCGGCCCACCACGGGGCGGTGCTGTGAAGGTCGACACTCGTGGGCCTGCGAGAGCAGGGGGAACCAGCCGATCGACCGACGCGTGGATACGATCAGTAAGCAGTACCAGGACGACAGCGAAGGAGGAGGTGCCCCATGGGAGTCCTGAAGAAGTTCGAGCAGCGCCTCGAAGGTCTGGTCAACGGCACCTTCGCCAAGGTCTTCAAGTCCGAGGTCCAGCCCGTGGAGATCGCCGGCGCGCTCCAGCGCGAGTGCGACAACAACGCGACGATCTGGAACCGCGACCGGACCGTCGTTCCCAATGACTTCATCGTGGAACTGAGCACCCCGGACTACGAGCGCCTGAGTCCGTACTCGGGCCAGCTCGGCGACGAACTGTCCGGGATGGTCCGCGACTACGCCAAGCAGCAGCGGTACACCTTCATGGGACCGATCAAGGTCCACCTGGAGAAGGCCGAGGACCTCGACACCGGCCTGTACCGGGTGCGCAGTCGCACCCTCGCCTCCAGCACCTCCCAGGCCGGCGGTGGACCGGCCCCGGCGGCTCCAGCCCCGTCCGGCCGCCCCGGCGGCCCTGGTGGCGGTCCCGGCGGTCCCGGCGGTCCCGGCGGCGGGTACGGCTATCCGAACCAGCCCACCGGTGCCCCTCCCATGCCTTCCGCTCCCCCCGGCCGCCCCGGCGGCGGCGGACCGGAGCACCGCCTCGGCCCGCCGCCGGGAGCCCAGACGCGGCACTGGATCGAGGTCAACGGCACCCGCCATCAGATCTCCGGCTCGACGCTGGTGCTCGGCCGCAGCACCGAAGCCGACGTGCGGATCGACGACCCCGGCGTGTCCCGCCGGCACTGTGAGATCCGGACCGGAACGCCCTCGACGATCCAGGATCTCGGATCCACCAACGGCATCGTGGTGGACGGGCAGCACACCACCCGCGCTACGCTCCGCGACGGCTCGCGGATCGTCGTGGGCAGCACCACCATCATTTATCGGCAAGCCGAAGGGTGAAGCGGGGGCAATGTCAGAGCTGACCCTGACGGTCATGCGGCTGGGTTTCCTGGCCGTTCTGTGGCTGTTCGTGATCGTGGCCGTCCAGGTCATCCGCAGCGACCTGTTCGGTACGCGCGTGACCCAGCGCGGTGCGCGCCGCGACAGCGGGCGCGCGCAGCAGACCGCCCGCCAGGCCGCGCCTCCACAACAGCGCGGCCAGCAGGGCGGCGGACGCCAGCGGCGCGGCGCCCCCACCAAGCTCGTCGTCTCCGAGGGCACCCTCACGGGCACCACGGTCGCCCTCCAGGGGCAGACGATCACGCTGGGCCGGGCCCACGACTCCACGATCGTGCTGGACGACGACTACGCCTCCAGCCGGCATGCCAGGATCTATCCCGACCGTGACGGCCAGTGGATCGTGGAGGACCTCGGGTCCACCAACGGCACCTATCTCGACCGGGCACGGCTGACGACCCCGACCCCGGTTCCGCTGGGCTCGCCGATCCGCATCGGCAAGACCGTCATCGAGCTGCGGAAGTAGTACTACGTCATGAATGAGCGCCAGCGGAGCGAGCGGGCCGGAGCGGTACCGACGACGGACACCGGTGGGCTCCCGACCGGAGGGTGGGCACGGTGCGGAGGTACCCGGAGCCGACGGGCGAGGTGCGCATGAGTCTGTCACTGCGCTTCGCCGCCGGATCGCACAAGGGGATGATCCGAGAGGGCAACGAGGACTCCGGTTACGCGGGTCCCCGGCTGCTCGCGATCGCGGACGGCATGGGCGGCCAGGCCGCCGGCGAGGTCGCCTCGTCCGAGGTGATCTCGACGCTGGTCACGCTCGACGACGACGTGCCCGGATCGGACATCCTCACCTCGCTCGGCACGGCCGTGCAGCGCGCCAACGACCAGCTCAGGATGATGGTCGAGGAGGACCCGCAGCTGGAGGGCATGGGCACCACGCTCACCGCCCTGCTGTGGACGGGTCAGCGCCTCGGTCTGGTGCACGTGGGCGACTCCCGGGCGTATCTGCTGCGGGACGGCGTCCTCACCCAGATCACCCAGGACCACACCTGGGTGCAACGGCTCGTGGACGAGGGCCGGATCACCGAGGAGGAGGCCACCACGCATCCGCAGCGTTCGCTGCTGATGCGCGCGCTCGGCAGCGGTGACCACGTGGAACCGGACCTGTCGATCCGTGAGGTCCGGGCCGGTGACCGGTACCTGATCTGCTCCGACGGCCTCTCCGGCGTCGTCTCCCACCAGACGATGGAGGAGACCCTCGCCAGCTACCAGGGGCCCCAGGAGACCGTGCAGGAGCTGATCCAGCTCGCCCTGCGCGGCGGCGGCCCCGACAACATCACCGTGATCGTCGCCGACGTCCTCGACATCGACAGCAACGACACCCTGGCCGTCAGCCTGTCCGACACCCCCGTCGTGGTCGGCGCGGTCGCCGAGAACCAGCACCAGCTCCACGAGGGCAGTGCGATGCAGACCCCGGCCGGCCGCGCCTCCGGCCTCGGTCGTCCGGTGCCCGGCCAAGGAGGCGGCCGGGGCGGCGAGTTCGGGCCGCCCGGCAGCGGCGACGACTACGCGCCGGACGGGGCGTTCGGCGCGTACGCCGACGACGACCTCACCAAGAAGCGCGGCGGACGCCGCTGGCTGAAGACCTCGCTCTTCCTGGTCCTCGCGCTCGCCGTGACGGGCGGAGCGCTGTACGGCGGGTACCGCTGGACGCAGACGCAGTACTACGTCGGCACCAAGGGCCAGCACGTCGCGCTGTACCGGGGCATCAGCCAGGACCTCGCGTGGGTGAGCCTGTCGAAGGTCCAGAAGGACCACCCCGAGATCGAACTCAAGTACCTCCCGCCCTACCAGCGCAAGCAGGTGGAGACGACGATCGCCGAGGGCGGTCTCGCCCAGGCGACCGACAAGATCAACGAACTCGCCACCCAGGCGTCCGCCTGCAAGAAGGACGCCGAGCGCCGCAGCGCCGAGCGCGCGAACGCGAAGCCCGGCGAGGGCGAGGCGGGCGGCACCACCGGAGCTCCCAAGGAGTCGGCACCGCCGGCCGCTCCCCGGCAGACCACCGCCCCGGAGGGGACCGGTGGGGGCGGGGCGCGGCCCGCGAGCATGAAGCAGGCCCCCACGCCGACGCCCGGTGCGAGCGAGAGCCGCAAGCCCAGTTCCACGCCCACACCCACACCCGGCCCCAGCTTCTCCGACGAGGAGCGGAAGCTGGTCTCGCTGTGCGGTAAGCAGTAAGCAGCCGTGAGGGGCCCTGTCACACCATGAGCAGTAACTCGACGACGAACACCTCGACCATCGGGGCCATCGGCGCGCCCAGCCGCCGCAACACCGAACTGGGCATGCTGGTCTTCGCGGTGGTCATCCCGGTGTTCGCCTACATCAACGTGGGTCTGGCCATCGACGGCGAGATCCCGACCGGCGTGCTCGGCTACGGCATCGGCCTCGGCCTGCTCGCCGCGGTGGGCCACCTGGTGGTGCGGAAGTTCGCCGCCTACGCCGACCCGCTGCTGCTGCCGCTCGCGACGCTGCTCAACGGACTCGGGCTCGTGGTGATCTGGCGGCTCGACCAGTCACCGCGGCTGCACGCGCTGGCGGAGGGCCGCGGGCAGGAGTTCGTCGCGGCGGCCCCGCGGCAGCTGCTGTACTCCGCGATCGGCATCGCGCTCTTCGTCGGCGTGCTGCTGCTGCTGAAGGACCACCGCATCCTCCAGCGGTACACGTACATCTCGATGGCCGCGGCGCTGGTGCTGCTGCTGCTGCCGCTGGTGCCGGGGCTCGGCCGGGACGTGTTCGGCGCGAAGATCTGGATCAGCGTCGCCGGATTCTCCATCCAGCCGGGCGAGTTCGCGAAGATCGTGATCGCGGTGTTCTTCTCCGGCTACCTCATGGTGAAACGCGACGCACTGGCCCTCGCCAGCCGTCGGTTCATGGGGCTCTACCTGCCGCGCGGCCGGGACCTGGGCCCCATCCTCACCATTTGGGCCGTCAGCCTGCTCGTCCTGATCTTCGAGAACGACCTCGGTACCTCGCTGCTGTTCTTCGGCATGTTCGTGATCATGCTGTACGTGGCCACCGAGCGGACCAGCTGGATCGTGATCGGCCTCGGCATGTCGGCCGCGGGCGCGGTCGGCGTCGCCTCCTTCGCGGGCCACGTCCAGTCCCGGGTGGACGCCTGGCTGGACCCCTTCGGCTGTTACGACGACTCCGGCGCCTGTACCCAGATCGCCCAGTCGGTCATGTCGTTCGGCTCCGGCGGGGTGCTCGGCACCGGGCTCGGCCAGGGCAACTCGGACCTGATCGGCTTCGCGGCCAACTCCGACTTCATCTTCGCCACCTTCGGCGAGGAACTCGGGCTCGCGGGCGCCATGGCGATCCTGCTGCTCTACGGGCTGATCATCGAGCGGGGGCTGCGCACCGCGCTCGCCGCGCGCGACCCGTTCGGCAAGCTGCTCGCCGTCGGCCTGTCCGGCGCCTTCGCCCTCCAGGTCTTCGTCGTCGCGGGCGGCGTGATGGGGCTCATCCCGCTGACCGGCATGACGATGCCGTTCGTCGCCAACGGCGGATCGTCCGTGATCGCCAACTGGGCGCTGATCGGCATCCTCATCCGGATCAGCGACACCGCCCGCCGGCCCGCACCGATGCCCGCCTCGAACCCCGACGCCGAGATGACCCAGGTGGTCCGCCCGTGAACAAGCCCGTGCGCCGAATCGCGATCTTCTGCGGCCTGCTGATCCTCACCCTGCTCATCCGCGACAACTGGCTCCAGTACGTCGAGGCGGGCGACCTCCAGGAGAACTCCAAGAACCGCCGCATCACCATCGAGCGGTACGCCCAGCCGCGGGGCGACATCATCGTGGACGGCAAGTCGATCACCGGTTCGGCGAAGACCAACGGCAGCGACTACGCCTACAAGCGCACCTACAAGAACGGCCCCATGTGGGCCCCGGTCACCGGGTACGCCTCGCAGGCGTTCGGGGCGAACCTGCTGGAGTCCGTCGAGGACGGCATCCTCACCGGCAACGACGACCGGCTGTTCTTCCGCCGCACCCTGGACATGATCACGGGTGAGAAGAAGGAGGGCGGCAATGTCGTGACCACCCTCAACGGCGCCGCCCAGAAGGCCGCGTTCGAGGGGCTCGGCAGCAAGAAGGGCGCGGTCGCCGCCATCGACCCGAGCACCGGGGCGATCCTGGCGCTGGCCTCGACGCCCTCGTACGACCCGTCGTCCTTCGCGGGGAACTCCACCAAGACGGACACCCCCGCCTGGCAGAAGCTCCAGAAGGCCAAGAACCCCGACGACCCGATGCTGAACCGGGCGCTGCGCGAGACCTACCCGCCCGGTTCGACCTTCAAGGTCGTCACCGCGGCGGCGGCGCTGGAGCACGGGCTGGTCGACGACCCGGACGACAAGACCGAGACGCCGCTGCCCTGGGTCATGCCGAACACCCGGACCGAGCTGAAGAACGACGGCCTGCTGCCCTGCAAGAACGCCACGCTGCGCGAGGCGCTGCGGGTGTCCTGCAACACCGTCTTCGGCAAGGCCGGCGCCGACCTCGGCAAGGACAAGATGAAGGAGACGGCGGAGAAGTTCGGCTTCAACTCCGAGCAGTTCGTCCCCGTCCGCTCCAGCGCCTCGGTGTGGCCGACGGAGATGGACGCCCCGCAGACCGCGCTCAGCTCGATCGGGCAGTTCGAGACCGCCACGACGCCGCTCCAGATGGCCATGGTGGCCGCCGCGGTCGCCAACGACGGCAAGCTGATGGAGCCGTACATGGTGGACGAGCTCCAGGCGCCGGACCTCAACGTCATCGAGAAGCACGAGCCGAACGAGATGAGCCGTCCGCTCTCCGAGGACAACGCCCAGAAGCTCCAGTCCATGATGGAGACGGTCGTCGACAAGGGCACCGGCCGCAACGCGCAGATCAACGGCGTCAAGGTCGGCGGCAAGACGGGCACCGCCCAGCACGGCGTGGACAACAGCGAGAAGCCGTACGCCTGGTTCATCTCGTACGCCAAGACGGACTCCGGTTCCCCGGTCGCCGTCGCGGTGGTCGTGGAGGACAGCGACGCCAGCCGCGGCGACATCTCGGGTGGTGGCCTCGCCGCCCCGATCGCGAAGGCCGTGATGCAGGCGGTCGTCGACAGCAAGAAGTGACCCCGGACACGTTGCCGTCACATCGGTGCACGTTGCGGTACCGGTCCTGTATCGGGTGGGGTACGCGGCCGAGGCAGGTAGGA
This sequence comes from Streptomyces sp. NPDC059816, assembly GCF_042732055.1. NCBI lineage: Bacteria > Bacillati > Actinomycetota > Actinomycetes > Kitasatosporales > Streptomycetaceae > Streptomyces > Streptomyces sp. NPDC059816. The sequence continues at coordinate 221,637 of NZ_JBHWIQ010000007.1, forward strand.
CGATCCGGGTACGGTAAGCCTCGGACAGCACACCGCCGGACCGTACGCCGGTACGGTCGGGACCGACGGAGAGGGCTGGAATAGCTATGGAAGAGCCGCGTCGCCTCGGCGGCCGGTACGAGCTGGGCCAGGTGCTCGGCCGCGGTGGCATGGCCGAGGTGCACCTCGCGCACGACACCCGGCTCGGCCGCACCGTAGCCGTGAAGACGCTGCGGGCCGACCTGGCCCGCGATCCGTCGTTCCAGGCCCGGTTCCGCCGTGAGGCCCAGTCGGCCGCCTCGCTCAACCATCCGGCGATCGTCGCGGTCTACGACACCGGCGAGGACTACATCGACAACATCTCCATCCCGTACATCGTGATGGAGTACGTCGACGGCTCCACCCTGCGGGAGTTGCTGCACTCGGGGCGCAAGCTGCTGCCCGAGCGGTCCATGGAGATGACCATCGGCATCCTCCAGGCCCTGGAGTACTCGCACCGCAACCAGATCGTCCACCGCGACATCAAGCCCGCGAACGTCATGCTGACGCGCACCGGGCAGGTCAAGGTGATGGACTTCGGCATCGCCCGTGCGATGGGTGACGCCGGCATGACGATGACGCAGACCTCGGCCGTCATCGGCACCGCGCAGTACCTCTCCCCGGAGCAGGCCAAGGGCGAGACCGTCGACGCCCGCTCCGACCTGTACTCCACGGGCTGCCTGCTGTACGAGCTGCTGACCGTCCGCCCGCCGTTCATCGGGGACTCCCCGGTGGCGGTGGCGTACCAGCACGTGCGCGAGGAGGCCCAGCCGCCGAGCGTCTTCGATCCGGAGATCACGCCCGAGATGGACGCGATCGTCCTGAAGGCGCTGGTCAAGGACCCCGACTACCGCTACCAGTCGGCCGACGAGATGCGCGCCGACATCGAGGCGTGTCTGGACGGCCAGCCGGTCGCGGCGACCGCCGCCCTGGGCGCCGTCGGGTACGGCGGCGGGTACGGGCCCGGTTACGGCGACGACCAGGCGACCACGGCCCTGCGGCCCCAGGACGGCGGCGCGGCGACCACGATGCTGCCCCCCGTCCACGCGGACGACCCCGGTTACGGCTACGACGAGCGCCCGGACCGCCGCCGGCAGAAGAAGGGCAACGGCTCCACGGTGCTGCTGGCCGTGGCGGGCGCCCTGGTGCTGGTGGGCGCGATCCTGATCGGCAAGTGGTTCACCAGCGGATCGGGCGACAAGGGCCCGGTCAAGGTGCCGAACTTCGTCGGGCAGGAACTGCCGGACGCCGAGAAGATGGCGGACATCGGCCACGTCAAGCTGGCAGTGACCCGCAAGGCCTGCGAGGACCAGCCGCGCGACAGCGTCTGCGCCCAGGACCCGGCCACCGGTACCGAGGTCGACCGTGCGTCCACCGTCACGCTGACCGTCTCCACGGGGGCCCCCAAGGTCGCCGTGCCGAACGTCATCGGCGACGACCTGGACGCGGCGACGGACAAGCTGGAGGGCGACGACTACGAGTTGGAGGTCGTCCCGAAGTTCAAGCAGTCCGAGGAGCCCGTCGGCACCGTCCTGGAGCAGGACCCGACCTCCGGCGAGGAGGTCGAGAAGGGCACCAAGATCACCCTGACCGTGGCCAAGGCCAAGGAGCGGGTGGCCGTGCCGGACCTCACCGGCCAGACCTGCGACGCGGCCAAGCAGCAGCTCCAGGACAGCGATCTGGTGGGCACCTGCACGGAGGTCGAGACGGCCAACGGCGAGCCCGGCCAGGTCTTCGGCCAGTCCCCGACGGCCAACACGCCGGCCGCACCGGGCTCCACGGTCACCCTTCAGATCGCCAAGGCTCCCCCGGAGGAAGAAGAGGAAGAGGAGGAGCCGCAGCAGGTTCAGGTGCCGAACCTGACCGGCAAGACCCTCGGCGAGGCGAAGCAGGAGCTGACGAACGCCAAGCTCCAGGTCGGCCAGATCGGCGGCCCGCAGGACGACAACGCGATCGTGGTCTTCACCAACCCGCCCGCGGGCAGTCCGGTCGACGAGGGCACCCAGGTCCAGATCCAGACCGCCGGCGGCAACGCCAACGGCAACGGGGGGACCGGGGGCACCGGCAACGGGGGTGACGGCGGCGACCAGGGCGACGCCGACGAGGCCGGCTTCTACGGCGGCATCATCGGCGGACGCCGGAACTGACGCCCCACCGGACGACGACCGTGGTCCCGGCCCCTGCTGCACGAGCGGGGACCGGGACCACGGTCGTACCGGGCGGGCCGGCGGGACGTCAGCGCAGCTCGGCGGGGGGAGTGCGCTCGGCGTCGACCTTCTCGGTGCGCTCCAGTTCGCCCCACACGACGTACCGGTACGTGGACGTGTACTTCGGGGTGCAGGTGGTGAGCGTGATGTACCGTCCGGCCTTCTTCGCGCCGGACTCCTCGGGGACCGGGTCGAGGACCTGCACGTTGTACTTCGAGGTCTGCGGCAGCGTCGCGTACACCCGGTAGACGTACCAGGTGTCCTTGGACTCGAAGACGATCGGGTCGCCCTTCTCGATCTTGTGGATGTCGTGGAACTTCGCTCCGTGGCCGTCGCGGTGGGCGGCGAGCGAGAAGTTGCCCTTCGGGTCCTGCGGCAGGGCGGACTTGACCGGCTTGGTGTAGTAGCCCGCGACCCCGTCGTTGAGGAGGTCGGTCGCGGTGCCCTTCCTGATCAGTATTTCTTCCCGGCCGTTCATCGACGGCACGTGCAGGAAGCCGATGCCGTCCTTGGTGTCCAGGGCGCCGGGGCCGCCCGGGCGGTCGTCGGCCCAGGTGTCCCGGACCCGGTCGCCCTGCTTGTCGGCCTCGCGGTCGGCGACGACGTTGGTCCACCACAGCGAGTACGCGACGAAGAGGCCGAGCACCACGCCGGCGGTGATGAGGAGTTCACCGAAGACGCTGACGGCGAGGGCGAGCCTGCCGCGTCCGCGGAGCCGCGGCGCCGAGGCCGTGGGTTCCGCGGCTCCGTGCCCCGCACCGCCCTCCCCGGCGTCCCCCTCGGCACGCCCGTGCGGTTCTGTCGTCGCTACCACTGCATCGTGCCCCGTCTGTCCGTCCGTTCGCCTCAGCTGACGAGCGCGTCCGGCTTCCCCTCCGAGCGCGGTCGTTCTTCAGCCATCTTGCCCCACACGATCATCCGGTACTTGCTGGTGAACTCGGGGGTGCACGTCGTCAGTGTGAGGTATCGGCCAGGAGCGGTGAAGCCCGACCCGGGCGGGATCGGTTCGAGGACGGCGACGTTGCTCGGCGGGGTCTGCTGGAGGATGCTCGCCATCTCGTAGACGAAGTACGTGTCCTGCGTCTCGACCACGATCGGGTCACCGGGCTTCAACCGGTTGATGTAGCGGAACGGCTCGCCGTGGGTGTTGCGGTGACCGGCGACGGCGAAGTTGCCCGTCTTGTCCTCGGGCATCCCGGTCTTCAGACTGCCCTCGGCGTAGTGGCCGACCATGCCCCGGTCGAGGACCTTCTTCTTGTCGATCCCCTCGGCGACGGGCACGACCACGTCGAGGGTGGGGATGTGCATGAGGGCGAAGCCCTGTCCGGGTTCGAAGGACCCCGGGGCCCGCTTGCCCTTGGCCCAGTCCTCCTGGATCTGGTTCGCCGCGCCGTCCGCCTGCGCCTGCGCCCGGATGTTGGTCCACCAGAGCTGGTACGTGACGAACAGCAGCATGAGCAGGCCGACGGTGATGAAGATTTCACCGAGGCCCCGGCTGACCAGCACCCCGACCGTCGGTTTCCGCGCGCGGGCCGCACGGCGCGCCTCCACCCGGGACAGCGGCGCACCGTCCGCATCGTCCGCGGTGCCTTCGGGGTACTTGGGGGACACGTCGAAGTCCCCGGAACCCGCACGGTCGTTGGCGCCGGCGTAGTGGTCGTACGCGTCGTCCGCGCCACGGGGTCGGCGGCCGGGGCGTGGGCCCTGGAGGACGTCGGACGGGCCGGTGAAGACCGCGGAGCCGTGCGGTGGCGTCCCGGTGGGCCCGGCACCTCCCGCGGCCCCAGGGCGGGCCGTGGCGGCTGCGGAGCCCGGTCCGGGCCCGGGGGGCCGGTAGGTGCCGGCGGGCGGCGGGTACGGACGGGACGGGCCGCCGTGCGGGCCGGGGCGCTCCGGGGGCAGCGGACCGGGCCCCACGGTCGACGGCCCGGTCGGCCCGGTCGGCCCGGTCGGGTACGCGTTCGCGGCGGGGGCTCGGTACGGGACGCCCTGAGCGGCCGGAGCGGGGGGAGGGTGCGGCGTCTGCCGGTGCCGTCCGTCGGGCGGCGGGCTCGCGTACGGCGGGCCCCCGGAGCCTGCGTACCCGGCCCCGCCCCGGCCGGAACCGTCCCCGTACCCGTGCGGACCGGCCGGTCCGTACGGTCCGGTCGGCCCGACCGGTGCGGGGGGCGGCGGCTGGGTCGCGGCTCCGGTCGTCGGCCCGTGCCAGTTGCGGGCGTAGCCCTGCGGGTCGTACCACTCGCCGGGCATGCCCGGGGCGTGCCGGGCGGCTCCGCCGGGGCCCGGGGCCCCGGGTTGCCAGCCGGCGGGCGGGTCCTGGCCGGGCAGCGGGTCGTTCAACGGGTCGGCGAGCCCTTGCACGGCCCGCTCGAACCCGCCGGGGACCTCGTACGGCAGGGGCCCGTACGCGGGGTCCTGGTACGGAGCGGTGGGCCCGGGAGGCGGCGGGCTCCCCGGGTCCCTCGGTCCCGAGTCCCGCTCGGGCCGCACCGCTGTCACGCGGAGGCCCTGCCCACCACCGGGGCGAGCCCCACCGATCTGGCCACGGCATCGCCGTACCCGCACTCGACGAGCCAGTTGGCGAGCATCCGGTGCCCGTGTTCGGTGAGCACCGACTCGGGATGGAACTGCACGCCTTCGACGGGCAGTTCACGGTGGCGCAGCCCCATGATGATGCCGTCGTGGGTACGGGCCGTGACCTCCAGCTCGTCCGGCACGGTCGCGGGCTCGGCCGCGAGCGAGTGGTAGCGGGTCGCGGTGAACGGGGAGGGCAGTCCGGCGAAGACGCCCTGTCCCGCGTGCTCGACCAGCGAGGTCTTGCCGTGCAGCAGTTCGGGGGCACGGTCCACGACGCCGCCGTAGGCCACTGCCATCGACTGCATGCCGAGGCAGACCCCGAAGACGGGCACTCCCGTGGCGGCGCAGTGCCGGACCATGTCGATGCAGACGCCGGCCTGCTCGGGGGCGCCGGGGCCCGGTGACAGCAGGACGCCGTCGAAGCCGTCCTGCGCGTGCGAGGTGGAGACCTCGTCGTTGCGGAGCACCTCGCACTCAGCACCGAGCTGGTAGAGGTACTGCACGAGGTTGAAGACGAAGCTGTCGTAGTTGTCGACTACAAGAATCCGCGCGCTCACTGGGTGGGGGCCCTTCCCTCGTCGACGGTCACGTCGTTGAAGGGGAGCAGGGGCTCGGCCCACGGAAACACGTGCTGGAAGAGCGCGTAAACGACCGCGAGCACGAGGATGAGCGACAGGACCGCCTTCACCCACGCATTGCCCGGCAGATGCCGCCAGATCCAGCCGTACATGCCGTCCCTACTCGCCGTTGGTGTTCCTGTGCATCCACCAGACTACGGGGGTGGGGCGCGAGATAGCGGGGGTTGGCGTGCAAACCCGCTCACGGACCGGGCGTCCCCGCGGCCCCGGACGCGCCCGGCGTCACAAAGCGACCGGCTTGCCCTGTTCGGCCGGCCGGGAGTGCCGGGAATGTTCCCCGTGGAACCACGCGGTGGGACGTAGATCACGGTGGGCCACTGGGCCACCCGGGCTACCGGGCTACCGGGCTACCGGGCTACTTGATGGGACGCGCCTGGTGCAGGTCCACGGGGCCGGTGTAGCCGGGGAGGGTCACCGTTCCCTCCTCGTCGACGTTCCAGCCCAGTCCGTAGGCGTTGACGTACAGCATGTAGTTCTGGATCGCGGGTGCGGCCGTGAGGGTCTTCTTCAGCCGGGCCGTGTCCCCGATCGCGGTGATCTTGTAGGGGGGCGAGTACACCCGGCCCTGGAGGATCAAGGTGTTGCCGACGCAGCGGACGGCACTGGTGGAGATCAGACGCTGGTCCATCACCCGGATGCCCTCGGCGCCGCCCTGCCACAGGGCGTTGACCACGGCCTGGAGGTCCTGCTGGTGGATCACCAGGTCATCGGGCTGCGGTTCGGGGTAGCCGGGGAGCTTGGGCGCGGCGTCGGGCGGGGCGTCGTTCAGCGTGACGGTCAGGGCCTCGCCGCGCAGTTCCCGGGTACCGGCCCGGTTCTCCAGCGCCTTCAACCGGGCCTCCTCGGCGTCGGTGGCGCCGGGGTGGCCCTCCTCGGCGCGCACCTTCACGTCCTCGCGCAGGACTCCGTTGTCCTCCTCCAGCTCACCGTTCTTGTGGCTGCGCTCCTTGATCAGGTCGGAGAGCTTGAGCAGGGAGGCGTCCGTGCGGAGGTTGGTGCCCTTGGCGGTGTTGAAGCTGGTCACGAAGAGCAGCCCGGCGAGGGCGAAGACGCCGGCGGTGAGTGCGCGCACCGGCCGCCAACGCTTCTTGCCAGCGGGGGTGGTGCGCACACCGGGGGAGTCGGCAGAATTGCTCAACGTACCCTTGCTCCTTACCGCGCCGAGGAAGCACTACGCTAACGGACGCCCGGGGGAACGATCCGTTTCCCCCAGCAGTTCGCTTGTACGCTGCCCCGGAGCCCACCCCCACCGTCTCGCGCGGCCACGCAGCGCATCGACAGGAGAGCCCCTCGTGCCGAAGTCACGTATCCGCAAGAAGGCCGATTACACGCCGCCCACGGCGAAGCAGTCGACCGCGATCAAGCTGACCAACCGCAGCTGGGTCGCCCCGCTGATGCTGGCGATGTTCTTCGTCGGTCTCGCCTGGATCGTCGTCTTCTACCTCACGGACGGCAAGCTCCCGATCGACGCCCTGGACAACTGGAACATCGTGGTCGGCTTCGGCTTCATCGCCGCGGGCTTCGGCGTCTCCACCCAGTGGAAGTGACCCGCTCGTAGCTGGTCTACGGGCTGAGCCCCCCGGCCGGGGGCTGCACTCTTCTCCGGCCCAGGGGGCCCTTCGTGCTGCTCGCACGGCAGGTGGCCGCCGCTGCGCCCCGAGCCGACGGTCGAGTTATCCACAGAGTTTTTCCACAGTGGGGAAAAGGTCAGACGATCTGTGGATAACCCCTTACGTGTTGACGCCGATGTGACTGACCTACCGGTATCCGAAAACACGTTCGCCCCTTGTGCTGACTGGGGAAACCCAGGTCAGCGCAAGGGGCACAGTTGTTCGCCCACAGCATGCACAAGATCCGCCACCCACTGTGGACAACCATTGCGGGCCGTCGTTCGTCAGGCTGCCTCAGACGAGTGAAGCGGTCCGCGCCACCACGGCGACCAGAGCGACGAGGAAGACCGCCGCACAGGTCCCCCACTGAACGAGGGCGCGCCGCTTCCCGCCGGTGTGCATCATCCCGTAGGCGATGACCACACCCGCGATCAGACCACCGACATGGGCCTGCCAGGCGATGCCGGACATGGTGAAGGTGAAGATCAAGTTGATCGCCAGCAGGGCGATCACCGGGCGCATGTCGTAGTTGAGGCGCTTGACCAGGACGGCCGTGGCACCGAACAGGCCGTAGATCGCACCCGAGGCACCGAGGGACGCGGAGGTCGGGTCGACCAGCACATAGGTGAGGGCGCTGCCCGCGAGCCCCGAGACCAGGTACAGCGCGAGGTACCGCGCCCGGCCGAAGGCCTCCTCCAGCGGACCGCCGAGCCACCACAGGCTGAACATGTTGAACGCGATGTGCCACACCTCCTGGTGCGCGAACATCGACGTCACCAACCGGTACCACTGGCCGTCCGCCACGCCCTCCACGGCGAAGTGCGGAGCGGGCCAGGCACCGATCAGGAAGAGATCGCTGACCAGGCGGTCGTTGGTCTGGATGGCGATGAAGACGAGGACGTTGATCGCCAGGAGGATCTTCGTGACCAACCGGGGGTCCCGCGCCAAGGGAGCGCCCGTGAGGGTGCGGGGCTGGTTGGCGGTGGGAGCGTGCCCGGTACCGGAGCCGTCACGCACGCACTCGGGGCACTGGAAACCCACCGAGGCGCTGATCATGCAGTCCGGACATATCGGCCGCTCACAACGGGTGCAGCGGATACCGGTCTCCCGGTCCGGGTGCCGGTAGCACGTGGGCGGGCTCTGGGCGTCCCGCGAGCCCTGCGTTCCGTGCGGTCCGCCTGGCGCCTGGTCCATGGGGTCCCCTCAATCCAACTCGTCCGAAGGCGTACGCGGCCGCCACGGCCCGTGGACCACGGAAGGTCGTCCCTCGGGACATCACTCGGTCAACGCACGGCCCCGCCCTCCATGACGGATGGGCGGGGCAGTTTGTTCCCCGGGCCGGCCGCCCCACTGACGAGCAGGGCCCTGCGGCACCGGGTCACCGGCGGTGCGCGTAACGGGTCAGCGCGTCTCGATGACGACCGACTCGATGACCACGTCCTTCACCGGACGGTCCGTGCGCGGGTTGGTCTGGGTGCCCGCGATGGCGTCCACGACCTTCTGGCTGGGAGCGTCCACGACCTCACCGAAGATCGTGTGCTTGCGGTTCAACCACGCGGTGGGCTCGACCGTCACGAAGAACTGCGAGCCGTTGGTGCCGGGGCCCGCGTTCGCCATGGCCAGCAGGTACGGACGGTCGAACCGGAGCTCCGGGTGGAACTCGTCCTTGAACTGGTAACCCGGGCCACCGGTGCCGTTGCCCAGCGGGTCGCCGCCCTGGATCATGAATCCGGGGATGACCCGGTGGAAGACCGTGCCGTCGTAGAGACGGTCGGTGGACCGCTTGCCGGTCTCGGGGTGAACCCATTCGCGCTTGCCCTCGGCAAGCTCGACGAAGTTCTTGACCGTCTCGGGCGCGTGGTTGGGCAGGAGCCGCACCACGATGTCGCCTTGGTTGGTCTTCAAAGTGGCGTAAAGCTGCTCGGCCACGATCTGCCTTCCGTTGTCTTCTGTGACGTATCGATCCTCGCACGAGCCGGAGCCCGCGTCGCCCGACCGCGGGTGCCGCGGGCTCCGGCTCGTGCTACCTCCCTACCCCTCCTCCGCTCGGCATGCACGGCCACCGGTGTGACCCGGATGCGCTTCCTCACATGCCGTGGCGTGGGACGGCAGGCATGATCCTCAAAAGGGTGGAAAGGTGAACGATGACTTGCCGGGGACACCCCCGGCACTGACGTACGCCACCGAGGAGGAGGTTCCCGTGACCCGCATCGACAGCGTGCGCGCCGCGACCGGTTCGGCGAAGGACAGCGTGCTGCACGCCGCGGAAGTGGTGGCGCCCTACGCCGACACAGCCAAGGACCGGGCTGTGCACTACGCCCAGGAGGCTCGGGTTCGACTGGCACCCAAGGTGTCCCACGCTGCACAGCAGGCCACCGAACAGGCTCGTGTCCAGTACGGAGCGTATGTGGCGCCCCGGATCGAGCAGGCCCGCACCCATGTTCCGCCGAAGGTCGACCACGCCGCCCATGAGGCGGCCGTCCGCACCCGCCTCGCCGCCCGCCAAGCAGCCGATTACTCCCGGCCCCGGATCGAGCAGGCCGTGGCAGCCGCAGGTCCGGTACGGGACGAGGCCGCTTCCCGGGGGCTGGCCGCCCTCGCAGCACTGCGGGGACAGGTGTCGGCAGAAGAAGTACGGGCGCTCCTGCGCAAGCAGGAACGCCGCGCCCGCGCAGGACGCGTCGGCAAGGGACTCCTCGTCCTGGGAGTGACCGCCGGTGCCGCGTTCGCCCTCTGGCGCTGGTGGGACAGGCAGGCCAACCCGGACTGGCTGGTGGAACCGCCCGCGGCCACGGAGGTGCCCGAGTCGGGCGACTCCCTGAACGCGGTCGACGGTTCCCCGTCCGCCCTCGACCCGGAGGTGGAGGCCAAGCAGGCCCAGGCGGACGCCTCGTCCGACACCCCGGAACGCGATTAGCCGGCCCGCGCGAGACCGTAGGCCCGGGCCGCACGCAGCACACCCGCGAAGAACGTCCGGCGAAACGCCCCACGGGCACCCGGTTCCCCTTGACCCGGGCCGCCCGCGGGGCGTTTCACGTGAAACAGTGCGCTGCCCCGCGAAACGTCACCAGACGGGTGAGAAACCCGACCTAGTGTTCTCGACGGACCCCGTCACAGGCCGATGGCACGAAGCGGCTAGGAGACGGAAGGCTCCCACGTCGATACTGCGGCCTCGTCGAGACGCAGCATGGTCCGGCCGGTGTCCAGAGTGGCCATGACACCGATCGGCATCGTCGCGATCGGAACGGTGTGACCGAAGTCAACGTCGGTGAGCGCGGGAAGGCCATGGTCGATGGCCAGCTCCCTCACGCACCGATCCAGGTCGTCCGGCCTGTCGGCGCACGGCGTACGACCGAACACCAGACCTGCGGCGCCACGGAAGAATCCGGCCGCGGCGAGAGTGCACAGATCCCGTCGGATCTCCGCCACCTGGGACTCGTTCGTCTCCAGAAAGACCAGGCAATCGACCGTTGGCGGACAGTACGGTGTGCCAAGCAGGCCCACCATAGTGTTCAGGTGGCCGCCCACCAGCCGCCCGCGACCGACACCGGGTGTCAGGGCACGCCACGGCCCAGCCGACACCCGAGATCGCGGCCAATGATCCTCGGCTTCCCAGCGCGGTGACTCCGCGGAGGTCGTGGTCGGTGCGCGCAGCAACCGGGAGTTGGTCGGACGCCAGGATTCGAGCAAACTGGCCGCGGCGTACGGGTCCATGCCATCGACATCACCCATCGACGGGACGGCACTGGGGCCGTGGAACGTGACCAGGCGCGAGCGCGCGTAGACGCCGAGCAGCAAGGAGGTGATGTCGCTGAAGCCGCAGAGCGGTTTGCGAGCGGCCCGCAACAGGTCGAAGTCCAGGTACGGGAGCAGCTCAGCGGAGCGCAGACCGCCGGTCGTACACAGGATCGCCGAGATCTCCTCCTGCCGACAGCACCACGCGATGTCCCCTGCGAGGACATCAGGCGCGGGCCGATCTTCGTCGTCCCACCACGCATGCGGCGCGGGGATCGGACGGAAACCAAGAGCGGTCAGGGCCCGCAGGGCCCGCCTCGTGCGACGCGGATACCTACTCACCGAACTCGACGGCGTGACCAGGCCGATGCCCGAGCCGGGTACCGGCGCGTATGGCTTCACCGGCGGTTCGGAGAGTTCCATCTGCCCACCCTACCGGCGTAGTTCGTGACCCTGAAGGTAGGTGGGTATGGCGGGCATGCGGATGCGAGCAGGGACGCCTGGGGTGGAGAGGTCCGGGGGATGGCTGCGTTGCCGGAAACGATGATCGGTTGATAGCCTTCTACTACGCCTTTTCTGACCCGGCGTCATGTTCTGGTGAAGTGGCCGAGAGGCAAGGCAACGGCCTGCAAAGCCGTCTACACGGGTTCGAATCCCGTCTTCACCTCTCCCTCCCGCCAGCGTGCTGCCTGTTCGACTCCCCTAAGGTTGGCAGATTGATTCACGGCATAGCGGCATTCGCGGCACACCGGTCGACTCCGCCGCGGTTGACGGTCTCTCCAGGACAGCGTGTCATCGAGGGTGCCGCATGAGCCGCACCCTGTCGATCCGCTTCGCGGAACAGGAGATCAGCGCGACGATCCACCTCGATGCCGAGCAGGCCGTCGAACCAGTGCTCGCCTTCCTACAGCCGCACTTCTCGGTCGATCCGCTCGATCCCGCTGCGGGGCGCGGACTACCCCTGCGGATTTCCCCGCTGATTGGCTGGACTCGCCCGTCCGCCGAACCGCGGCAGACGATGGTCCGCAAAGGGCGGTCGGCCGATACCCACGTCTGGGGTGACCTCTGGCAGGTTGACAACCGGACGGTTATCGAAATTCGGTCAAGTCACACGGTTTTCGACCTGGCCAACGATGGGTCTGACCTGCACGTCTATGTCAGCGACACATCGCGCTACCACCTCTCCGACTTCTTGCGCGAGGCCATGTGGGAGCTGGCCGTGGTCGGCGGCGGCACGTTCATCCACGCAGCCTCGGTGGGCAACGGGCAGGCCGCGGTCGCCCTGGTCGGTGACAAGGGAGCGGGCAAGACCACGACGGCCCTGGACCTCGTTCAGGGCGGAGCAGACTTCTACTCCGGCGACATTCTCTTCACGTACGCCGACTCCGGTCAGATGTACAGCTACCCCGACTATCCGGGGGTGTGTTGGGGCACCATCCGCGCCAACCCAGCTCTCCTGAGCGCCACTGCGGAACTGGGCCTGGCGCCGTCGCCAGACGACGGAGCCAAGGTCCTCCTGCCGCATGACATCTACTGGACCGCGCTCAGCGTCCAGAAGTCCGCGCCGCCACTACCGTTGGGCGCGATCGTCATCGCCAACGTCTCCGCCCCAGGGCCTGCCCGGATAGAGCCCGCCGCACCGCAGTGGGACCTGCTGGAGACGCTAGACCGGGGAGGAAGCGCGCCCGGTGAAGGTTGGGAGCCGTTCCTCTACGAGGCGGGGCGCCGGTACGCACACCCCGGCGGCATACCGCTCACGAGTTCCCTGCGCCCGGATGTCCCGTGGTATACCAGGCTCGGCCGGGGACGCCCCTCGTTGGAGGACATCACCTTGTTCCTCGACACGATTGCTCCGGCCCCCGTGCGGGAGATATCCGATGGCCGGTCTTGAGCCGTACCAGGACGAACTGCTGGGCACGGTCACAGACGACGGCTCGGGCAACTGGCTCAACCTCCTCGCCGCGAAGGGCTTCCGGATTCACCCCCACGCCAAGGGGGTGGAGTTCGAGATCAAGTACGCCCCACGGTCCGGAGCCCATGGTGAGTTGGGCGACTACGCACAGCGTCTGCTCGCGCCGGACGGTCTACCGGAAGCCGTGCTCGCGCCATCCTGGCTTGTGTTCCGGGACACCACTGTCGAGTACTGGCTGCTGGACGACACTGAGTGGAGCAAACAACGCACGTCCCACCGCACGGACGTACTGAAAAGGAAGACGCACCGCATCTACCGGGAGCCGATCACGGGCACGCCACTCGTCCAGTCGACCGAGGACTTCCTCACCGATCCGGATCGGATTGCGGCTGCACTCGGGGACTTCGACGGCAGTGCCGGGATGATGCACAAGAGCCGGGCGAAGGGCCACTACGTCCATCTCGCCGCAGGGATCGTCTTCAACCTCGTCGAATCCCGCTGCCGGACACATGAGACCGAGCAGATCCAACTGGAACTCGAATACGGGGCCCATCTTCATCATAAGTCGCAGACGCCGGCACCAGCGTGCACACACGCCGTGCTCCGGACTCACCTCTGGTGGCTTCACCATCTGTTGAAGCCACGGTTCGACGAGGCTGGCCTGGCCCCTACGATCGAGCGGAAGCGCGACTTTGTCCAGGCCGTGCGCGACCAACACACCTAATCCCGACTTCCGTGCGCAGCGGCGTCATCGCCGGCTGCCACATGCTGGCTCCACCTCAACGGGACGGGAAAATGACGGTCAGGTGGCCCGGGCTGCCCGAGCTTCGAGACGCGTCATGCGCTCCCTGGCAGCGGCCAACCGGTCAAGCTCGCTGAAACCGGATTCGTCCGCTCCGGCAAGTGTCGTCCAGAGTCTGATCAACTCCTCGCCCTGTCGTATTCCTTGTCGCGGCTCCCGGATACCGGGCCACACCGCAGCGGCCCGCATGAGCGTCCCGTAGGCGCCGGGATCGTGGCGCCGCATCCACGCGCGACAGACGCTGAGCGAGATCGCCATGGAGCGCTCCGCGTCCCCGGCGAGGTACGCGATATGAGCTTGCAACTCCCTTAGTTGGAGAACGTAACCGTGCTCGGCGCCGAACTCCTGGGTGACGGGACCAAGCGTGTTGCGCACGGTGGCCGCCGCGGCATCCAAGTGGCCCCCGTGGACATGTTCGTTAATCCTGGTGACGGCCGCTGCCAGCGCCCGCGGGATCGCCTCCTCCGTGGGCAGCACCTGACGTGCGATCCGAGTCCCACCAGGTGACCCGGCTCCATCCGGATCGGTCGGGCGCCGCTGTACGTCGGCGGACCGGGGCCCTAGTGCCTCGGTCGACGGCTCGACCCCCACGCGGAAATCCGGCCCGGGCGAGGCGCCGTCCGTCGAGTCCCGGGAGACCTGTTGCCCGGACGGTCGCGCGACCGAGGCCTGTGTCGTGGACTCAGGAGAACCGTCAGACCCGGTGGGCCCGAGCGGCGTCAGGGCTTGTGAAGCCCGGTCGTAGCCCGGCGGGACGTACTCCGGCTCGCCGGCGAGCTTGCTGGAGCCGTCGATGCCGACCGTGATGGGGGTGAGGCAACCGCTGCGCGCATCATGCACCGTGGCAAGGACCGGGTGCCCCATCGCCTTCGCGATCTGGTGTAGATAGTTCAACACGGTTCCGGGGAGAGCCTCCTCGCCCTCACCCGTCACGACCAGGGGCAGGCCCGCGACCGTGCACTCCCCTCGCTTCGAGATCAGCACGTCGAAAGGCTGCCGCGTGGGTTGCTCCCGTGTGGCAGCCGGCTCGCGTGCGCTTCGCCGGAACATGGGCATCAGACACTCATTCTTGTTGGGATCTCTCGCGTTCCTCGGGCCCTACAGGGCGCTGATCCGGGTGGACATGGACAGTCACCCCCCATCGGCTGTCGCACACCCAGGTCATGAGACGAACAAGGGCAGACTCTGGTTGCACCCTCCGAAGGTCATGAGACCAGCACAAGGGGCCACTGTGGGATTTCCAGTTGATCGCTAAGATGCGCTGCGGCGTGCAGACCGCGTCAAGGGGACCGAGGTCGCGCAACCGAGAGGATGAGTGGAATGCCGACTCTGGCACGGATATTGGTGCTGACGCGTTGCGCGTCCGTCCTTTGCCTCATGGCCATCACCGCCTGTAGCGGTGACAACGGTGGCGGAGAGGATCCGGTGAAGGAGCTGCCCTCGTCGTCACCGAAGAGCGACAGGACCATGAAGCCGCCCGCGCCACGTGGACCCATCCTGCGGGGAGACACTGCGGGACGTCCGTTCGAACTTCAGTTGGCCTCTGCCGAGTTCACCACCCAACTCACGGACGGCTCCACGCTCAGGGCGGACGAGAACGCGCTCCGGCTTCTGGTCGTGGCCAGGTCACCCGACCCCGCCCGTTCCACCCTCGCACCGAGCGAGACGTGGATCGGCGTCGGTGGCCCCCACTGCGAGGCGCGCTCCTGCACCAGCCCGATCGCCCGCACAACGGACTACTACCCGGCAAGCGGTGTAGACGAGGCCGGGCAGGGCCGGGGGGAGGGAGTGTCGTGGGGCGGCACGCTGAAGGGCGGCACCGACTACTACGTCACCTGGGAGGCAGTGGTCAACGTGAAGGCGAAGTGGGACGACGCGCAACTGTGCGTGCTTCCCGAGGTCAAGCCCTGCATCCCACTGGGCGAGGTGACGAAGGCGAACGGCGTGCGGTGAGGGCGGGTCAGTCGGGGCTCCCGGACCCCGACGGTTCCGGGACCTTCGCGGCGGGAACGGTGACGATCTTACTGATCCGCCAGGGATCACCGCCGCTGGAGCGTTGGAGGGTGACGTACGCGTGGGCGCGCGGGCCCGTACCGTTCCAGCCGTCCCGGCCGCGCACCGTACAGGAGATCGCGATGCGCCTGAACGCCTGGTGGGCGGTGTCCTCGGGGTGGTCAGCGTCCACCTGGAGCCTCGCCGTGGACTTCGTCCACGCCTGGTGCTCGGCCCAAGTGTTCCATTCGGCCCCGGGACCGGCCGCCGAGCGGTACTCGCGCTCGGCGGCAGCTCTCTTCTCCGTGAAGTAGCGAAGTGCACGCAAGGTCGCGTCATGCGGCCCAGCGTCGTACTTCGTGTCATATGCGTAGGCCATGACCCCCCAGGCTTCGGCGACCTGTGTCGCGTCACGATGGTTGATCTCCGGATGCTCAGGCACCTTCGCATCCGAGCCGAGTCGCTTCGACTGCGGCATCTGTTCCTTGGTCACGAAGGTCGGACTGCTGCTGGCGTCGGGCTTCGCGTCGGAACCGGAGGATTCGCTCAGGCCCGGAAGACCGCAGCCGCCGAGCAGAAGAGCCGTCAGGCCCCCTGCCGCGACTGACTTGGCCATGCTCGACCTGTCCCGTGATGTCATCGTTGCCTCAGCCTCATATCCCCAGCCATGGCGCCGGGTTCACGTACCCATCGTTCACCTGGACCTCGAAGTGACAGTGGGCACCAGTGGAGAACCCCGTGGATCCCACCGCGCCGATCTGCTGGCCGGTCCTCACCCGCTCGCCCTCGCTCACGCTGATCGCCGACATGTGGCTGTACGTCGTGTTGACCCGCTGGCCGTTCAGCGTGCCGTGCGAGATCACCACACGGTTCCCGTATCCGTTTGACCAGCCAGCAAACGTGACCTCCCCGTCCCGGGCCGCCTTCATGGGGTCGCCCATTCCAGCAGCGAAGTCGATGCCCGTGTGCAACTTGCGTACATGCAGGACCGGGTGCATTCGGTAGCCGTATGGTGAGGTCACCTGCGGGTTCCCGGCCAGGGGCATCGCCATCTGCTGTCCCGGCGGGATCTTCCCACCGCCGCCCACGGCCCCTTCGTACTTGCCCATCAGGGACTTGATGCGTGCCACGTACGCGATGGTCTCGGAGTACGGCGGCACACCCCGGTACTGCTGCACCCGTCCCGGACCGGCGTTGTAGGCAGCGAGCGTGAGGTCCAGGAGGTTGCCGCTGTTCGCGTAGGGCCTGACCTGATCGACCAGGGCGCAGTCGTACCTGCCCTGGGCCATGATCGCGTCGCCCGGGTCGAACGGGGATATCGTGCCATTCCCGTCGTCGTCCCGTCCCCAAGTAGCCCAGGTGCCAGGGATGAACTGGGACAGTCCCTGGGCGTTCGCGAAGGAAACGGCGTTCGGATTCCAGCCGGACTCAGCCTCGATCTGGGCGGCGATGACCGCGGGCGGGATCTCGTCGCACAGGGCGCCTGCCTTGAGTACCCACTTCACGTACTCCTCGGGCACTGCACCGGAGTTCAAGCCGCCGCTGCCCGTGCCGGTTTCGGGTGGTTCCGTGACTTGGGAGAACAATCCGATAACCAGAACGATCGGTAAGAGCAGCAAGGACAAGGCGGCGGCGACCACCCAGAGCACCGAACTCCGCGACATGCAAACCCCGTTGATTGGCCGTATCCCCGTAGGGAACCGCTCGCCACTTGGTAGGGTCTGTCGCTCAAGCCAACTACCCGCGAGCCATCCGCTATTGGGTAAAACTGATGATAGCATGGGAGTTGACCCATGTCCGAGCTCGGCCGGAGGTGGTGGGCGCGACACGGGGGAGATGGTCGAGGTGGACTATGGGCCGGACATTTGGTTGCGGGATCCGATCGTCGACGTCGATTCCCAGCACGCTCAAGAACCGGTCGATGAAACGACCCAAGGGGTGCCCCCAGGATGCGAGTTCTCCTGGTTCGGCGTGCACGGTGGCGCCGGCGCCACCACATTGGCAGCCCTTGCTGGTGGCGTTGACGTCGGTCGCCGATGGCCGAACACAGCTCAAGGAGAGCCCCCAGACCTCCTCTTGGTGGCCCGAACCCATGCAGCCGGGCTGACGGCCGTCTCGCAAACCCTCGACCTCTTCCGGCGCGGCCACCAGCCCGAAGGCCTGCGGATCATCGCGGTGGTACTAGTCGCGGACGCCCCTGGCCGGGTACCTCGGGACCTCAACAAGCGGATCAGGATCATCAGTTCCGCGTCCTCGGTCTTCCGCATCCCCTGGGTTCCCGCTTGGCGCAGAGGCGAGTTCGCGGGGAACGTTCCCCGCGAACTGGGCGTCCTGACACGTAAGGTCGGGACGCCGACTCAATGAAGGAGACGCGTCGTGACGAGTATCCCGCTTGCTGGGCCGCCCGCTTCCGTGACCGGACCTCTCAACGACGTGCTGGGAATGGTCGCCTGGGTAGCAACAGCCGCCGGAGTCATGGGGGTTCTGATCGTCGGTATGCGGATGGCCATCTCCCTCCGCCACGGTGACGGGCAGGAGCACCTTGTCCAGTTCAGTGTCGTGATGGGGGCATGCATCCTCGCCGCGTCCGCCGGCCCCTTGGTCAGCCTGTTCGTGTGAGGAGAACGGGGGAGAGAGGGAGCGATCCGGCACGTTCCCCCCGCAGTACCAGCCGCATGTGACGGCGATCCGTCCCCAACAAACGGTGGCGGCACATCAGTTTCAGAACGTCGAGGAGATGATCGTGCAACTTGCCCAGCGCTACCTTGTCCACCTAGCAGCCCCGGACCCCGATGCCAAGGCGCCCAAGGAACTGACCGACAAGGTCGACACGGTACTCGGCGTCGTGGCTTGGGCAGGCACGGCGGCCGGCGTGGCCGGCGTGCTGATCACGGGCGCGATGATGGCCATTTCCATGCGCCGCGGGGAGGGTTCGGAGCACATGGGCCGGCTGGGCATGGTGCTCGGTGGCTGTGTCCTGGTGGCCACCGCGGGCCCACTCGTCAACTTCGTCTTCGCCTGACGCCGACGGAGGTGGCGTAAATGGAGTTCAGGCGTGCGCCGCAGGAGAGCGGGGAGTGGAAGACCCCGCTGCTCCAACAGCGGGGGTGGGTCCTCTCCGCGGGATTCCTGTTCACCATGCTTGTGCTGGCGGGAGTGGCTGCGGTGACCTCCGGCGGTGACGAGGACTCCAGCCAACCCAGTCCACAGGCCTCGGCGACCGCCGAGAAGTCCGAGGACGACGCACCATCTGGCCTCGGCTCGGGTGACGGACGGGCGCCGGAATGCCGCACCGCTGACCGCGACACATCTCTTCCGAAGAATTCACCCAGAGATCTGAAGTGGAAGAATCTGGGCAGCATGTCGGTTCCCGTGTCCGAACTTTCCGGGCCGAAGCACTTCAACGGCCCGATCTGGTCCTGTTACGCCCACACGCCGATGGGTGCGGTCATGGCTGCGCACTCCATCACCTCCCGGATCAGCTACCCGGGCTGGCGTGAACTCGCGGAAAGGCAGATGGTCCCGGGTAAGGCACGGGACAAGTTCCTTGAGGCGCGGGCCAAAGAGAAGGATAAATCTCTTTCGGCTCCCCCTGAAGACGGCCGCTACGCCGGTTTCTCCGTCCTTTCCTTCACCAAGGAAAGGACCAGTCTGATGATGCTGCTGGAGTACGCTGAGGGCGCCTACTTCACCGTGTCGGTCAACATGCAATGGCAGGACGGGGACTGGAAGTTGATTCTGCGCAGCGACGGCTCCTACAGCCCCGATCCCAGCATAGTGTCCGACGATACCGGCTTCATCGCATGGGGGAAGTGAAGGCATGGGGTGCGGGGTAAGCTCGCCGGGCGACTGCATCAAGGCAATTCCAGGGGCGGTTGAGAAGGCTGTCGGAAAGGCCCTCGATACGGCGATTGGAAACGTGGTGGAGGCATTCGCTGAAGCTCTGGGTAAAGCTGCCGAGAAGATATTGGATTGGCTCAACAGCTTCTGGCTCGGCATCGACTCTGATGGATCTGAAGCTCCGATCAGAACCATCCAATCGGAGCTGAACTGGATCGTCGGCTACATAGCCGTCGCTTCCCTACTGATTGCCGCAATACGCATGGCTGTCGAGCGCAAGGGACAGCCCATGGTGCAAGCCTTCCAAGGGATGTGGCGGGTCATTCTGGTGAGCGCCACAGCGACTGCCACGGTGCAGTCACTGAGCGTGGCTTCCGATGCATACGCCCGGTACATCTACAAACAGGCAGGAACCGGCGACACCGGTGCCAAAATCATCGGCGGGTCACTGATGGTGTTGGTGCCGACGAGCCCGGGCCTGGTCCTCATCTTCGCGCTCCTGGCCATTATCGCGGCTTTCGTCCAGGCCATTCTGATGATCCTTCGCATCGGTGTCCTCGTCATGTTGGTCGGAACCTTGCCGCTTGCCGCAGCGGCCTCCATGACCGGCTGGGGTGGCGGCTGGTGGAGGAAGCACGTGGGCTGGCTGGTCGCGTGGCTGCTCTTCAAACCAGCTGCCGCACTCATCTTCTTCTCCGGCAAGGTCATGACCCAAGGCGGTGACGGCAATGACAAGAACCTCACCCAGGTCATCTCGGGCCTCGGCGTTCTCCTGCTGGCCACCTTCGCGCTTCCCGCACTCCTGAAGCTCGTCGTCCCGGCGACCGCCGCGCTCGGCAGCGCATCGGGCGGCTCGGTCGCGCTGGACACCGCCAACGCCATGGCCACCGGTGCGGTCAGAGTCGCCTCCAAGGGCGCTGTCGGTGGTGGTGGGGGGGGCGCCGCCGGCGCCGGCAAGAGCGGCATGGCCCCCAAGGGGTCGCCGTCCAGCGGCGGCGCTGGGCCCTCCGCGGGAGGAACCACCGGTGGCGGAGGAACCACCTCCGCAGGGGGAGTTGTGGGTGGCGGCGGCACCGGTAGCGGTAGCGGTAGCGGTAGCGGTAGCGGTAGCGGTGGAACCTCGGCGGCAGGAGGCGGTGGTGGTGCCGGCAGTGGCGGTGCCGGACCGTCCGGAGGAGTCTCCGGCGGCGGTGGCGGCTCCGGCTCGACCTCGGGTGGGGGGACTTCCGGCCGAGGTCGAGCCGCTACGGGTGCGTCCGACCAGGCCGCCACGAGGCGCCGCATGAAGAAGGCGCTGGCGGGGGAAACAGCGACGGGTGCCGTCAGCGACATCATCGGCTCCTTCGATGACAACGACGGCAACAAGGGACACAACGAGTAGTCATTACCGATCGACCGCTCGTTCATGAAAGGAAAGGAAGGGCGAACGCATGGCATCAGCACCCCAGTCCCAGCGGCCCACGTACGGCAACTGGCGACGTCCCAGGCGACCCGGCCTGGGACCGTTGGGACTCATTGGCACCGTGGTCACGTTCTGTGGCCTCGTGGTCGTGCTGCTCCTTTCGCTGGTTTCGCTGCCGTTGGCGATCGGAGTGCTGATCCCGCTCTTCCTGATCGTCGCGCCCATAGCCGTACGCACGGTCGATGGCCGCAATGTGTACCAGCTCATTGCTTCCCGCATCGGCTGGATGAATCGCAAGTCCAAGGGTGCAACCACGTACGTGTCGGGCCCGCTCTCCCGCCGCCCTGGCGGTCGTTTCTCACCGCCAGGGCTGCTGGCTCGGGTCAAGATGCGCGAGGGACGTGACGCGTACGACCGGCCCTTCGGCGTACTGCACCACCCCGGCCGGAACTTCTACACTGTCGTGCTCGCGTGCGAACCCGACGGCGGCTCGCTCATTGACCCCGAGCAGGTCGATATCTGGGTCGCCTCCTGGGGCGACTGGCTCGCCCGTCTGGCGCACGAACCCGGGCTGCGGGGGGCCAGCGTCGTGGTGGAGACCGCACCGGACACCGGCACTCGACTGGTTGCAGAGGTGTTGCCGCGCCTCGCGCCCGACGCCCCCGCTGCGGCCCGCGCCGTGATGGAGGAGGTCGTCGCCCGCTACCCGCAGGCGTCCTCAGAGATGCACACGTACATCACCCTCACCTACGGGGCCATGAACAATCGACGTGACCCCGAGGCCGTCGTCACCGAGTTGGCGATGCGGTTGCCGGGCCTGCTGTCCGGTCTGGTGGCTTCCGGCGGAGGGGCGGCCTACCCGCTGTCCGCGGAACGCATCGCCGAGGTGGTCCGGGTGGCATACGACCCGGCTATCTCGTCCGACATGCTCAACGCCCGCAACGAGCAAGCTTCCACCGGCCTGGAGTGGGAGGACTCCGGCCCGGCCACGGCTGAGGAGACCGTGCACGCCTACCGGCACGACTCGGGCGTCTCCAAGAGCTGGTTCCTCACCCTCGCACCTCGCGGTACCGTCCGCTCGAACGTGCTGCGTGGCCTGCTGGAGCCTGTGCAGGGGACCCGGCGCAAGCGGGTGTGCATTATGTACCGGCCGATCGATCCGGCCACATCCGCCCGCATCGTCGAGTCCGACCGTCGCAACGCGCACTTCGCCGCGTCCTCCGGACGCGGCCTGATGCAGGCACGAGCCGCGACCGAGATGCGCGCCGCCGAACAGACCGCGGCGGAGGAGGCATCGGGCGCGGGCCTGGTGGAGTTCTCCCTGTCGCTGACGGTCACCGTCGACGACGAGTCCCAGCTCGCCGATGCCGTGACGACCGTACGGAACCTCCAGGCGTCGTCCCGTGTGCAGATGCGGTCGGCCGACCGCATGCAAGCGGCAGCGTTCACATGCGCGCTACCGGTTGGAATCCTGCCGTGGGAGCACACGCTGATCCCGCACTCGATTAGGGAGGCCCTGTGAGGAGGAAGGCCGAACCGAGGAAGCCGAGGGTGCCGTTCGTACCGTCGCGTGGCTACCCGGGGCCCGGTGGGGGGCAGGTCGGGAACCTCGAACCGCCTGCCATGTGGCGGTCGACCACGGTGCAAGCCTGCGGGCTCTGGCCGTTCGCTGCGGGTTCGGGTGCCCCGATGACGGGTGTTCCGCTAGGTCAGCATCTACACACGGGCGCGACGGTGTGCGGGGATCCCATCTCATGGTTCACCAGAGCGCGTTACATCTCCAACCCCTCGCTCTTCATGCTTGGCATGCCGGGCCTCGGGAAGTCCACGCTGGTCAACCGGATGCTGATCGGGCTGACGGCGACGGGTGTGGTGCCCTTGGTGCTCGGTGACCTGAAGCCCGACTATGCCGACACCGTGCGTGCCTTGCAGGGGCAAGTCATTTCCATCGGCCGCGGCATGGGCGGTATCAACGTTCTCGATCCGGGAGCCATGGGCCAGGCCGCCAAGCGGTTGCAAGGCGACAAGGCCAGGGCGCTCATCTCCGAGGCACACGGCCGAGTCCTCAATATGGTGGCCGCACTCATCACCATCGTGCGCGGCCGGGCCATGGACGACCACGAACAATCCGTTCTCTCCGCCTGTCTGCACCACCTCAACGAGCGGACCCAGGCCGGCCGGCCGCCCCTGCTGCCCGATCTACTCCGGGTTCTAGACGAAGGGCCGGACCGGGTGCGGTCGGTGACCCTGGACCGCGGGGACATGAGCCGGTACCGCAAAGCCGTTGACCCCCTGCACCGCTCATTGCTGGGCGTGCTCGACGGACCGCTAGGCGACACCTTCGCGTCCGAGACCTCGACCCGCATCGACCCCAGTGCGCCGGCGGTGTGCATCGACATCTCCCGCATCGGTGAAGCGGACACGCAGCTCACGGCCGCCGCGATGCTAGCCGCATGGTCGGACGGACTGGGCACCGTTGCCGCCTCGCACGCCTTGTCCGATGCCGGCCTCGCGCCGAGGCGCTGGTTCTTCACGGTCCTCGACGAGCTGTGGCGGCCGCTGCGTGCCGCATCCGGCATCGTGGAACGCATCGACGCGCTGACCCGGTTGAACCGCTCGCTCGGCCTCGGGGACGCAAAGATCACCCACACCCTCAAGGACGCAGAGGCATTGGGGAGCGAAGCGGACCGAGCCAAGGCCCGTGGATTCGTCGAGCGTGCCGGGATGGTGGTCTGCGCGGGGCTGCCGCGTGCGGAGTTGCAGGACCTCAGCCAGATCGTCGGCCTCTCGGAACGCGAGATCGACCTAGTCTCCTCCTGGTCCTCGCCCCCCGGCTGGGCCGGCATCGGTGGGAACGAGGAGCCGCCCGGGCGGGGCCGGTTCCTGGTGAAGGTTGGCGGGCGCCCTGGCATCCCGATCCGGGTGGCGATCACCGAGACCGAGCGGCAACTGCACAACACCAATCTGCGCTGGGCCTCGGAGACGGGCACCATGGGCGGGGCGTCAGAGGTTGGCCCATGACTCCGTCCGCCGAACGGTTTATCACCTAGGCGCCGGTACGGCCCCTTGATGGATGTGATGCCAACCGGACCCGTTCTGAACGGGTCCTCAATAGTGCTTGCGGCATCTCGCATGAACAGAGAGGTAGCGATGGCGTGTCCAAGAGCATGAAGACCAAATCCGCTGCTAGCAGATCCGGACATACATGGTCGACAGATGAAGTGATCGGCACGCTGATGGCCTGCTTGTTGGGTCTGAGCTGGGGCCTCGGCCTGTTGGCCTGGCTCTCGGGAGGTCTCGTTGCGCTCGTGGCCCATGGCTCCTGGCCCAGCCAGCCGTTCTCAGCATCGTTCTCCCTTGCCCTGCGGCTGGCCATGAACTGGGACGAACGCACGCTCGCGTGGCCGGATGAAGACCGGTCCGAACTGGGTCCCGATGCCTTCTTCTGGACGGCCTTCTTCGTCTTGGTCATCGCGGTAGGGATCACCGTGCAGAGGCTGATCTCCTGGATCTCTCGTTCACTCGCCGAGAACCGTCGCACCCGCTATGTCAAGATTCGCAAGGAACAACGGGACAAATCAGTCATCTGGGCACAGCCCGCTGATGTTGATTCCCTGGTGGTCCCCGACCGGGACTCCCTCACCGGACGGGTCTACCTGGGTGCGATGGTGGAAGATCCATCGATCAAACTGGCGACTTCGCGTTACACATCGATCGCGGTCATCGCCCCGACGGGTTCGTCAAAAACAGTGAAGTACGTCGTACCGACCATATTGAGCTGGCCCGATTCAATCTTCGTCACATCCACGAAGAATGACGTAGCAGATCTGACGCTGAACTACCGGGGCGACACGCTTGGCCGACCCGTATACATCTTCGACCCCACAGGAGAATGGCCGGAACATCAGCGCAAATACCTGTGCGCCTGGTCACCGCTCATGTCGATTCATGATTTCGCCGATGCTGACAAGGTAGCTCAATGGCTCTCCGAGGCAGTCATGGAGGGAGCCAGCCAGGACGGGGCAGTGCGTTACTTCATTAACCTGACCCAGATAGCCTTGGCGCCGATGCTGTGGATCGCCCGAAAAGCTAACAAGTCGATGTTGGACGTCGCAGACTGGAGTGGATACAAGGATTTCGATCGAATCGAAGCACTTTTCGACGAATATGAAACCACCATCACAGACTCGGCAGGCAAAGAAGATCTGGCGCTGGCCCGTCGCGGACTGACAGCAACCAAGGGGCGTCACTTCAAGGATCTGGGGTTCGTCTTCGCCAATGCGGATCTGATACTCAAGCCGTTCGTTTCCGCCCAGATGGCGCCGACGACAGACATCAGGTTCGATGATGAGGGTAAACCATACAGTCCTTTCGGGCGCCGAGTTCTGGACGTGGAAGACGTACTGGACACGGGCGGCACCATCTATGCCGTCAGTGATGAGGAAGAGCAGGCACTACTCCGCCCCGTATTCCAGACGGTGGCGAATTCCTATCTTCGGGCGGCCCGCAAGCGACAACAGCGTCAGGGGGCCGGTCCGCTACTGAACCCTCCGCTGCTCCTCCTTGAAGAAGCCGCCAATGTCGCACCATTGCCGACTCTCGACAAGATGGCTGCCACCTATCGTGGATTCGGCATCGTCATCATGTCGATCTGGCAGGATGAGTCACAGGTAGGGACGCTCTATGGTACGCGAGCCCCCACCGTTCTGGGTAATCACACCACCCGGCTCTACCTGCCCGGATCCTCGGACGACAAGACACTCGACCGGCTTTCCCGACTGATCGGCGACCAATCCGTTTCGCAACTTAAATTTGGATACTCAAACCAAGGCGGAGGAAAACGAAGGACAGTCAACGAAGGCTCCGAAGACATAAGGTTGGCCCCGATCGACTATCTGCGCACCTTGCCGAAGGACCACGCAGTTGTCTTGTCCGGGAACCTTCCGCCTTTGAAAGTCTCGGCGACGCCATGGTTCAAAGACCCTGAGATGCGCGCACGAATCGGCCAGGAAATGTGCGAGAAGTATGACCGCGCTTTCGGCGAATCGAGTAAGTGAGGATGAGGATCAGAACCGTGACTTCCGAACGCTGCGATTAGAGTAGTGCGTCTGCTTTACCAGAATAACGCACCAGGAATCGGTTCGTGTTGAACGGCCGTCACGTGCGCGGGGCTCCGCGGGGAACCCGACATTCCGGCTGTGTCTGTCCCGTACACCAAACGCTTCCATGCCTCGCACAGGATCATCCGATCGGCGCAGACCTCCGGAACGTAGGGCTGTCTCCAGGTCCACGCCGGCTACCAGGGTCTCGTCGTTCCCTCCCCACAGACGTGCGCATCCGAGCCTGCCAAAGGCCTGATGGCTCGTCATGGTGCGTCCCAGGAAGGCGAGATGACGAACCTTCCGTTCCGGCCCATGTGCTCTTATTCTTGCCAGGGGATAGCTAACGCCCCATCAGCACCACTGCTTTGGTGCGATCTCTTGACGGATCAAGCGCAACAAGGAGGCCAGGGCGTGAGCCAAGGCATCGATCTACTCCACACCTCGCCAGACGAGAACGTAACCAGGTCGCACGAGCAGCGAACGCGGCCACCGGGAGTGTGGGCCGATCCAGAGGCGCACCTCACTGCGGCAGTTGAGCATCATTGGTACCGGGCTGTGACCGCTATCAACGCCTCCATCGTGAACAGCACCAGCTCGTTCTACCAGTCTCGAAACATCTCTCCGGTGCTCATGCCTGTGACGGTCAGCTCAGTTTCGAGCCCGATGGGGCTCGGGAGCGACAGCCTGCCGGTACAGATCGACCTCATGGGTGACCGTACCTATTTGGCCGATTCCATGCAGTTCCAATTGGAGTTCATGCTGCGGCACGGGCTGGAGGGCGCGTACTACATCATGCCGACCTTCCGCGGGGAGGACGCCGACCAGACACACCTCAACCAGTTCTTCCACTCCGAGGCAGAGATCCGCGGAGGCCAGGACGATGTCATGAGCCTGGTTGAGGCGTACTTGGGAGCCCTGACCGAAGGTCTGTTGGAAGGATCGGTCGGGAACCAGGTTGAGCGGTGCGCCGGCACCACCGACCATCTGGAGGCTCTCCTCAAGCAAGCGGAATTCCCACGGATCACTTACGACGAGGCGCAAGACCTCCTCGGGTCGCATGCCTTCACGCTGAAGGCGCCAGGCGCGCCAGCCATCACGCGCGACGGCGAGCAAGCTCTCATCGAGCGCTTCGGGGGCGCCGTGTGGCTGGCCTCTCCGCCATCCATCACGGTGCCGTTCTACCAGCGGGTCGACAAGCGAGGCAGGGCTCACAGCGCCGATCTCCTCTTCGGGGTCGGCGAGGTTGTCGGTTGCGGTGCGCGACACATCACCGGGAAGGAGACCCGTCGTGCACTCGTGGACCATTCGATAGCGGAGTCCGAGTACACCTGGTACGTCCGGATGAAGGAGGACTATCCGCTGGAGACCGCAGGGTTCGGCCTCGGCCTCGAACGATTCCTGCTCTGGGTCATGCAGCACGACGACATCCGGGACCTCCACGTGATGCCCCGCATAGCCGGCACCCGATCCTGGGTGTGATCGTCAGTTGGTCTCCGGCCGATCAGTGAGCCAGTTGCGAAGGATCTGACCGGTGATCTCATCGGGGTCGCGTGTAGCGTCCAGGACAACGATGTCCGGCCTTTCCTTCGCGATCCCCCACATGAGTTCCTGGACCTGGCGGAGGAGGTCCACGGACTCATCGGTTCGCTGCCGATTCCCAGTCCGCTCTTTGAGCCGTTGCACCGCTGCCTCTGCAGGAAGATCCAACAAGTAGGTACGGTGCGGGCGGGGATAGAGCGACTGGGCTCGGCCGACCCACTCGGAGAGGCCGCCGTACGCGACGGCGGAGGCATAGTAGGACAGCGGCCCACGGTCCCACACCACGGTGACGCCGTCGTCGAGGAGCGACGGGAATCTCGTCTTGGTGAAGTATGCGACATCGCAGGCGAAGGCCCACTCACGCAACTCGACGGGTATCGCGGGATGGTAAGCGTATGGGTCCCCGGTCAGCTGCTCCGCCAACGTGTTGACGGTGCGGGCGCCAAACGCCTTCACCACCACAGGTTCCGCGCGGATGCCGGCCGCCGACAACGCCGTAGCGACCCGCGCGACCTGAGTCGACTTGCCCGAGCCGTCGATCCCGTCGATGGAGAGAAGCAACTGCTGTGACATGTCAGATTCCTACCAGACAGAGGCTATGGCCTCGGCGGCCATCTCGGGAAGGCTCTCCGCGCTGCGTCGGAGGGTCGGCAGGTCGCCGGGCGTGTAGTACGCAGACAGGAGGCCGATGGCAGCCAACTCCAAGGCTACGACGGTCATGACGGGCGGTAGTAGCGGTCGTGCCACAGCTGCTGACGCTTCGTCAACCAAGCGGTATCCGGACAGGACTGCGCTGATGGCAGTGTGGTCGAATCCCGTCGGCACCGCTCCGTATGCAGAGCTCAGGCCACGGTAGTTGACCCACCCGAAGCGAACCAGAGATTCTCCCAGGTCGTGAGCCCGGTCGTCGAGACAGGCGTTGTCGAAGTCCACGATCCCGACGACCGTCTCGTCCTTCTCTAGCCTCTCCCCGAAGATGAGGTTGAACGGGTTGAAGTCGCCGTGGACGGGTAGTGTCTCGGATCCGTATCCGGCCGCGTATGCCTCGGTCCTGGACCGTTTGATGGTGGCGAGCGCGAGCCGAGTGAAGTCGTTGATCTCCTCGCGTACCGGCTCAGGGTGCTCCGCGATGTCTTGAAGCAGACTCACCAGGCTCTTCGCGCTGGCGAACGCGTCACGCATCCCTGGCAGACCCGTCAACCGCGCCTGCTGTGCGTGGGTGTGCAAGCCAGCCAGTGCGCGTCCGGCCGCCTGCGCCTCACCGTCACCACCGGTCCAACTCCGGCCCCCGACATACCGTTGGAGGGTGAAGATGGAGCCGGTCCGGCGGTCATGGAAGTAGCCGTGTCCTGAGCGGGTGACCAGCGGGGCGGCCACCGGGGCGCCCAGTTCGTGCAGCTGGGACAGCAGGTCCGTCTGGAATGCCGCGAACTCCAACGATGAGCAGTACCAAGGCAGTTCCTTGAGAAACAGGATGCCCCGGTCCGACTCGATAAACACCTTGCGCGCCGTCTCCGTACGCCGTCTCAGGTCGATGATCGACTTGTTGAGAGAGAAGAACGGCAGCACCAGCAGGGAGTCCAAACCGTACGCTGCCTGCACTCTGGTGAGCTGGTCGTCGGAGATCACACCGATCGAGGTGTCAAGCGGCTTCGCGTCCGTGCTCATCCTTGGCGTTCCTTTTCGTGAATGCGCCGCGCGATGTGGTGAATGCCGAGCCGGAATTCGGCGACGGCCGGCTCCTCGGTGAGGACCAAGGGGACGGAGACTCCGAGGTCGGGCGGGTCAGGGACGAACGGTACGCGCGCGAGGAGCGCTAGATCATCCAATGCGCCGTCGTCGGCGGGGGTGAAAAGCCGTGAGGAACGACCGCAGAACTCACAGCAGAAGTGGCTCATGTTCTCCACGTAGCCGAGCACCGGGAGGTGCAGTTGTTCCAGCAGCCGACGGCCCCGCGCGAGGTCCTGGGTCGACAGGACATGCGGCGTGGTGACCAGGGCGACCCGCATGGGCAGGCGACTGAAGACCTGGCGGTGCAGGTCGTCGAAGCCGGGCGGCATGTCCACAATGACGTGGTCGTAGGCTTGCCACACGTCGTGGAAGAGGATCTGCGTCAGAGCGCCCTCTAGGTACTTGCCGCTAAGGAGCCCCGCCTCGTGCGGTCGGACGAAGAACCCCAGCCCAGCAATGTCGACATCACCGTACCGGCCGGGATGAACACGAAAGTCCACCATGGTCGGTGGTCGGCCGGTCAGGCCTGCCACCAGATTCTGGACGTTCGGGCCGGACAGATCCAGATCCACCAGGCCGACGGACGCGCCCGTACGGCTCAGCGCATACGCCGTGTTGACGGCGATCGTGGACTTGCCGACGCCACCCTTCGTGCCGTAAACGGCCGTGAAGCGGGTCACCGTTCGGACCAGTGATGGTGGGCTCGAACGGCTTCCTCGCCGTCGGCGGGTGATATGGCGACGACCATGTCGTCCCTTACGTAGGACGTGTCAGGCAAGGGGTAGACGAAGTGCTCCTTCATGACGCCCGCGTACGCGCCCGCATTGAGCACTCCGACCAGGGCGCCCGGCCGCAGCGAGCCGCAAGCGTTCTCACAGATCGTGCTGCCCATCCGGTCGACGAACCGCACCGGAGTCCGCGTCTCGCCCCCGGCAAGCGGCTCCAGCCGCTCCACCCGGAACCGATGGCCGGGTGCCGGGATCAGGTAGTTCGTGGTCGCGTCCAGGATCGCGACCACCGTGCTACCGTCCGCCCGGACATCCACCACTCGGCTGAGCAGGGCCTCGGCGTCGGCTACCAGGAACCGGCCGAGTTCGAGGATCGTGGTGCAGTCGAAAGCCGCGTCGATCCTGCCGGCGAGCGCGAGAAACGTTTCTGTGGCGTTCTCGTCATCCATCTCCATCCTGCTGGCCCAGCCTCCGCCCACGTCGATGTAGTCGAGAGCGACCGCAGGATGACCGGACAGCGGAGCCAACTCCGGTAGCAGCCGTTCAAGTGCATCGAGGTGATCGGCACCGTTGAGCCGGTTCGCGAAGTGGTGGAAACTGATACCGCCGAGAACCAGACTGGATCCCCGGAGCGTATCCGCGACCGTGAGCAGGTGGTCGACAGGCAGCCCGAGTACACCGTACTTGCCGAGGGCATCACTGCCTCCCAGCACGGAACTGTTGACACGGAAGCCGATCCGGCCCGGCGGCGACCCCGCACCCCGAGCATGGAGGAGGCCGTGCAGTTCCGCGAGTGACTCCAGATTGACGGTGACGCCGGCGTCGACCGCCGCGGCGAGCGCCGCACCATCACGGCCCACGCCGTTGTAGACGATGTCGGACGACGCGAACCCCGCCGTGCGAGCGAGGTCCATCTCCAATTCGGAAAAGGCGCTCACGCCCGCCCCCGTAGCACGCACGGCATCCAGTACCGGCCGGTGGTAGGAAGCCTTCATAGCGTAGGTGACCACGATGCGGGAGTGTGCCTCCCGGGCCAGCCCCACTCCGTCGGCGATTCGGTCCAGGTCGACGACGGCCGAAGGCGTGGCTGTCGATGACGACGTCACTCGACGTAGTTGCCGTAGCGCCCGCTCGGCCGGTCCACCCGACTCCATGGGCAGATCAGTCGCTAACGGGAACAAGCTCATACCCCCCGGGCCCGTCCTGAACGGTGTAGCCAGCCGCCAGGATCCGGTCGCGCAGCTTGTCCGACTCCTCGAATCGCTTCGCCGAACGGAGTTCCCAGCGCTCCTGCGCGAGCCGCAGCACCTCGTCCGGGACCTGGGTGGACTCCTTCGAGGCGGATTCCAGGTCCAGCCCCAGCACCTCGTCGAAGGCCAGGATCAGGCTTAGCTTGGTGGCGTCGTCGATCTCGGGGTCCCGGACCAGCTGCCACAGCTCGGCGACAGCGCGCGGCGTATTGAGATCCTCCGCCAGTGCCTCGAGGAATCGTGTGAGGTACGGGCTGTCGGCGCACTGTGGCAGCTCCGCCCCAGCGCCAACCGACTTCTTCCAGGTTGCGACCCGGTGCCGCAGGCGTCGCAGGGCGTTCGCGGCCTGCTCCAGCCCGGTGAGGGAGAACGAGAGTGGGCTCCGGTAGTGGCTCTGCAGAACGAGGTACCGGAATTCGAGCGGATCGAAGCCATCGTCGATGAGCGTGTCAAGGGTGATCTTGTTGCCCTCGGACTTGCCCATTCTGCGTTCACCCTCGATGGTGAGGAACGCACCGTGCATCCACCAGCGCGCGAACGGGACACCTGTCGCAGTCTCACTCTGCGCGATCTCGTTGGTGTGGTGGACCGGAATGTGGTCGATGCCGCCCAGATGCAAGTCCAGCGTCTCGCCCAGGTACTCCATCGCCATCGCCGAGCACTCGATGTGCCAGCCGGGGAAGCCGACGCCCCAGGGGGACGGCCACTCCATGTCGCGTTTCGGAGCGTCCGACGAGGAGAACTTCCACAGGGCGAAGTCCGTGGCGTGAAGCTTTTCGCCCATGGCCACCCGCTCGCCAGGGCGCAGGTGCTCGCGCGTGTCATTTGGGGTGAGCTTGCCGTAGTCGGGCACGAACGAGGTGTCGAAGTACATGCCGTCTTCGGTCCGGTAGACGACACCCTTCTCCTCTAGGCGCTGGACCAGCGCGATCTGCTGGGGAATGTGCTGGGTGGCCCGCAGAACCAGATCCATCGGCAGAATGTTCAGTCGACCGGCGTCCGCGAAGAAGATCTCCGTGTACTTCTCCGCGACCTCCCACGCGGTGGCCCGCTCAGCGGCGGCAGCCTTCGCCATTTTGTCGTCGCCGCTGTCTGCGTCACTGGTCAGGTGGCCCACGTCCGTGATGTTCATGGCTGCCTGGACGGAGTAGCCGGCGAAGCGGAGGACGCGGCGGGTGATGTCCGCGAACAGGTAGGTCCGCATGTTGCCGATGTGCGGGGCGCTGTAGACGGTGGGCCCACACACGTACATCCGAACGGCGTTGCCCTCGACGGGGGTGAAGTGCGTGGTGGTGCGCGACAGCGTGCTGTAGAGCGACAGGCTCTGCCGTAGCTGCCTGCTCGCTGATGGGTTGGTCACGGCCATCAATCCTTGGGCGGGAGCGGTGCGGAATGGCTGGTGAAAAGCTCGACCTCGTCCCGCTCTACCCGCTTCTGCATCAGCATGATGGAGAAGCCTGCGTAGCTGAGATTCTCGTTGAACAGCTGCATGAAGTAGCTCATCTGGGCTCGGATTTGCTGCTGCATAGCAGGATCGAGGATCGAGATGCTTTCCTTGGTCATCAAGTCATCGCAGTATCGTTCGACGTCCTGATCGTCAATGAAGTCGTAGACGAAATCAGATTCGTAGTAGAGTTCGAGATCGGGCGCCGTTTCGTAAAATGCACGCCAGTCACTCTTGCTCATCACGTCAAGAGGCGTCCCGATGGCCTTGGACACCTGGTCGACGATCTTCGTCGGCGGCTGGCATCGGTAGTAGATCGGCACGGCGATTATGGTGCCGCCGACCTTGACCGCTCGTGTCACCTCGCCGAGCATCCGGTCCTTGTCAGGTACGAACGAGACCACGTTGCTGACCCAGACCGCATCGAACGAGGCGTCCTCGACCGAGAGCCCCCGGGCGTCCTGCACCTGAAAACGCACCCGGTCGGACAATCCGTGCAACCGTGCGTACGCTTCCGCCTCGACGACGGAGGTCGCGTTGATGTCGATGCCCAGCACCGACGCTCCGGTGAGCAACGACAAATTGACCGAGGTGAATCCGGTGTTGCTGCCGATCTCAAGGACCCGACTGCCTGCTCCGATCCGAGCCTGAACCGCAGCCTCTTGCACCGTTCGCACGCCCCCCGAGGGCCGGTTCCGCTCACGAACCAGGCCGACGAAGGTTGAGTAGTCCATCTCGGACAGCGATCCGGCGGTCGGCACGGACACATCGACAGAAGCCTCGACCACGGCGGGAACTCCTTTATGCAGCGGCATCTCACGGGCCGGGCTATGAGATCCAGGACCCCCACCCGAGGCGATCGACTCTACGTCAGCGACACCCTTCCATGCTAACCCCATGGGTGACATGCCCAGAGGTGCCACAGGGCGCTTTGACGGCTCGTCATGGCGTGGTGCGGCGCTACGGATCGCCACCGGACGCGCTCCCGGAACGACTGCCGTGCGAGCAGGGAGGGCCGGAACGGACGTCTCGGCGAGGGCCACCAACCGCTTCCGCCTAGAGAGGAGAGGGGAGCGCTACCTTGATACCGTAGCCGGGGAAAGTCTCCACATCGGCCGGCTTCAGGCTGGGGCCAGACGATTACAGACCGGCGAGGAAGGGCATGTGTGGGGCATGAGCAGTGTCGACATAACGTGGGGACGCGGCGATGAAGTCCTCGGCAATCCTTCGTGGAACGAATTCGCTTCTACGGCCGGTTCTATTTTTCAGGACAGTGGATTCCTGCTGCCGTGGTGGCGCGACACCGCCATGAAGAATCCATCGTCGGAATTCCTCGCGGCCACTTTTATGGACGGCGGAGAAGTTATCGGCTTCTGCGCCTTTGAATTGAAAGACGATGCTCTGTTCTTTGCCGGTGGACAGGACGTCGTCGACTACATGGGACCGGCCGTCGCAGACGGCAGGGAAACGGCCGTGGCCGAAGCCGTGGTCCGGCTAGTCTTCGACGAACTGCAGTGGGAACGTGCTCACCTTGCCGGGCTCCCGGCCGGCGAGACCCTGACCCAGGCGCTGACCGAAGCCGTCCGCTCGCGCGCGCCGAAGGTTGCGGTCGAGATGTACGACCAGGCGCCCCGCATCCTGTCGGCGCCGGAGGGGTACCTCGGGCTGCTGAACTCCAAGCGGCGAGGAGAGGTGCTCCGCAAGCGGAAGCGCCTGGTGGAGGAGTTCGGTCCGGTAGAGGTGACCACCTCCACCCCAGACACCTGGTCCAGCGCACTGGAACAGTTGCTCGACTGGAAGGCATCGGCCGCACCGGCCATGCGCGACTTCGTGACGGAGTACGGCGACTTGGTCCGCAACATGGTCAAGGAACTGGCTCCGAAGAACGCCGCGCACGTGGTGGAACTCCGTACGCAGGACCACGCTGTCGCTTCCGCGATCGTGCTGACACACCGGCGGACGAAGTACCTCTACAACATGTCGTACGACATATCGGCGGTCAACGCCTCCCACAACGGGCTGGCGCCTGGTGTCGTCCTCGTCTCCTACCTGGCCGAGGACACCCTCGCGCAGGGGCTCGTGTTCGACTTCCTCAAAGGTGCACAAGGCTATAAGGTCCGCCTCGGTGGCGTCCCGGAAGACATCGTCGCCCTGTCCTTCATGCGCTGAGCGACTCAGCAGCGCTCCACGGATGGCGGGCCGCGAGTCCGATCAGGGGGCCGCTTCCGGGTGCCCGTTCATCGGGCCCCGGAAG
>NZ_JBHWIQ010000007.1:256427-308787 GCF_042732055.1 Streptomyces sp. NPDC059816
CAGCCCCCGCCCCCGCCCCGTCACACTCCCTCCCCCTCACCGCCCCCCAACGCGTCCCCCTACACCCCCCCCCCCTAGGCGGCCCGCCCTCCAACCCACCTATGCCCAACCGCCGACTTGAGACCGGCGGGAAACCGGCCACCAGATCACTCCCCGAACTGCGTCGGTGGATCGCGGCTAAGCAATCAGTACATTCGCCAGTCGCCCTGGTACGACGATGATCCGCTTGATGCTCCGACCCGCTGCTTCCGCTTGAACCACGGGGAAGGCCTGGACGGCCTGCCGAATCTCCTCTTCAGAAGCGTCGGCCGGGACGCTCAGCTGGCCCCGTGTCTTCGCGTTCACCTGGACGATGAGGTCGATCGTCTCCGAGCGAAGCAGCGACTCGTCAGCCACGGGCCAGGGCTCCTCCCACACCCGCTTGCCGGTCAGCCGGTGGTAAATCTCACTAGACATGTGAGGGGCGAAGGGCAGCAAAAGCGAGGCCAGCGTGCTCACGACCTCGGTCACCGTCTCCTTGGCGATGCCGTCCTGCAGCGCCTTGCTGCAATCGTTCGAGAGTGCCATCAGGGCGGCGATGGCGGTGTTGAAAGCGAACCGCCCCGACATGTCCTCCGTGACCTTCTGAATGGCCCCGGCCGTCTTGCGCCGCAGCGCGAGATCCCGTTCGGAGTCCGGGGCCTTGCCGATGAAGTCCGAGTCGGCACCGGTGATCGCGTCGGTGTACCGCCAGACCCGCTTGAAGAACCGGTACACCCCCTCAAGTCCTTCATCGGACCAGTCCGCGCCGTGCTCGGGAGGGCCCATGAACAGGACATAGCAACGGGCCGTGTCGGCGCCGTACTTCTCCACGATGGTCCGAGGCGAGACGACGTTGCCCTTCGACTTAGACATCTTCGCGCCATCTTTGGTGATCATCCCTTGAGTGAAGAGCTTACCGAAGGACTCCTCCACGGGCAGGTGCCCCAGATCAGCGAGGGCCTTGCACAGGAAACGCGAGTACAGCAGGTGCAGGATGGCGTGCTCGACCCCACCGATGTACTTGTCGACCGGCATCCAGGCACGCATCGCCTCCTGGCTCCACGGCTCACTGCCGTTGTTCGCATCGCAGTACCGGAGGTAGTACCAGGAAGAGTCAACGAACATGGGACATCCCCAGTACCGCTGGCGGGACAGCAGCCAGTCCCGCAGTTTGTAGCTGACGACCTCTTCACCCTGCTCTAGTTCGGCGAGCTTGGCCACCACTCCCGTAGCCGCGTCCCGGCTGGACGCTCCGTCGAACTCGGCAGAGTTGATCGCCACGCCCTCACCGACGAAGGGCAACTCAGGTGTGGTCCCGTCGTCGAGAGCGATGACCGGCTGGATCGGCAGACCCAGCGCCTCCGCGAAGTCGAAGTCCCTCACGTCATGCGCCGGCACACCCATGATGGCTCCGGTGCCGTACTCCATCAGTACGTAGTCGGTCACCACCACGGGGATCTTGTTGCCGGTCAGTGGGTGGATCGCATGCCGACCCGTGAGGACTCCGGTCTTCGGCCGCTCATCGTTCCCCCGGTCGGCGTGACCGGCCCGCCGTGCCGCATTGGCGTATTCACGGACCGCTGCCTGCCGTGGCGTCCCCTCGACGAGTCGGTCAAGGTCGGGATACTCAGGCGACACCGCAAGGAACGTTGCCCCGTAAAGGGTGTCCGGTCGAGTGGTGAACACGCGAATCCTGTTCTCCACCTCGGCACACCGAAAGGCGACGCTCGCACCTTCGGAACGTCCGATCCGCGCCCGCTGCATAGACTTGACGTGGCTCGGCCAATCAAGGGGTTCCAGGGGCTGCGCTTGTGACGGCACCAGTTGATCAGTGAAGCAGCTCACCCCTACAGGCAGAAGCGAGGTGCCCTGCGAGCGAGCTGGCTTTGCTGCTCTCTCCAGGCAGTGTCAGCGAGGCGCACCGCGGCTCTCAATAGAACTTCTGGCGCATCGGACCACAAACGAGGCCGTTCCCAGTGATCGCAAGCTCAGGACTAAATCAGTATCCCGCCGACCACGTCGCACCGTCGAGAAATCAGCCCAGCTAATCTTCTCACCGTCCGCCGGCATGGTCCTGGCCGCTACCCCTTCGTCTCGACGAAGAGGAGACCATGCCCGTCTCCCCAGTAAAGGCTTGACGGAAAGGAGGGAGTCACCGGAAGTGAGGGGGAATCGTCCCACACTTCGACCCGCACCCTGTATTCAAGCTGATTGATCGTGAGCGAGGTTCAGGTCTCCTGCAGGGCGCTCATTGCTGGAAGCTCTGTGACGATGACCCACACGTCGGGTATGAGGCCCTTTCCTGGGGCTATATGACCCACGTTTTCTTCCTGTCGTCAACAGCTCTGGCTGCACGCCAAGTTGGGAGACGAACGCGCTGTGCGGCCATCAACATACTTACACGAAAGACGACGTGAACGTAACCATCTCGACTCAAATGTTGGAGATGAGTGGTGGGTAACCAGCCCGGCATGGGTGCTTTTCGGCAAGACTCCAAGGGTGGCTGACCGTCTCCCGATCTAAGGCATTGCAGATCATCAACACGTTTTTTGATCTTTCTTTTGTGATCTTCACTCCGAGCGGCGATGTCGTGCTGTATGTGGTTTTCTGATCTTCAACAGGGTGCGGGCATGGCTGTGTGACTGCTTCCGAAGAGCACGGAAAGGGGTTCCGCGGCCAGGGCGAGGTGCGGGTGCGGTGGCCAGGACCTGATCGAGAAGGCAAGCCGGCATGGACGGGCCATGCTGGTCGTCCGTGTCGGGAGTCAGAGCCTCCGTGAGCTCCGTCAGTTGCCGCGGGGACATACGAGTCAGCGCAGGGGCGCTCAACAGGGCTTGATTTCACTCCCACACCGGCGTCTGTGGGACTCGGGCGATCTGCGACGGTGTCTGCGCTAACCCGGTGCCCGGACCGGGTTAGCTCTCTGGCGACGGCGCGGGCCGACTTCACCGCCCACCGCAACGGTGACATCGGATCGCCCCGCTCCTCCGGCTCTGCCAGCGCCAGCAGAGCCGGTCGCAGGCCCGGATTGGTTTCCGCGACCCGCTTGCGGCCCTCGCCCGAAACGCCGCAGCCGGCCCAGAGGGCCCTCGCCTGCCTCCAACTCGAACACGCCCTTGCGGACCGCCGCAGCGACGACCCGAACACCGCCACAGCCCAGGACATGCGCCTCGGCGGTCACCAACAACCGATGCCGCCGCTCGTCCAGAGACGGGAACAACACCACTAACTTCACAGCGAGTTGGTGACAGGTCTCGTCCACGATACAGATACCACATCAAATAGCGCTAGAACGGGAAATAACACCTTTAATTTTGGCAAACCCCCGGTGTCGAACCGCGTAGGAGAAAGGAAACCCGACCCGCAGGCACCCGCATTCCCCCGTAGCACTACCATGCTCCACCATGTCCAGCGGTAGCACTTCACATGAATTGGCGGCCAAGCTCCGCGAGCTGGTCACCGGGCTGTCCACCGGCGACCGGCTGCCCAGCAGCCGCCAGTTGATCGAGCGGTACCACGTGGGACCCGCCACCGTCGCACGCGCGATCGCCCTGCTCGCCGCGGAGGGCGCCGTGGTGACGCGGCCGGGCAGCGGCACCTACGTCGCACCGCGGACCTCGGCCCGTGCGGAGGCCGCCGACACGGGGTGGCAGACGGTCGCGCTCACCGACCGCACCGTCAACACCCGCACGATCCACGACTCCCTGCCCCCGCCGGCCGGCAGCATCACGATGGACGGCGGCTACATCCACCGCTCCCTCCAGCCGACCCGCGCCCTGAGCGCCGCACTGGCGCGGGCCGCCCGCCGGCCGGACGCCTGGGACCGTGCGCCGGCCACCGGTCTGCCCGCACTGCGCGCCGCGTTCGCCGACCTGGCCCAAGCAGGGGCACAGCCGG
The DNA here is from genome assembly GCF_042732055.1 of Streptomyces sp. NPDC059816. NCBI lineage: Bacteria > Bacillati > Actinomycetota > Actinomycetes > Kitasatosporales > Streptomycetaceae > Streptomyces > Streptomyces sp. NPDC059816. The sequence goes on from NZ_JBHWIQ010000007.1 coordinate 260,346, forward strand.
ACGACGTCCTGATCACCGCGGGCGGCCAGAGCGCCCTGTCGGTCGTGTTCCGGGCCGTCGCCGGACCGGGCAGCCCCGTACTCGTGGAGTCGCCCACCTATCCGGGCGCGCTCGCCGCGGCGAGCGCGGCGGGGCTGCGGCCGGTGCCCGTACCCGTCGACCAGGACGGCATCCGGCCCGATCTGCTGGCCGACGCCTTCGCGATGACCGGCGCCCGCCTGCTGTACTGCCAGCCCACCTTCCACAACCCGACCGGCAGCGTCCTGCCGCCCGAGCGACGCCGGCAGGTACTGAACGTGGCACGGGCGGCGGGCGCCTTCGTCGTGGAGGACGATTTCGCACGGCACCTGGGACACGGCGGCCGGCCGCCCGCCCCACTGATCAGTGAGGACCGCGACGGCACCGTCATCCAGGTCACCTCACTGACCAAACCGGTGGCCCCGAGCCTGCGGATCGGTGCGTTGATCGCACGGGGTCCGGTGATGGAGCGGCTGCGGGCCGTCCGGCTCGTCGACGACTTCTTCGTGACGAGGCCCCTTCAGGAAGCCGCGCTGGAACTGGTCAGTTCGCCGTCCTGGGACCGGCATCTGCGCAGCCTGTCGGAAGAGCTGCGCGAGCGGTGCGCACTGCTGGCCGCGGCGGTCGCCCGACAAGCGCCGGACTGCGTGCTGACCGGGGTGCCCGCGGGCGGTCTGCACCTGTGGATCAGGCTGCCCGACCACACGGACGACACCGCGGTCGCCGCCGCCGCCCGCCGGCACCGGGTCACCGTGAGCGCGGGCGGGCGCTACTTCGCCACCGAGCCGCCCGCGCCCCACCTGCGGGTGGGCTTCGCCGCCACCGCCGACCACGCCGAACTCATGGAGGGCGCGAAGAGGCTGGGCGAGGGCCTGCGCGAGGGCCTGCCCACCCGGTGAGCCCACCTGGTGAGTCCGCAGGGTGAGCCCGCATGGAAAAACCCCCTCCCTCTGCGTTTCCGCAGGTGGAGGGGGTTTCTCACGGTGGAGCCTAGGGGAGTCGAACCCCTGACATCTGCCATGCAAAGACAGCGCTCTACCAACTGAGCTAAGGCCCCGAAAGGGATGCGGATCGCCTGGTGGGGCGAGCCCGCGTCGTTGAACAGGGTACCGGGTTACCCCCCGGATCCCGCAAAAGGATTGGGGTCCCCGTGTACGACCACTCTCCGTAGGATGCTCGCACGCGCTTCGCGACAGCGAACCGCGGTTCTTGGGGAAGCGATGGGGAGACGCAATGGACGCCGCACAGCAGGAAGCCACTGCCAGAGCGAGGGAGCTTCAGCGGAACTGGTACGGGGAGCCGTTGGGGGCGCTCTTCCGTAGGCTCATCGAGGATCTCGGGCTGAACCAGGCCCGGCTGGCCGGGGTCCTCGGACTCTCGGCGCCGATGCTGTCCCAGCTGATGAGCGGGCAGCGCGCCAAGATCGGCAACCCTGCGGTCGTCCAGCGCGTGCAACTGCTCCAGGACCTCGCCGCCCAGGTGGCCGACGGCAGCGTCAGCGCCGCCGAAGCCACCGAGCGGATGGACGAGATCAAGAAGTCCCAGGGCGGTTCCGTGCTGAGCAACACCTCCCAGACCACGAGCAGTTCGGGAGCGCCCACCGTCAAGCGGGTCGTCCGCGAGATCCAGTCCCTGCTGCGCTCGGTGGCGGCGGCGGGCGACATCATCAACGCTGCGGACTCCCTCGCCTCCACCCACCCCGAACTGGCGGAGTTCCTCCGCGTGTACGGAGCCGGACGCACCGCGGACGCGGTCGCCCACTATCAGGCACACCAGAGCTGAGCCGAGGCTCAGCCGGAGGCACATCACGGGGAGCGGCACACGACGATGGGCGAGGTCTTCGCCGGCCGGTACGAACTGGTCGATCCGATCGGACGCGGGGGAGTGGGCGCGGTCTGGCGCGCCTGGGACCACCGGCGGCGCCGGTACGTCGCCGCCAAGGTCCTGCAACAGAGCGATGCGCACACGCTGTTGCGCTTCGTGCGTGAGCAGGCGCTCCGCATCGACCATCCGCATGTGCTCGCTCCCGCCAGTTGGGCCGCCGACGACGACAAGGTCCTGTTCACCATGGACCTCGTCGCCGGCGGCTCGCTGGCCCATCTGATCGGGGACTACGGCCCGTTGCCGCCCCGTTTCGTCTGCACCCTCCTCGACCAGCTGCTCTCCGGGCTCGCCGCCGTCCACGCCGAGGGCGTCGTGCACCGGGACATCAAGCCGGCCAACGTGCTGCTGGAGGCGACCGGGTCCGGACGGCCGCACCTGCGGCTGTCCGACTTCGGCATCTCGATGCGCAAGGGGGAGCCCCGGCTCACCGAGACCGACTACGTGGTGGGCACCCCGGGCTACTTCGCACCCGAGCAAATGCTGGGTGCCGAGCCGGACTTCCCGGCGGACCTCTTCGCCGTGGGGCTGGTCGCCCTGTATCTGCTCCAGGGGGCCAAGCCCGACGCCAAGGCACTGATCGAACACTTCGCCGCGCACGGCACCCCCTCCGCGCCGCGCGATGTCGACGAACCCCTGTGGCAGGTCGTCGCCGGACTCCTCCAGCCCGATCCGCAGGCCCGGTTCCGTACGGCGACCGGCGCCCGCAAGGCCCTGGTGTCGGCCGCCGAGATGCTGCCGGAGCCCGGCCCGGACGACGAACTGGTGGAGGTGTTCGACCAGATCGGTCCGCTGCCGACCGGCTTCGGCCCCGAGGGTCCCGAGGTCCGTGCGAAGGGCGCCCCCCACGCCCTGCACCAGCCCGGTGACCTGCACACCGCCGGCCGTTCGAGCATCGGCCACACCCCCGACCCCCGTCCGACCCCCGCTTCCCCTCCCACCACCGACTCGGCAGCGGTCCCGGGCGCCGGCCCCACCCCCACCGGCTCCGGAACACCGCCGCCCGCTCCTTGGACGTCCGCCCCCTACCCACCCCTTCCGGCCCCGGCGCCCGCTCCCCCGGTGCCGGGGACGCCCCCGGGGCCGGGCACCTCCGCGGGCGTCCCGCACGGCGCTCCGACCGGGCCGCGGCCCGCCGCGTCCGCCGTGTCCGCCACGGGGAGCTTCCTCCTCCCGCCCCCGCCCCCCATCGCACCGGCCCCGTCGGAACCGCCCACCGGTCAGGCGTCCGGAGGTGCTGCGCCCGCCCCGCCCGTACCGGCCCACACGCCCTACTACCCGCAGTCCCCGTCCTCGCCGGACCCCCATCCACCGCGCCCGCAGGATCCCCCGCAGTCCGCGGCCCACCACGAGTTCCCGGCCGGACCCGGCACCCCGCACCGGCCCCCGGCCGGCTACCCCCCTTACTCCCGGCCCGCCCCGTACCCCGTACCCCCCGGGTACACCGGGCGCCCCACCGATCCGGTCGCGTTCGCCGGAGCGGACACCGCGCAGGGGCACGGGGAGCCGGCGGCCACCGCTCCGTACACCGCCGGCGCCGTGCGGGCCGCGCGCCCGGTGACCGCTCCGCCCCCGGGACACCGCCGTCGCCGTCGACCGGGACCGCCCCCGAAGGTGACGTTCCCGGTGCTCGCCCTGGCCCTGCTCTGTTTCGCGGTGGGCATCTGGGCCCTGGGCCGCATCTGACGCCCCGCCGACCCTGCCGACCCACGCCCACGCCCCGGGCGACCCTGCCGACCCACGCCCACGCCCCGGGCGACCCGGCCGTCCCACGCGAGCGACCCCGGTGGACCGGCCGACCCGCGCGAGCGACCGCGATGGGCCGGCCGTCAGCGGCCCGAACGCACCCGGGACTCCGTACCGGCTTCCGCCCCGGCCTCCGGGTCACCGTCGGTGCCGGCCCGGCCGGCGCCCTTGCCCCCGGCGGCCCGGCGCCGCGCCACCACCGTCCACACCACGAGCAGCAGCACCAGTGCCGTTCCCGCGGTGAAGGCCCCGGCGGCCACCGTCTTCATCACCGGTCCCCGCGCGAACCCGGTCCCGGTGCCCCCGCCGCCCTCCCGGCGAACCGGCTCCGCCGCGTCGACGACCTCGAACTCGTCGACGGGCAGCGGTTGCCCGTCGTACGTGGACTGCGAGCCGCCCGCGCCGGGGTCGCCCTGGACGCGCACCCGGAGCGTCAGCCCGAGCGGGCCGTCCCCGAAGCGCTCGGCCACGGCCCGGCTCAGATGCACCGCCAGGTAGTACCGGCCGCCGAACCGCACCCCGCTGACCTCGTCGGACACCGCGTACCGGTTCTCGTACCGCACCGGCGGGAGCGGCCCGATGACCGCCTTCTTCTGCCGGCCGTCATAGGTGCTCTGGGTCTGGTCGACGGGGCCGCGGGCCGGATTGAACAGGGAGACGCCCAGTGCCGAGGGCACGTACCTGCCCAGTCCGCGACCGCCGCCCCCGGAGCCGCCGGCGGTGGCCGAGCCCAGTTCCACCTCCGCGGTCAGTTGCTGTCCCCAGTCGACGGGCACCCAGTAGTAGAGCGTCTGTCCGGGCCGGATGCGGTCGCGCCAGACCCCCTGGTCGAGGCGGGGCGCGGCACTGAACCCGGTGCCGCCCTCGCGCTCCTTCGGGGTACCGGTCAGCGGCGCGGGCGGCTCGGACGGCCAGCCCGTCGGGGTGGCGCTGGGGGCGGGGCCGCGCAGGGCGGGTTCCATGGAGAAGCGGAGTTCGAGGTCCCAGGGGTCCCGGGGCGACGCCTCCTCGCTCTGCCGTTCGACCACCACGTAGTACGTGCCCGCCCGCTTGCAGCTGAGGGTGCTCGCCCCGGCCCGCCGGGCCGCCCAGGCGGTGAGCGGACGGGGGCTCGTCGAGGAGCCGAAACGCGCCCGGTCGGCGGAGCAGTTGATGCCGTTGTCGTCCTGCACGGCGATGGAGTAGCCGTCCTTGAAGGAGACCTTCGCCCCGGTGGTGGGCACGACCGTCGCCGACACGTACGCGCTCTCCCGCGCCCCCAGCTCCAACCGGTAGTACAACTTGCCCGCCCGCGGCACCGTGCTCCGGTACGTCTTCCCGGGGGTGAGGCGCAGCGCCCTGGTGGTGTCAAGCGCTCCCTCGACCCGCTGGGCGTCCTCGTCGAAGGTGTACGAGGGTGGTCGCCCGTCCGCCGCGGCGGTGCCGGGGGCCGAGACCGCCGCCACCGCGCACAGCGCCGCCCCCGCGGCCAGCGCCCCACGGACCCCACGGGCCCCTCGACCCAGCTGACCCACCGGCCGCGCCATCACGCGCCCACCCCTCGTCCGTCCTGGTCGTCCCGACTGCCGTGCCGTCCCGCACGCGCACCGGGGGGCGGACCCGCCGGAACGCACGAAGGCCCCGGCCGCTCGGGCGGCCGGGGCCTTCAGAGTGAAGGGTGTTGTTGATCACGAACCCGTGGGCACGGAGTCGGTCGCCTCCGTCCACAGATCCTGCTCGGCGCGATCCGCCTGGATCTGGCGGTACACGAGGAGCCCGCCGATAGCGGCCAGTGCGACCAGGAGAAGCTTCTTCACCGCGCGACCTCGTCTTTCCTTGACGTAAGGGGACCTCTGGCGCCCGACTATACACACCGACCGATATCGATCAGTGACCTGCCGGGAGGGGGCCAACTCCCGCCCCGGACACCGCCCAAGCAACGACGGCGAGTGGATGGAGGCACTCCGGTCGGTCGGACCACATGGTGACTTTCGCCTCCTCGGCCCACTTTTCTGGACGAATACCCCCATCCGTGTGGTGTTCATCTGAAGATCAACGCGCCACCCCCGTCGGTCCTTCACTCCCGTCCCCACATACACATGATGAGGAAAGTACGCAAATCGCCCAACCTGAAAGTGAGGGAATCATGGCCAAGAACAAGGTCATGGCGCTGTGGACGGCACTCATCACCGCCGTCGTCGCCGTGCTCGCCGCCCTGGGGTTCGCATCCCCCGCCGCTGCCGCCCCGGTACACCAGACCAGCGGGTCCAGCAACAGCACCCCGGCCGTCCGGGAAGCCCGGGTCCCCGTCGCCGCGCCCCCGCGGTACGCGAGGTCCCTACCACCGACGATGAAGCAGCGCATCCGCGCCGAGGCCCACGGGTCCTCGCCCAGTTGCCGGCACTGCGCACCGTCGCCGGACTCCGACGCGGCCCTCACGGAGATGGTGAACGCCACCCTGGAGTCGCACGGCGGCCATGCGTCCCCACCGGTACCGGCCGGCGCACACACCACGACGCAGGAACACGCCCACGGCGCCGCCGGACCCACCACGCACTCCGGCCCCCACACCCGCCCGCACGCCCACACCTCCGGCCACGCCGGCCACGCCGCCGGCAGCCACCACGGCCGCCCGGACGCCGGCCCCGCCTCGTTCGCCCCGGGCAGCGCACCCGTCGCCCCGGCGCCGAGCCTGCCGTCCCTCCGCTGAACGGCACCCACGCGCTCGTCCGCACACGGCGTCCCGTCCGACGACGGACCCGACCGCACGCGGCGAGGAACGGAACCGACCGCGACGGTACGAGGACCCCACCGGGTCCCGTGAACGCGTTGCACCGCGCCCGGTCCCCCGGCGTACGGAGACCACGGCCCCGCCCCTCGGAGCCGCACACCGTCGCCACGACCGCGCCGACCGAACCGCACCACCTGACCGAGCCGCACCACCTGTCTGCACTGCACCACCTGGGCGTAGGTCCTGAGGCCGCGTCACCTCCGATACGGGAGAGCACCGACGAGCCCGTACGGTCACGACGCCCGGCACCGGTACCCGCACCCACCCGTACGGCATGCGCTCCACACCCGCAGCAGGACGGCTCCCGCACCGCACCACCCGGAGCAACCGGCCCGCCCGGAGCAACCAGTACGCCCCGACGCGCACCCGTCCCCGTAGAAGGTCCCGCGGGGTCACCGACCGACCCGCCGCACCACCGAACACGAACACGGCACCCGCGGCAGCGCCCTCGCCGATCCGGCGACGAGCCACCGCGCCCCGCCGTGCGGCCTTCCGGGCCCCCCGCCACGCGTCCTTGACCGGGACGCGCCTTCCGCATGCCCGCGGACACCCCAGTCACTGGCCGGAACCCCCGGCGCACGGGACACCCGGGCAAGCAGAAACGCCCGGCGGATCTTCACGATCCACCAGGCGTTCGATTGGCCTTCCGGCCACTGTGGGGCTAACAGGATTTGAACCTGTGGCCTCATCCTTATCAGGGATGCGCTCTAACCAACTGAGCTATAGCCCCTCCGCGCTGCGCGCTGACCTCTGAAGATTAGCGCACGTCGCGCCCAGTCCCAAAATCGATGGTCGGGCCCCCTGCGGGGCCCGTGCACACCGGCTCGCGGGACCGTACGGCCCGACCTACTCGTCCTCGGCGAGCGTCAGCTCGATACCGCCGACGAAACCCGCGGACAGGTTGTAGATGAACGCCCCGAGCGTGGCCAACGCGGTCGCGAGGACCACGTCGATGATGGCGATGATGCTGGTGAACATCAGGACGCGCGGCAGCGACAGGAACGACTGGAGGTCGAAGCCGTTCGACTCGTTGGAGCCCGTGGCCTCCGAGATCGTGCCGCCGACGGTCGAGAAGACGCCCATCGCGTCCATGACCATCCACAGCACCGCCGCGGCGATGACCGTGCAGATGCCGAGGGCGATGGACAGCAGGAAGCTGACCTTCATCACCGACCACGGGTCGGCCTTGGAGACCCGCAGCCGCGCCTTGCGCGTACGGGGCTCCGTACGCGCCCCCGTGCGCGGCTTGCGCACGCCGCCCGCAGGGGGCGTCTGGTACGCCTGGGGCGGGTGGTAGGGCTGGCCGGCGGGCTGCTGGAGCCGTTCGCCCGGGAGCGCGCCCTCAGCGCCCTCCTGGGCCCCGGCGGGCCCGTCGTACGACTGGGTCCGCGGACCTCGGGTGTCCGTCACTGTTCCCCCCTGGGAGACATGGGATTCGTCAGAGGCGGGAGAACCCGCGGCGGAGCCCCGGGCGCCGCCCTTCGAGGCGGCGCGTGCGCCGGTGGATCCGGCGCCCGCGGCCCCGGTCGGTCCCACCTGGCCCGCGGCCCCGGCGCCCGTGGCTCCGCTCACGTGTCACACTCCTCGCGCTACTCGGCCGCGGGCACCGTGCCCTCGTCCGTGCCCTGGTCCGCGCCGGTGGTCCCCGGGGCCTCGGCGGTCGTCTCGACGCCCACGCCGTCCTCGGCGTCCGCGCCGTCGACCTCCTCGGCCTCACGACCGGCCTCGGCGTTGCGCGCGATGCCCACGACGGCGTCGCGCTTGCCCAGGTTGATCAGTTGAACGCCCATGGTGTCACGGCCCGTCTCCCTGACCTCGTTGACTCGCGTGCGAATCACACCGCCGCCGAGCGTGATGGCGAGGATCTCGTCCGTTTCCTCGACCACCAGCGCACCGACCAGCGAACCGCGGTCCTCCACGATCTTGGCGGCCTTGATGCCGAGGCCGCCGCGTCCCTGGACGCGGTACTCGTCGACGGGGGTGCGCTTCGCGTACCCGCCGTCGGTTGCGGTGAAGACGAACGTACCGGGCCGAACGACATTCATCGAGAGCAGCTGGTCGCCCTCGCGGAAACTCATGCCCTTCACACCCGAGGTGGCACGGCCCATCGGGCGCAGCGCCTCGTCCGTCGCGGTGAACCTGATCGACTGCGCCTTCCGGCTGATGAGCAGCAGGTCGTCCTCGGCCGAGACCAGTTCGGCGCCGATCAGCTCGTCGTCGCCGCTGCCCTCCGTCTCGCGCAGGTTGATCGCGATCACACCGCCGGAGCGGGGCGAGTCGTAGTCCTTCAGCGGCGTCTTCTTGACCAGGCCGGCCTTGGTCGCGAGGACCAGGTAGGGCGCGGCTTCGTAGTCGCGGATGGCGAGGATCTCCGCGATCGCCTCGTCCGGCTGGAAGGCCAGCAGGTTGGCCACGTGCTGACCGCGTGCGTCCCGGCCCACGTCGGGCAGCTCGTACGCCTTGGCGCGGTAGACGCGACCCTTGTTGGTGAAGAACAGCAGCCAGTGGTGGGTGGTCGACACGAAGAAGTGGTCGACGATGTCGTCTTCCTTGAGCTTCGTGCCGCGCACGCCCTTGCCGCCGCGCTTCTGGGAGCGGTAGTCGTCGGTCTTGGTGCGCTTGACGTAACCGCCGCGCGTGATGGTGACGACGATGTCCTCTTCGGCGATCAGGTCCTCGATGGACATGTCACCGTCGAAGGGCACCAGCTGGGTGCGGCGGTCGTCGCCGAACTTCTCGACGATCGCGGCCAGTTCCTCGCTGATGATGCCGCGCTGCCGGACCGGCGAGGCGAGGATCGCGTTGTACTCGGCGATCTTCGCCTGGAGCTCGTCGTGCTCCTGGACGATCTTCTGGCGCTCCAGGGCGGCGAGGCGCCGCAGCTGCATCTCCAGGATGGCGTTGGCCTGGATCTCGTCGATCTCCAGGAGGCCCATCAGGCCCGAACGCGCCACGTCGACGGTGTCGCTGCGACGGATGAGGGCGATGACCTCGTCGATGGAATCCAGGGCCTTCAGCAGACCGCGCAGGATGTGCGCGCGCTCCTCGGCCTTGCGCAGCCGGAACTTGGTCCGGCGGACGATGACCTCGATCTGGTGGTTCACCCAGTGGCGGATGAACGCGTCCAGCGAGAGCGTGCGCGGCACCCCGTCGACCAGGGCCAGCATGTTGGCGCCGAAGTTGGTCTGGAGGTCGGTGTGCTTGTAGAGGTTGTTGAGCACGACCTTGGCGACGGCGTCCCGCTTGAGCACGATCACCAGGCGCTGCCCGGTGCGGGAGCTGGTCTCGTCGCGGACGTCCGCGATGCCGCCGATCTTGCCGTCCTTCACCAGGTCGGCGATCTTCTGGGCGAGGTTGTCCGGGTTGACCTGGTAGGGCAGCTCGGTGACCACCAGACACTGGCGGTTCTGGATCTCCTCGACCTCGACCACGGCGCGCATCGTGATGGAGCCGCGGCCGGTGCGGTACGCCTCCTCGATGCCCTTGCGGCCGACCACCAGGGCGCCGGTCGGGAAGTCGGGGCCCTTGATGCGCTCGATCAGCGCGTCCAGCAGCTCCTCGTGGCTCGCCTCGGGGTGCTCCAGGTACCACTGGGCGCCCGACGCGACCTCGCGCAGGTTGTGCGGCGGGATGTTGGTGGCCATGCCGACCGCGATGCCCGCGGAGCCGTTGATCAGCAGGTTGGGGAACCTGGCCGGCAGGACGGTCGGTTCCTGGGAACGGCCGTCGTAGTTGTCCGTGAAGTCGACGGTGTCCTCGTCGATGTCCCGGACCATCTCCATGGACAGCGGCGCCATCTTGCACTCGGTGTAGCGCATGGCGGCGGCCGGGTCGTTGCCCGGGGAGCCGAAGTTCCCGTTGGAGTCCACCAGCGGCATCCGCATCGACCACGTCTGCGCGAGGCGGACCAGCGCGTCGTAGATCGAGGAGTCGCCGTGCGGGTGGTAGTTGCCCATGACGTCGCCGACGACGCGGGCGCACTTGTAGAAGCCCTTCTCGGGGCGGTACCCGCCGTCGTACATCGCGTACAGCACCCGGCGGTGCACGGGCTTGAGGCCGTCGCGGACGTCGGGCAGCGCGCGCGACACGATGACGGACATCGCGTAGTCGAGGTACGAGCGCTGCATCTCCGTTTCGAGCCCGACGGGCTCGATGCGCATGACGATGCCCTCGGCTTCGGGCGTGCCTTCGGGGTTCTGGTCGGTCATTGCTGGTGCGGGTCCTTTCTGTGCGGTCAGACGGAGACCGACTCAGATGTCGAGGAAGCGGACGTCCTTGGCGTTGCGCTGGATGAACTGGCGGCGGGCCTCGACGTCCTCGCCCATGAGGACGGAGAAGAGGTCGTCGGCCTGGGCGGCGTCGTCCAGGGTGACCTGGCCGAGGACGCGGTGCTCGACGTCCATGGTGGTGACGCGCAGTTCCTCGGCGTTCATCTCGCCGAGGCCCTTGAAGCGCTGGATCGAGTCCTCCCGGATGCGCTTGCCGTTCTGGCGGCCCAGCGCGATCAGGGCGTCCCGCTCGCGGTCCGAGTAGGCGTACTCGAAGTCGTCCCGACCCCACTTGATCTTGTAGAGGGGCGGGCGGGACAGGAAGACGTGCCCGGCCTCGACCAGCGGACGCATGAAGCGGAACAGGAACGTCAGCAGCAGGGTGTTGATGTGCTGGCCGTCGACGTCGGCGTCCGCCATCAGGATGATCTTGTGATAGCGCAGCTTCTCGATGGTGAAGTCCTCGTGGACCCCGGTGCCGAAGGCCGAGATGAGCGCCTGGATCTCCTGGTTGTGCAGGATCTTGTCGATGCGGGCCTTCTCGACGTTCAGGATCTTGCCGCGGATCGGCAGGATGGCCTGGTACATCGGGTCGCGGCCGGACTTGGCCGAGCCGCCGGCGGAGTCGCCCTCGACGATGAAGATCTCGCACTTGGTGGGGTCGTTCGACTGGCAGTCGGACAGCTTGCCGGGCAGCGACGCCGTCTCCAGCAGCCCCTTGCGGCGGGTGAGGTCGCGCGCCTTGCGGGCCGCCACCCGGGCGGTCGCCGCCTGGATTGACTTGCGGATGATGTCCGCGGCCTCGTTGGGGTTGCGGTCCAGCCAGTCGGCGAGGTGCTGGTTGACGACCTTCTGCACGAAGGTCTTGGCCTCGGTGTTGCCCAGCTTGGTCTTGGTCTGGCCCTCGAACTGCGGCTCGCCGAGCTTCACCGAGATGATCGCCGTCAGACCCTCGCGGATGTCGTCGCCCGTGAGGTTGTCGTCCTTCTCGCGCAGCAGCTTCTTGTCGCGCGCGTACCGGTTGATGAGCGCGGTCAGCGCGGACCGGAAGCCCTCCTCGTGGGTGCCGCCCTCATGGGTGTGGATGGTGTTGGCGAAGGAGTACACGCCCTCGCTGTAGCCGCTGTTCCACTGCATCGCGACCTCGAGGGACAGCAGCCTGTCCTTGTCCTCGGCCTCGATGTCGATGACGGTCTCGTGCACCACCTCGCCCTTGCGGGAGTTGAGGTACTTCACGAAGTCGACGATGCCGCCCTCGTAGTGGTACGTCACCGTGCGCGCCTGCGCCTCGGTGTCGTCACTGGGCTGGTCCGTGTCGGCGCCGCTGGTCGCCTTCGCCGAGTCGCGCTCGTCGGTGAGCTTGATCGTCAAGCCCTTGTTGAGGAACGCCATCTCCTGGAAACGCCGCGCCAGCGTCTCGAAGGAGTACTCCGTGGTCTCGAAGATGTCCCCGTCGGCCCAGAAGGTGACGGCGGTCCCCGTCTCCTCGGTGGCCGCGCCCCGGGCGAGGGCGGCCGTCGGGACGCCCAGCTTGTACTCCTGCGTCCAGTGGTGTCCGTCGCGCTTGACCTCGACGGCGACCCTGGTCGACAGGGCGTTCACCACGGAGACACCCACACCGTGCAGACCGCCGGAGACCGCGTAACCGCCGCCGCCGAACTTTCCGCCCGCGTGCAGCACGGTCAGCACGACCTCGACGGCCGGCTTGTTCTCGGACGGAACGATGTCGACGGGGATGCCGCGACCGTTGTCGATGACCCGGACCCCGCCGTCGGGCAGGATCGTGACGTCGATGGTGTCCGCGTGACCGGCCAGGGCCTCGTCCACGGAGTTGTCCACGACCTCCTGCACGAGGTGGTGAAGACCACGCTCGCCGGTGGAGCCGATGTACATGCCGGGGCGCTTGCGCACGGCGTCCAGACCCTCGAGCACGGTGATCGCGCTCGCGTCGTACTCGGCGGTCGTCGGCTCGGGGGCCGCGGGCGCTTCCGGTACGGACTGATCGGCCTGAACGGCATCGGCGGTGTCGCCGATGCCGGTGGACGGGATGTTCTCGTTGGGGTTGCCGGAATCGGCCACGAAGCGCCCTTTCTGGCACAGCACGAGCCGGGCACCCGGCAGTGGCCGGAGCGGCTGCGGCGTGTTGCGTTGGTAAGCCTGTATCAGCGTTGCTCGGTGTGTGTCCCACGAGTGGGGCGGGATTGTCCTCCAGTCTACCGGTAGCGCTGACAGTGATGGGGCTTTGCCGGTACCTGAGTCCGCATGTGCCGCCCTGAACCGGTCTCTTCTGACTCCCCATATGCGCCCCAGGGGCTCAAGTGGTCCTGAGCGGCACTCAGCGCTTCGGGGCGTCAACCACGAGCGACCGTCCGTCGAGCCGGCGGAGCAACGGGTTCCGCACGGGCCCGCACCGGCGGGGGCGCGTACCGGCGAGGGGCCGTCGAGCCGCCCTCCGCACGGCCCCCACCAGCGGGAACGATCACCGGCCCGGGAGGCGGGAGGAGCAACACCGCCGGTCGGTGCACGGCCGCGGCACGATCACCGCGCCGTGAGCGCGCCCGCCCGGGACGGGAACCGCCCCCGGCCCGGGCGCGCCGGGCAGGACGCGCGCCGTCCGGCGGCCACCGGGCCTGCGGTCGGGCGGGTCGACGGGACCGGGCCCGAGCGGAGCCGGACCCGGGCGGCACGGGGCGGTGCGTCAGCCGTAGGTGTCGCCGGGGCCCGTACTGCCCGGCGCGCGCAGCGGACCGAACCGGCGGGCCGGTCCGCCGGGGCCCAAGACCTTGATCAGTCTCACGGTGCCGTGTCCCAGGTCCTCGTTGAGCCGGGCCACCAGTTGGGGGGCCAGCAGCCGCAGCTGCGTCGCCCAGGCGGTCGAGTCGCACTGCACCGTGAGCACCCGCTCGTCCTCGTCGTACCGCTGGGGCACGCAGTGCTTGGCCAGGTCGTCACCGACGATCTGCGGCCAGCGGCCCATGACCCCGCCGACCGCCGCCGGAGTCTCCCAGCCGCGTTCGGTGATCAGCCGGTTGATGGCCGCGCCCAGCGCCATGGGGTCGCGCCCGTCCGCCCGCGCGCCGGAGCGCAGACCGCCGCGCCGGGCCTGCTTGCGCTGGGCCGCCGCGTCCCCCCGCGCCCGGGCCTGTTCCTTCGCCGCCCGCAGCGCCACCCGAGCGAGGTCGACCCCGCTCGGCGGGGCCGGCGCCGGCGGGACCGGCGCTCCCACGGGCCCCAGGGGCCCCACGGGACCCGTGCCGGGCACCCCGGGGAGGGCTGCGTCCCCGGGTCCCGTACCGCTGTTCCTGGCGCTCGGGCCACGGCCGATCATGGGGTTCACAGCCGCTCCACCACGCCCTCGGCCACCGAGAACCGCGCGCCCGTGAGGACGTCCGGCACGTCGTCGTCCACCGCCGCCGTCACGAGGACCTGCTCCCCCGGCGCCACCAGCTCCGCGAGTCGTTCCCGGCGCCGGGTGTCGAGTTCCGCGAAGACGTCGTCCAGGACGAGCACCGGCTCGTTGCCCTCCGCGCGCAGCAGGTCGTACGAGGCGAGGCGCAGGGCCAGGGCGTACGACCAGGACTCCCCGTGGCTGGCGTACCCCTTCGCGGGGAGCTGGCCCAGCTTCAGCACCAGGTCGTCGCGGTGCGGTCCGGCGAGGGTGATCCCCCGCTCGATCTCCTGCTTGCGGGCCTCGGCGAGCGCGTCGAGCACCTGTTCGTACAGTTCCTCGCGGGTGTGGCCGTCGCCCGGTGCGGACGGCTTGTACTCCAGGGCGAGCGGGCCGCCGCCGGGGGCGAGCTGCTCGTACGCCTTGTCGGCGAGGGGCTGGAGGGAGGCGATCAGGTCGAGCCGGTGGGCGAGCAGCTCGGCGCCGGTGCGCGCGAGGTGCTGGTCCCAGACGTCCAAGGTCGACAGGTCGGTGCCGCGCCCGCCGTGCCGGCGGGCCAGCGCCGCGGACTTCAGCAGGGTGTTGCGCTGCTTGAGGACGCGGTCGTAGTCGGAGCGGACGCCGGCCAGGCGCGGCGAACGGGCGGTGATCAGTTCGTCCAGGAAGCGCCGCCGCTCCCCGGGGTCGCCCTTGACCAGCGCGAGGTCCTCCGGCGCGAACAGCACCGTCCGGACTATCCCCAGCACGTCCCGCGGCCTGACCTGCGAGGACCTATTGATCCGGGCGCGGTTGGCGCGGCCCGGGTTGATCTCCAGTTCGACGAGCTGCTGTCGTTCGCCCTGGCGGACGGCGGCCCGCACCACCGCGCGTTCGGCCCCCATGCGCACCAGCGGGGCGTCGGAGGAGACGCGGTGGCTGCCGAGGGTCGCCAGATAGCCGACGGCCTCGACCAGATTGGTCTTGCCCTGCCCGTTGGGGCCCACGAACGCGGTGACGCCGGGGTCGAGCGGCACGTCGACCCCGGCGTACGAGCGGAAGTCGGCCAGCGACAGATGCGTGACGTGCATGGTCGTGGCCGACCTCCCTCGGTGTGGTGCCCCCGCGGGTGCGCGGGGCGGTTCTCAGGGCCGTCAACCGTCCCGGCGCGGGCGGTCGGGTCGGCTCCGGGCCCTCGTCAGGCCTTCTCGACGGCGTGGCCACCGAACTGGTTGCGCAGCGCCGCGATCATCTTCATCTGCGGCGAATCCTCCTGCCGGGAGGCGAAGCGGGCGAACAGCGAGGCGGTGATCGCGGGCAGCGGCACCGAGTTGTCGATCGCGGCCTCCACCGTCCAGCGGCCCTCGCCGGAGTCCTGGGCGTAACCCCGGAGCCCTTCCAGGTGCTCGTCGTCGTCGAGGGCGTTGACGGCGAGGTCGAGCAGCCACGAGCGGATCACGGTGCCCTCCTGCCAGGAGCGGAAGACCTCGCGCACGTCGGTCACCGACTGCACGGCCTCCAGCAGCTCCCAGCCCTCGGCGTAGGCCTGCATCATGGCGTACTCGATGCCGTTGTGGACCATCTTGGCGAAGTGGCCGGCGCCGACCTTGCCCGCGTGGACCGAGCCGAACTCGCCCTCGGGCTTGAGCGCGTCGAAGACCGGCTGCACCTTGGCGACGTTCTCCTTGTCGCCGCCGTACATCAGCGCGTAGCCGTTCTCCAGGCCCCAGACGCCGCCGGAGACACCGCAGTCCACGAAGCCGATGCCCTTGAGGCCCAGCTCCACCGCGTGCTTCTCGTCGTCCGTCCACCGGGAGTTGCCGCCGTCGACGACGACGTCACCGGGCTCCAGCAGCGCGGCCAGCTCGTCGATGGTGGACTGGGTGGCGGCGCCCGCCGGGACCATCACCCACACCACGCGCGGGCCCTTGAGCTTGCCCACCAGCTCTTCGAGGCTGTGGACATCGGCGAGGTCCGGGTTGCGGTCGTATCCGATGACGGTGTGGCCGGCGCGGCGGATGCGCTCCCGCATGTTCCCGCCCATTTTGCCGAGGCCGACGAGACCGAGCTCCATCAGTGGTTCCTTAAAGTCGCGAAATGGCGTGCGGACACGTGCGTGTATCTGCGTCCGAGCCTACGCCCGCGGTCCCGCGCACACCTGTGGGTCGGGCCGCTCATACGTACTCCCACCTGCGGGTCTCCCCGCGACAGGCGGGCAACGGACACCCGGCGGGTGACCGCCGACCGGGCGTCCACGGACGCCGGTGCCCGGTCGGGTCCGTCCGGACCCGGCCGACGCACGCGGCGTCGGTCGGGGGCCGGTACGAGGTCCGGTCAGCCCGAGAGGCGGACCGGCATGATCAGGTACCTGTACGCCTCGTCGGCCTCGGCGTCCACGGCGGGCCGGCCGCTGAGCAGCGCGGGCTTGGTCGACGTGGTGAAGGACAGCTGGGCGACCGGCGAGTCGATGGCGCTGAGGCCGTCGAGGAGGAACGTCGGGTTGAAGGCGATCGAGATGTCGTCGCCCTCCAACACCGCGTCGACCCTTTCCACAGCCTGTGCGTCGTCGCTGGAGCCGGCCTCCAGGATCAGCACGCCCTGCTCGAAGCTGAGCCGCACCGGGGTGTTCCGCTCGGCGACCAGGGCCACGCGCTTGACGGCCTCCACGAAGGGGGCGGTCTCGATGACGGCGACCGAGTTGAACTCGGTGGGGAACAGCGTGCGGTACTTCGGCAGGTCGCCTTCGAGCAGCCGGGTGGTGGTGCGGCGGCCCGCGCCCTCGAAGCCGATCAGGCCCTCGCCTGAGCCGGAGCCCGACAGGGCGATGGTGACGCTGTCACCGCTGGTGAGCGCCTTCGCGGTGTCCAGCAGGGTCTTCGCGGGCACCAGGGCGACCGCGGAGGAGTCCGGGACCTCGGGCTTCCACAGGAACTCGCGGACCGCGAAGCGGTAGCGGTCGGTGGAGGCCAGGGTGACCGTGTCGCCCTCGATCTCGATGCGCACGCCGGTCAGCACCGGGAGCGTGTCGTCGCGGCCCGCGGCGATGGCGACCTGGGCGGCGGCGGCGGCGAAGACCTCACCGGGGACGGTGCCCGTCGCGGACGGCATCTGCGGCAGGGTGGGGTACTCCTCCACCGGCAGGGTGTGGAGGGTGAAGCGGGAGGAGCCGCACAGGACCGTCGCCCGCACGCCGTCCGTGGAGATCTCCACCGGGCGGTTCGGCAGGGCGCGGCAGATGTCGGCGAGCAGCCGGCCGGAGACGAGGACCGTGCCGTCCTCCTCGACCTCGGCCTCCACCGAAACCCGTGCCGAGACCTCGTAGTCGAAGCTGGACAGGCTCAGGGCACCGTCCTCGGCCCTCAACAGGAGGCCGGCGAGGACCGGCGCGGGGGGACGGGCCGGGAGGCTGCGTGCCGCCCACGCCACTGCCTCCGCGAGTACGTCGCGTTCCACCCGGATCTTCACCTAAGCCCGCCTCCTGCTGTTGCTGGCCGCTCTCGCCCCGTCTGGGGTCGCCCTGCTGTCCGTGCGGCGGTTCCGTCGGGTCCGCCGTGGTGTCGCCGTGCCCCGGGACGGGGAGGCCACCGGGACCAGTCTGACGCACCGCACTGACAGTAGGTGCCTCTCGGGGTCAAGTCGCGCGAACCGGCTCGGACGGCGTCGGGGCCGAGTTGTCCACACCCCCAGCTTCGAAGCGGATTCCCCGGTAACTCTAGTCGGTAGTAGTAGTAGGGCCTGTGGATACCGTGGATAACCTTGTTTTCGCAGCTCAGCAGCGGTTTTTTGTCCACCGGGCCTGTGGGCGGAGACGGTGGAAAACCCGGGCTTGCTGTGGACAGGCGAAAGTTGTGCACACCTGATGCACAGGAGGGGGCAGGTTCTCCCCAAGGCTGTCCCCAGCTTTACCCGAGTTCCCCACAGCCCAATCCGGCACCTTGATGTGACGCCTTTCACTCCACCCGGTGATGAGGCGCGTTGTGTTGCCGAACAGTGGACAGAACTGTGGAGAAGCCCCGTCATGCTGGGGACATCGGGCGCAGACCTGTGGGCGGCCGGTGGACAACCGCGGAGGGCGCCTGTGGACGGATCGCTTGTCCACAGCCTGTGGAGAGTCGTTGTCCACGAATCCACACCCCTCTGAGCTGGCCGGATGATCACCCGGCAGCGCGGCCTGTGGACACGGTCTGGATAACTTCGCAGTCCCCAGGGTGTGGAAACGAAAAAGTCCCCGGATCTGTGGAGAACACCCGTAACCCCCTGCGGATTCGAACAGCGGCGGCGGCGCGCGGCGGGGAACGGGCGCGCGAAGGCGGCGCGGCGGGGCCGGAACGGGGGCCCGCAGGGGCGCTTTCGGAGGTCCGCAGGTGCCCGGCGGCGCCCGGCGGCGGCCCCGCGGGTGGGGAAGCGCGGCGCACCGGGCGCCCGGGAGGGCTGCTTCGGTTCCCGAGGGACGGGCCGGGGGACGTCGCGGGCGGGAGTCGCTGCATCCGGGGTATCCGGGGCGATGGGGGCGTTTGGGAGCCGCGACCGTGGCTCGCCGGGTGGCCGGCCGTCTCGGGCCCGAGGGACGGGTCGGAGGGACGGGTCGGAGGACGTCGCGGGGCGGGCGGGAGGCGCCGCGGCCGGGGCGTTTGGGGGCGGCGAACCGCGTAGCGCTGTCTCGCCGGGTGGCCGGATCGAGGACGGCGAGGCGCTCGTCGGGGGGTTCGGGGCGCGGCCGGGATGACCGGGTGCCCGCCCGGGATGCCCAGGGCGGCGTCGGCCAGGCGTCCGGGGCGCGGGGAGCGGCCCGGACCGGAAGACGGGCCGGCCGCGGGCTGACCGCAGAAGGCCTCCGGAGCCGGAGGACGGCGAAGCCGGTGCGCGCAAGGGCGACTGGGCCGCGGAACGGAAGGAGCAGGCCGCGCAGGGGCGGCCCGCGCGGTGCGTCAGCCGTTCTTGATGCGGTTGGTCAGCTCGGTGACCTGGTTGTAGATGGACCGCCGTTCGGCCATCAGCGCCCTGATCTTCCGGTCCGCGTGCATCACCGTCGTGTGGTCACGGCCACCGAACTGCGCACCGATCTTCGGCAGCGACAGGTCCGTCAGCTCCCGGCACAGGTACATGGCGATCTGCCGGGCGGTCACCAGGACCCGACTGCGGGACGAGCCGCACAGGTCGTCCACGGTCAACCCGAAGTAGTCGGCGGTCGCCGCCATGATCGCCGTGGCGGTGATCTCGGGCGCCGAGTCCTCGCCCCCCGGGATCAGGTCCTTCAGCACGATCTCCGTCAGCCCCAGGTCCACGGGCTGCCGGTTCAGCGAGGCGAAGGCGGTCACCCGGATGAGGGCGCCCTCCAGCTCCCGGATGTTGCGGGAGATGCGCGAAGCGATGAACTCCAGCACCTCCGGCGGTGCGTTGAGCTGCTCCTGCACGGCCTTCTTGCGGAGAATCGCGATGCGCGTCTCCAGCTCGGGCGGCTGCACATCCGTGATGAGCCCCCACTCGAACCGGTTGCGCAGCCGGTCCTCCAGGGTCACCAACTGCTTCGGCGGCCGGTCGGAGGACAGGACGATCTGCTTGTTCGCGTTGTGGAGCGTGTTGAAGGTGTGGAAGAACTCCTCCTGCGTCGACTCCTTGTCCGCGAGGAACTGGATGTCGTCGACGAGCAGGATGTCCATCTCGCGGTAGCGCTTGCGGAAACTGTCGCCCTTGCCGTCGCGGATGGAGTTGATGAACTCGTTGGTGAACTCCTCGGAGCTGACGTACCGCACCCGCGTGCCCGGGTACAGGCTGCGCGCGTAGTGGCCGATCGCGTGCAGCAGGTGGGTCTTGCCCAGGCCCGACTCCCCGTAGATGAAGAGCGGGTTGTACGCCTTCGCCGGGGCTTCCGCGACCGCGACCGCGGCGGCGTGCGCGAACCGGTTGGACGCCCCGATGACGAACGTGTCGAACAGGTACTTGGGGTTCAGCCGCGCGGTGGGTTCGCCGGGCCCGGAGGGCTGGGCGGACTGCCCGCCGCCGGGTGCGCCCCCGCCGGGCACGGAGGACGCCGAGGGGCCGCCGGGCCGCGTTCCGTGCGGGCCCCGCGGCCCGTGCCCCGGACCGCCGTGGCCGCCGTCGAGGTGACCCGCGCCGCCGTGCGGGCCGCGCGGACCCGTGCCCTGCTGCCCGTCGGACGGCTCGCCGCGGTCGGGACGCCCCGGACGCCCGTCGGTGCCGTCGTACGCCACGCGCCGCTGCTCGTAGGGCGGGCGCTCCCCGTCGTAGCCGGAGCGCTCGGTGTCGTACGGCGCGCGGTCCGGGTCGTAGGGGCCGCGCTCGGAGTCGTAGGGAGAACGGTCCGTCTCGTACCCGCGCCGCTCCGGCGGCTGGGTGCGGTAGTCGTGCCGTTGCTGACCGGGGTTCGCGTACGGGTCGCGCTCCGGGTAGCCCAGCCGCTGCTGCTGCCAGCCGTAGTCGTCGTGCGGGCGCGGCCAGGAGCCCGGCTCGGGTCGCTGGTAGTCCGGGTAGGCGGGGCGAACGGTCGGCAGCTGGTCCGCGCGGCCCGCCGGCGGCTGGTCCCCGTGCGGGCCCGACTGCTGGTCCGGGCGGCCGCCCGCGAGCTCGTCGGAGGGCCGTCGGTAGCCGTCGTACGCGTCCCTGGGCTGCCCGGGAGACGGCGGGAGGTCCGGCTCCTCGTACCGCTGCGGGGGCACCGGCGCCACCGGGGGGGCTGAGGTGCCCGGCTCGGCCCCGGCGGTCTCGTCGACCGTGATGGCGATCCGGATGGGGCGACCGCACTCGCGGCTCAGGGTCTCGCTGACGACCGGGGCGAGCCGGCCCTCCAGGACGCCCTTGGCGAACTCGTTGGGCACGGCCAGCAGCGCGGTGTCCAGCACCAGCGCCAGCGGCTGGCACCGCTTGATCCAGTGTTCGTCCTTCGCCTCGACCCCCTGCCCGCGACCCTCCCCGAGAAGCTGCTCCAGTACTCGTGGCCACACTGCGGCAAGATCGGCAGGTACGTCAGCCACAGAGCACGCTCTCTCACGGGTCCCGCGAAGGTGCACTTCTCGGGACGGGGTACGGAAGGAAGATCAAGGACCCGGGGGGCCGGGTGGGGCAACGATCGGGCGGGGCGACGGGCCGGAGGACGAATCGGAGTCAAGCCACGGTAGTCAGGGCGACCGGTGCTGTTCAAGTTGTTGTCCACAGCCTGTGCATAGTGTCTCGCACTGCTCCCCGGTATCGCGCCGGACCCGCTTCGGATGCGCTGGTTTGACCGGACGGCGGGGCCGCGCGTACCGTAACCAGGTCGAGTTGTCGATGGCTGCTGCCGCCTGCCTCCGATGGGCACAGATCACCTCCTAGTGATCGTGAAAGCGGTGCACTCGGGCGTAATACGAGCTTCTCGTGGGCGCACGGTGACAGCCAGGCGGCAACAGCCACCGACAACCACCGAGTCATTTCTGGAGCCCCCGAGTGAGCAAGCGCACTTTCCAGCCGAACAACCGTCGTCGCGCCAAGACCCACGGCTTCCGGCTGCGGATGCGCACCCGTGCCGGCCGCGCGATTCTCGCGTCCCGCCGTGGCAAGGGTCGCGCCCGCCTGTCCGCCTGATCGCCATCAGGTCATGACGTCGTGCTGCCTTCCGAGCATCGGCTGAGGCGGCGCGAAGACTTCGCGACCGCGGTACGACGAGGACGCCGGGCCGGTCGCCCGCTCCTCGTCGTCCACCTACGCAGCGGTGTCACCGACCCGCACGCGCCTGGGGAGAGCGTTCCCCCGCCGCGTGCGGGTTTCGTCGTGAGCAAAGCCGTCGGCGGGGCGGTCGTCCGCAACTCTGTGAAGCGAAGACTTCGCCATCTGATGCGCGAACGGATCGATGGCCTGCCCCCCGGTAGCCTGGTGGTCGTGCGCGCGCTGCCCGGTGCGGGCGACGCCGATCACGCGCACCTGGCCCGAGACCTCGACGCCGCCCTCCAGCGGCTCCTGGGAGGGGGCACGCGATGAAGTATCCGCTGCTGGTTCTGATCAAGCTGTACCAGTGGACCATCAGCCCGTTGCTCGGGCCGGTCTGCAAGTACTACCCGTCGTGTTCCCACTACGGCTACCAGGCCATCGACCGGCACGGAGCGATCAAGGGCACGGCACTGACCGCCTGGCGGATTCTGCGGTGCAATCCGTGGTCGCTCGGCGGAGTCGACCATGTTCCGCCGCGCAAGCGTCCGCGGTGGCACGAAATGCTGCGCGACGCCTGGCGCGGACGCAAGGGCGGGAAAGCCGCCCTCGGCGCGTCCTCCGGGGACGGTACTGC
Source organism: Streptomyces sp. NPDC059816 (assembly GCF_042732055.1). Classification (NCBI taxonomy): domain Bacteria; kingdom Bacillati; phylum Actinomycetota; class Actinomycetes; order Kitasatosporales; family Streptomycetaceae; genus Streptomyces; species Streptomyces sp. NPDC059816. Next base: position 282,668 of record NZ_JBHWIQ010000007.1, read on the forward strand.
CCCGGTGAGCCCGGCCGCCGAGACCCCGTCCCATGCTCAAGGAGCCTGATTAGTGGATGACATCGTAAGTTCGATCGCCGGTTTGTTCAGCTTTATCACCACGCCTGTCTCCTGGGTGATCGTCCAGTTCCACAAGCTGTTCGGTGCCGTCTTCGGTCCGGACACGGGCTGGGCATGGGGCCTGTCGATCATGTCCCTGGTGATCCTGATCCGGATCTGTCTGATCCCGCTCTTCGTGAAGCAGATCAAGGCCACTCGGGCCATGCAGACGCTCCAGCCCGAGATGAAGAAGATCCAGGAGCGCTACAAGAACGACAAGCAGCGTCAGTCCGAAGAGATGATGAAGCTGTACAAGGAGACGGGCACCAACCCGCTCTCCTCGTGCCTTCCCATCCTGGCGCAGTCGCCGTTCTTCTTCGCGCTGTACCACGTGCTCAGCAGCATCGCCTCGAACAAGACGGTCGGCGTCATCGACCAGCCGCTGCTGGAGAGTGCCCAGAAGGCGCACATCTTCGGCGCCCCCCTCGCCGCGAAGTTCATGGACAGCGAGGAGAAGATCCAGGCCCTCGGCTCCACCCTGCTCGACGTCCGGGTCGTCACGGCGATCATGATCGTTCTGATGTCGCTGTCGCAGTTCTACACGCAGCGCCAGCTGATGACCAAGAACATCGACACCACGGTGAAGACGCCGTTCATGCAGCAGCAGAAGATGCTGATGTACGTCTTCCCCGTGATCTTCGCCGTCTTCGGCATCAACTTCCCGGTCGGTGTCCTCGTCTACTGGCTGACCACCAACGTGTGGACCATGGGCCAGCAGATGTACGTCATCCGCCAGAACCCCACTCCGGGCAGCAAGGCACAGGGCGACTACCTGGAGCGGCTCCTCAAGCAGGCCACGAACAAGAAGAAGATCGGTAGTCGCCGCGACCGCGCGGCGGTGAAGATGATCGTCGCCAAGGGGCGGGACCGCAACGAGAACGAGCGGCGCTTCATCAACGGGCTCTCCAAGGCCGGACTCGCCGCTCAGACCGACGGTGCGGTGGCGGTCAGCGATGTGGTGACCACCGACTCCGAGGACGGCGAGACCGCTGCCGGTGCCGCCCGGCGCCAGCAGCCCAAGCGTCAGTCGAAGTCCCAGCGCCAGACCCGGCAGCCCGGGACGCCCGACACCCCGAAGACCTCGCTGACGAAGTCCGAGGACGAACCCCGGGCCACCAAGCGAGAGCCCAAGCCCGCCGGTGGCCAACCCGGCTCCGGTACCCGCAGCAAGGCCAAGTCCGGGCCGCGCAAGGGCCCGCAGCGTCCTCAACACCCCTCCAAGAAGTAAGAAGGAGTCCATCCCGTGACGGAAGGCACCACCTCCGCCGCCGCTGAGGGCGACACCATGACCCGCCTTGAGCAGGAGGGCGAGATCGCGGCGGACTACCTTGAGGGTCTGCTCGACATCGCTGATCTCGACGGCGACATCGATATGGACGTCGAGGCCGACCGCGCCGCGGTGTCGATCATCAGTGACAGCGCGCGTGATCTCCAGAAGCTCGTCGGTCGTGAGGGCGAGGTCCTGGAAGCCCTTCAGGAGCTGACCCGGCTCGCGGTGCACCGCGAGACCGGTGACCGCAGCCGCCTGATGCTCGACATCGCCGGCTACCGCGCGAAGAAGCGCGAGGAGCTGTCGGAGATCGGCGCCAAGGCCGCTGCCGATGTGAAGAACACCGGCGAGGCGATCAAGCTTGAGCCGATGACGCCCTTCGAGCGCAAGGTCGTCCACGACGCGGTCAAGGCTGCCGGACTGCGGAGCGAGTCCGAGGGCGAGGAGCCGCAGCGCTTCGTCGTCGTCCTCCCCGTCTGATCGGCATGTGAGTTCCCGGCCCCGTCTGTTCGCAGGCGGGGCCGGTCTTTGTCAGCCTGATAGTCATCACCCAGTGCGGTTACGCGGTACGGAAGGACGGTCCCCGTGACGGAGGCAGCGGAACTCCCCCCGGCGCCCGAGCAGGCCCGGGAGGCATTCGGTGATCGTTTCGACGACGCCGTTCGGTACGCCGAGCTGCTGGCCGAAGCAGGGGTCCGGCGTGGGCTCATCGGTCCCCGTGAGGTGCCTCGCCTCTGGGAACGGCATCTGTTGAACTGCGCGGTCCTCTCGGAGGTCGTGCCCACCGGTGTGACGGTCTGCGACGTGGGTTCCGGCGCCGGGCTGCCCGGCATCCCGCTGGCCCTGGTCCGCCCGGATCTGAAGATCACCCTGTTGGAGCCGCTCCTCCGCCGCACCAACTTCCTCAACGAGGTCGTGGAGCTGCTGGGCCTCGACCATGTGACCGTGGTGCGGGGCCGGGCCGAGGAGGTACTCGGCAAGCTGACCCCGGTGCATGTGGTGACCGCGCGTGCGGTGGCTCCACTGGACCGACTCGCCGCCTGGGGCGTTCCTCTGCTCCGTCCCTACGGAGAGATGTTGCTCCTCAAGGGCGATACCGCAGAGGAGGAGCTCAAGGGCGCGGGGGCTGCCTTGAGCAAGCTCGGCGCCGTGGACACCTCGGTGCTGCACGTGGGTGAGGGCATCGTCGATCCGTTGTCCACCGTGGTGCGGGTGGAGGTCGGTGAGAGCCCCGGAGGCGTGCGCTTCGCGGCCAAGAGGGCCAAGGCGGCCCGGGTCGGTCGCGCGCGTCGTCGTCGTTGATCGACTGCTCGAAGATCGGCCCCGGCAGCGGTGAGGGTGGTTCTCACCCGCCGGGGCCTTTCTGTGCCGCCAGTCGCTGCACGACCCCGGGCAGGCCAGGGCACTGGTTCACCATGACGGCGACCGGGCCTGAGTCCTTCCCTCCACCACCGGTGCCGTACTCCACATAAGCTGCCCCGCCGTGTGCTGCGGAGTGTCGCACCGATGCGGTCGGGATGGCTCGGCATCGTGTTTCACGTGAAACGTCGCTCACTGCTGCACGGCATCATCGGTCGCGGCCGGGCCGGGGCCGAACCTCGTGACCGCAAGCCCCTTGGCTCACTCAAGTCACCCTCAGGAGGAACGGAGTTTTCCACAGAAGCGGAATTCTCCACAGAAGCACGGGCCTCGCTGGTTCGCGACCCCACCGCCATGGGAGGCTCTGTTCATTGCGAGCCTGAAGTCGAGGAGAGTGAATCCGTGCGGTCCGACGCCCACATCGCGGGACCGATGACCGATCCGGTCCCCGGTCCCCGTACCGAGTCGGCAGGGGAGGATGTTTCACGTGAAACACCGCCGCCGATGGATGACACCCCTATCGGTCGTGCTGCCCAACTGGCGATGGAAGCGCTGGGCCGGACCGAGGGCGGTCTGCCCCGACCGGAGCAGACCCGCATCATGGTGGTCGCCAACCAGAAGGGCGGGGTGGGCAAGACCACCAGCACGGTGAACCTTGCGGCTTCACTCGCGATGCACGGCAACCGAGTTCTGGTGATCGACCTCGACCCCCAGGGCAATGCCTCCACCGCGCTGGGGATCGACCATCACGCCGAAGTCCCGTCCATCTATGACGTGTTGATCGAGAGCAAGCCGCTCTCCGATGTGGTTCAACCGGTACCGGACGTCGAAGGTCTCTTCTGCGCTCCCGCCACCATCGACCTTGCCGGTGCGGAGATTGAGTTGGTCTCCCTGGTGGCCCGGGAGAGTCGCCTCCAGCGCGCCATCCAGGCGTATGAACAGCCCCTCGACTATGTGCTGATCGACTGCCCTCCCTCGCTGGGGCTTCTCACCGTCAACGCGCTCGTAGCCGGTGCCGAGGTACTGATCCCGATCCAGTGTGAGTACTACGCACTGGAGGGGCTGGGGCAACTGCTGCGCAACGTCGATCTGGTCCGCGGTCACCTCAACCCGACGCTGCATGTGTCGACGATCCTGCTGACCATGTACGACGGTCGGACACGGTTGGCCTCACAGGTCGCCGAGGAGGTCCGCACGCACTTCGGTGAAGAGGTGCTGCGGACCAGCATTCCCCGCTCGGTGCGCATCTCTGAAGCACCGAGTTACGGGCAGACGGTCCTGACCTACGACCCGGGGTCAAGCGGTGCCCTCTCCTACCTCGAAGCCGCGCGAGAGATCGCTCTACGAGGGACCGAGATGGTGTACGAAGGGCAGCACGCCCGTGCGGGTCATCACAACAAGCACCAGAGCATGGCGGAGGGGACTCAGTGAGTGAACGACGTAGGGGGCTGGGCCGTGGACTTGGCGCCCTCATCCCGGCCGCCCCGACGCCCGAGAAGACGAGCCAGGCCACCGGCCCGGGCTCCACGGTGCCGTCCGCTGCGGGGCCGGTACTGACGACGGAACGTGGAGTGGCCGCGGCGAAGGTGGCCTCACTGCCCGCGAGCACGGTGTCCCCCGAGTCCCTCATCGGAGGAGCCCCGGAGAACACCACGGGGGCCTACTTCGCCGAACTCCCCCTGGACTCCATCGCGCCCAACCCCCGTCAGCCGCGCGAGAACTTCGACGAGGACGCCCTGGCGGAGTTGGTGACCTCCGTCAAGGAGGTCGGCCTGCTCCAGCCCGTGGTGGTACGGCAGGTGAGTCCGGGGCGCTTCGAGCTGATCATGGGCGAGCGCCGCTGGAGGGCCTGTGGCAAGGCCGGCCTGGAGCGCATCCCGGCGATCGTCCGGGCCACCGAAGACGAGAAGCTGCTGCTCGATGCTCTGCTGGAGAACCTCCATCGGGCTCAGCTCAACCCGCTCGAAGAGGCCGCGGCCTACGACCAGCTACTGCGGGACTTCAACTGCACTCATGACCAGTTGGCCGACCGGATCGGCCGGTCCCGCCCCCAGGTCTCCAACACCCTACGGCTGTTGAAGCTTTCCCCGCCGGTGCAGCGTCGGGTGGCCGCTGGTGTGCTGTCAGCAGGACATGCACGTGCTCTGCTGTCGGTGGACGATTCCGAAGAGCAGGATCGGCTCGCCCACCGGATCGTGGCCGAGGGGCTTTCCGTCCGGGCGGTCGAGGACATCGTCACTCTGATGGCGTCCGGCCCGCAGACCGCGCCGCGGTCCAGGGGGCCGAGGGCCGGAGGGCGGGTTTCGCCTGCGCTGACTGATCTCGCCACCCGGTTGTCGGACCGGTTCGAGACCCGGGTGAAGGTGGACCTGGGGCAGAAGAAGGGCAAGATCGTGGTGGAGTTCGCCTCGATGGAAGACCTGGAGCGCATCCTTGGCTCGCTGGCTCCGGGAGAGGGACAGGTGCTTCAGAAGGGCCTGACCGCGCAGACTCCCGACAGCACGGAGGAATGAGTCCACAGCCACGCTTCTTCCTCCATGGAGGGGCAGGGTGACGAGGGCGGGTCGTCTCCGGTGAACACCGGAAAACGACCCGTCCTTTGCTGTGTGGCGAGGTCCGCGTCATCGCTTCGTGGATACGATCGAGGAGCATTGCCTCCGTGCCCGGTATCACTGGGGGAACGAAGGTGGTGCGGGCAAGGAAGTGAGGTGCTGCCGGTATGGGGCGTCGGCTCGTACCGCTCACGCTGGACAATCTGAAGGACCTCCCGCACCGCTGCCGGGCGTGCGTGTTCTGGGAGCTGGACCCGGTCAGTGGGCATGCAGCGACCCGGGCGGGGAAGCCGGAGGTGGAGAAGGAAGCCTGGATCTCCGCTGTTCTGCTGGAGTGGGGTTCCTGCGGTCGGGTCGTCTATGTGGACGATGCCCCGGTGGGGTTCGTTCTCTACGCTCCCCCGGCCTATGTCCCTCGTTCCACGGCCTTCCCGACGAGCCCCGTCGCGGCGGACGCCGTCCAACTGATGACGGGGTGGATCACGCCGGCCTACCAGGGGCAGGGGCTGGGGCGAGTGATGGTGCAGACCGTCGCCAAGGATCTCCTACGGCGGAACGTCCGAGCCATCGAGGCATTCGGTCAGGCCCGGTGGACAGAGCCTGCTTGTGTGCTCCCCGCGGATCATCTCCGGGCGGTGGGCTTCAAGACCGTGCGACCGCATCCCGCCTTCCCGCGACTTCGGCTGGAGTTGCGCACCACGCTCTCATGGAAGGAAGACGTGGAGATGGCGCTCGATCGTTTGTTGGGGGCCGTCCAGAAGGAACCAGCGCTACGCCCGCTCTGACGATGTTTCACGTGAAACACGAGGGGACCCAACCCGCCGGGTTGGGTCCCCTCGTGTTTCACGTGAAACATTCATCGGCCGTCAGTCGGCGATGAAGTCCTCCAGGTCGCGCACGATGGCGGCCTTCGGCTTGGCGCCCACGATCGTCTTGGCGACCTCGCCACGCTGGTAGACGTTCAGCGTCGGGATGGACATGACCCCGTACTTGGCGGCCGTGGCCGGGTTCTCATCGATGTTGAGCTTGACCACCTCGATCTTGTCGCCGTACTCCTGGGCGATGGCCTCAAGGGACGGCGCGATCTGGCGGCACGGCCCGCACCATGCGGCCCAGAAGTCGACCAGAACGGGCTTGTCGCTCTTGAGGACGTCCTCGTCGAAGGAAGAGTCCGTCACATTCTTGAGGGTGCCGGCCACGGCGGGCTCCTTAGTTCGGTGAAGCGATGAAGGGAATGAAGGAAGGGGGGAGAAGGTCAGACAGCGGCGGCCGTAGCCGCCTCCGCGTCGGCCAGAGCGGCAAGGTAACGCTCGGCGTCCAGGGCGGCGGAGCAGCCGGTACCGGCGGCGGTGATCGCCTGGCGGTAGGTGTGGTCGACGACATCGCCGGCGCCGAACACCCCCGTCTGGTTGGTGCGGGTCGAAGGGGCCTCGACCTTGAGGTAGCCCTCGTCGTCCAGGTCGAGCTGGCCCTTGAACAGTTCGGTGCGGGGGTCATGACCGATGGCGATGAACAGTCCCGTCACCGGGAGCTCGGACTCTTCGCCGGTCTTGAGGTTGCGCAGGGTGAGACCGCTGAGCTTCGGGTCGCCATGGATCGCGGCCACCTCGTTGTCCCAGATGAACTTGATCTTCGGGTCGGCGAAGGCGCGCTCCTGCATCGCCTTCGAGGCGCGCAACGAGTCCCGGCGGTGCACGATCGTCACCGACTTGGCAAAGCGGGAGAGGAAGGTGGCCTCCTCCATAGCCGTGTCACCGCCGCCGATCACGGCGATGTCCTGGTCCTTGAAGAAGAACCCGTCGCAGGTGGCGCACCAGGAGACTCCACGTCCAGAGAGGGCGTCCTCGTTCGGCAGCCCGAGCTTGCGGTGCTGCGAGCCCGTCGTGACGATGATCGCCTTGGCGCGGTGCACGGTACCGGCGGTGTCCGTCACGGTCTTGATCTCACCGCTGAGGTCAACGCTGACCACGTCGTCGGGGATGAGCTCGGCGCCGAAGCGCTCGGCCTGGGCGCGCATGTTGTCCATGAGCGCCGGGCCCATGATCCCGTCCTGGAACCCGGGGAAGTTCTCGACCTCGGTGGTGTTCATCAGCGCACCACCAGCGGTGACGGCGCCCTCGAAGACCAGCGGCTTCAGGGACGCACGCGCGGTGTAGAGCGCTGCCGTATATCCGGCGGGCCCGGAGCCGATGATGATCACGTTTCGGACGTCGCTCACGGCTTCATTCCTCGTCTCTGGAGACAACTTCGTACTTCCGGGTGGAAGCCGGGATGCGAAGGGCTCCCACACCACCCAACGGATACTACGGGGCGTGCATTCCCTGTGCCGCCGGGCTCACAGGAGGGTCTTCCGCGGGCTTGGTCCTGATCGACAGGTGAGGCACGACAGGGCCAGGGGCCGGGGAGGGAGACGATGCTGAGGAACCGTGGCCCGCGGTCAGCGGCGGGGGTAGGAATGAGCGAGGAGAACCTTGCCCGGGGTCGCTGACCGCTGGGTCACACAGGTCGTGTCGACCACATAGGCGGACACCTGATTGGTGTCAGAGACGTGCGGCATCACTACCAGGAGCGCGGCCTTGTTCCCGTACATGCCCTCTTCGCTGGCGAGGGCTTGCTCGGTACGACCGATGCCTTGCTGGACGCACTCCGGTACATGGACGGTCGTCAAGGTGCCGGCGCCGCCGTCGCGGAAGGGCGTGTGGGGTGCGGGAGGCTCCTCGCCCGAGGCGGTGCCCAGCGAGGGTGCATCCGTCCCCGCAGAGTTCGCTGCGGGCGACTCCTTCTTCAGCAGCTCATGGACACGGTCTTGGAGGTTGCCCTTGGAGAAGGAGCCGTGAACCTCGGGGGTGGGTGCCGTCTGGTTCGTCGGGGACCCCTGGTCGTTGTTGCCGCCGTTCATCGACTGGACCAGCAGGGAACCCAGCCCCAACGCCGCGGCGGCGAGAACGGTGCCGAAGGCGGCCGTCCTGATCCGCCTGGACCGCCCGCGGTCGGTGCGTCCCGGGCCGGTGCCACCACGGCCGTGCCCAGCAGGTCGCTGGAGCTGCGTCCTGCCCGGCCCCTTGGAGGGCGGCGCTGTTTCACGTGAAACATGCCGGGGCGGCTCGGACACCGCGGCTATGGGGTCGGGTGATTCTGCCCGTGGAGCCGGGGCTGCCTCGGCGCCGAGGGCTGCTTCCACCCGGGAGGCCACGTCGTCCGGCATGGGCCCGGCGTCGTCGGCGGCTTCCAGGAGCGAGCGGATTTCTTCCAGCGAGGCGTAGAGCTCGGTGCACTCGGGGCAGGCGTCCAGATGCAGCCGTAGGCTCGCCGCCCGGTCGGGCGAGAGCAGGCCCTCTGTGAGGTCCGAGATCTCCTCGACGGCCGGATGCCCAGCCGTATCGATGCTCGTTGTCACGCTCGCCCACCTCCGCCCTTCACAGCAGTGGAATCGGCCGCGCCCGTGTCGGGTGCTGCTCCTGCGGGTGGGACGGATGCTCCTGGGGACTGGTTCCTTTTCCCGCCAGGCTTCTCGTTCTCTCTCCGGGAGGTGGTGCGCAGATGGGAGAGGAGTGGGAGGAGCTTGGCCCGGCCGCGGGCACACCGGCTCTTCACCGTGCCCGGGGGAACGTCGAGGATGCTCGCGGCTTCGGCCACGGAGTAGCCCTGCATGTCGATCAGCACCAGAGCGGCCCGCTGATCAGGCGGAAGCGTGTTCAGGGCCTTGACGAGCTGACGGTGGAGATCGCTGCGTTCCGCGGGCGCGTACGCCGATTCATGGGGTTCCAGCAACTGCTCCAGTCGCTCGGCGTTGTCCACCGGAGCCGTTCTGCGGGATGCCGTCTTGCGGGCGCGATCCAGACAGGCGTTCACGGTGATGCGGTGCAACCAGGTGGTGACGGCGGACTGGCCGCGGAAGGTGTGCGCGGCCCGATAGGCGGAGACCAGAGCGTCCTGGACGGCGTCGGCCGCCTCTTCCCGGTCTCCCAGGGTGCGCAGGGCCACGGCCCACAGCCGGTCGCGGTGGCGCCGCACCAGCTCACCGAAGGCTTCGGTGTCCCCGTCGACGTGGCGTGTCAGGAGGTCCTGATCACCCACCCCGTCGTACGCGGCATCGGCCACGGTCGCACCACCCTCCCCGGAACCGTCGGTGCTGTCAGCCGGTGAACTTCACATCCGTGATGGCTTGCTTGTAGCCCGCGCGGCTGTACTCGTCGCCCTGGGCGTAGGGCAACTCGGTCAGCCAGAGCACGACGTAGCGGGTCTTCGACGGCTTCTTGACGTTGATCTTGAGTTCTTGGCCCTGGGTGGACGCCGTGGCGAGCTTCTTCATGGAGCCGAGCGAGGCCGACGAGGACAGCGAGTCGGCCGCGTACAGGGCTCCGGTGGTCCGGTCCCCGCCGTAGTTCAGCTTGATCGTCGCGGCGGCGAGGGACTTCTCGCTACCGAGGTCGTAGACGAGCCCAACGCCCGACTTGTACGGGGCCAGCTGCGGTCCGGCCATGAAGGAGTACGTCCGCCAGTACGTCGAAGCGGCACGGTCATGGGTGAGGCGGGCGTCGTTCGGGTGCTGCGCCTTGCCGTCCGGGTAGTACTCCGCGGATCCCTCGATGGCGAGCGGCCGCAGCGGCTTCTTCTCGGTGTTCTTCTTGTTGGTCTCCACCGTCTCGGACTGGTCCGGATCGGCGCCCTTGTCCTTCTCTATCAGGGCGTCGGCCAGCTGCCAGCTGCCGAGGCCGAGAGCGGCGATCAACAGGGCGGAGACCGTCCACTTCAGCGCCCTGCCGGCGCGGCTCTGCAACGGCGGTGGAGGAGGCGGGAGCGGCGCGGTCGCCCGCAGGGGGGCACCTCCGCCGGGGCGCCCGTACGAGCCCTGCTGGTAGGTCGTGCGCTGGTAGTCCGGTGGGGTCCGGAACACGGGCTCCGGCGGACGGATGCGGGGCATCTCGTTGATGGCCCGGACGAGGTCCTCCGGCGTGGTGCAGGGCGGTTCCTGGCGCGAGGCGGTGGCGCCCTCGTTGACGAGTGCCCGCATCGCCAGCTCCGAGAGACCCCGGTGGACTCCCGCACGCACTTGGTCGGGCGCGATGAGCCCGACCCCCTTGGGCAGCCCGTGGAGGCCGTGGGCATCGTTCTCGTAGGGCCAGCGCTGGGTCAGCGCGGCGTACAGCAGGGCACCGATCGCTTCGGTATCGGTGCGCTCCGGGGTGTCCGAGGTGATGCCGCGCAGGGCGGCGTTGACCGCGAGGCCACGGATCCGCCATTGACCGGTGGAGGTGCGCAGCACCGCGCTCGGCGCGAGTCGCAGATGCGCCAGGCCCTCGCGGTGGGCGGCGGCCATGGCCTGGGAGACCTGGGCCACCATCTGGTAGGCGTCGTGGACCTCGAGCGTTCCGCCGGCGAGGAGCGCCGTCAGCTCGGTGGCGTCGGGCAGCCACTCGTGGACGACGTAGACGAGGTCGTTCTCCTCCACGGCGTCCAGCACGTGGACGAACCTCGGGTCGCCCAGGAGGGCGGACGAGCGGGCCGCGGCGAGGACCGAACGGGCACGCGGATGGTCGGCGGGAAGGACGTGCACGCCGACGGCCCTGCGGAGCATCTCGTCCACCGCGCGCCAACTGCTGAAGCCGTCCAGACGGGTCACACACTCTTCGAGCCGGTAGCGTCTGGCGAGTTTGTGCCCACTATGCAGTTCGGGCGGTGCGGTCCGTTCGGACCCGCCCGTCGTGCCGCTGTTGTCCGCGTCCGTGTCCGTGGTGTTCTGCTCCCCGGTCTCGCCGGTACTGGCCACCCCGTCGGCCGTGGCCCGTCCCGCCTCGGCGGTCAGCGGTTCGTCACCGCTGTTGTCTGCCACGTCGACGGCAGCCGTGCTCCGTTCCGCCACCGTCGTTCCAGCCTCCCCAGTCGTTGCGCTCTCGACGCCCGTGCCAATTGTGCCCACAGTCCGGTGCTATGCACGACACGCGATGGCCGCCGATGGTTGTGCGACTGCCCCGTTCTCAGCGTCCCAGACGTCCCCGCACCATGCCGACCATCGAGTTCAACTCCTCGATGCGCATCCTGCGGGCCGCCACGTAGAAGACGCCCAGCAGGGCGATTCCGCCGGTGACGAGGGCGGCGGCCGAGCCGAGTGCGCCCTGGCCGAACACCCGGGTGACTCCGTAGCCGACCGCTCCACCGACGAGGGCGGCGGGGATGGAGGCCATGGACAGTCGCGCGTAGGTCCGCACCACCTGGGAACCGTCCAGATCGCCCCCGAGCCGTGTCCGCAGCCGCCGCCAGGCCACCCCGACCCCGACCGCGTAGGCGAGTCCGTACGAGGCGGCCATGCCGACGACGGCCCAGCGCGCCGGCAGGAGGAAGTAGCAGGCCGCTGACGCGGTGGCGTTCACCGCGGCGACGATGACGGTGTTGTAGAAGGGCGTCCGGGTGTCCTCGTAGGCGTAGAAGCCGCGGAGCACCACGTACTGGACGGAGAAGGGGATCAGCCCGAGGCCGAACGCCATCAGGATGTAGCCCATCGACTGCGCCGGTCCGGCTCCCGTGGACGCGAAGAGCAGGGTGCACATGGGGACGCCGAGGGCGACGAACATGAAGGACACGGGCACGATCGCGACCGCCGAGGTGCGCAGCCCGCTGGAGATGTCGTCACGGACCGCGCCCGGGTCGTTGTCGTGGGCCGCCCGCGAGATGCGGGGGAGCAGTGCCGCCATCACCGACACGGTGATGATCGCCTGGGGCATGCCCCAGATGAGCTGGGCGTTGGAGTAGGCCAGGAGGCCCGCGCCCCCCTGGTCCGCTTCCTTGCCCGCCGCGGTCGCCAACTGGGTGACCACCAGGACGCCGGCCTGGTTGGCGAGGACGAAGAGCACCGTCCACTTGGCGAGCTTCACCGCCTTGCCCAGTCCCTGGCCCTTCCAGTCGAAGCGGAGCCGGAAGCGGAAGCCGGTTTCCCGCAGGTAGGGGATCATCGCCAGGGACTGGACCACCAGACCGAGCAGGGTGCCGATGCCGAGCAGTCGGATTCCGTCGTCCGGGATCGTCTCGACCTGCATACCGGATTCGGCGGAGGTGCCGTACACCCAGATGAACAGTCCGAACGTCGCGATCATGACGAGGTTGTTCAGGACCGGGGTCCACATCATCGCGCCGAACCTGCCCCGGGCGTTGAGGATCTGCCCCATCACCACGTGCACGCCCATGAAGAAGATCGTCGGCAGGCAGTAGCGTGCGAAGGCGACGGCGACGCTGTTCGCGGCCTTGTCGTCGGCGATCGGGTCCGACATCAACTGGATGAGCAGCGGAGCGGCGAAGACGGACAGTGCGACGATGACACCGAGAACGACCATCACGAGGGTCAGCAGTCGGTTGGCGTACGCCTCGCCGCCGTCCTCGTCGTCCTTCATGGCGCGGACGAGCTGCGGCACGAACACCGAGTTGAGACCGCCACCGATGCTGAGGATGTAGATCATCGTGGGCAGCGTGTAGGCGACGGTGAACGCGTCCCCGAGGAAGGCCGCACCGAGCGCCGCAGTGATCACCACCGTGCGGACGAACCCGGTGAGCCGCGACACGATCGTGCCGGAGGCCATCAGCGCGCTGGACTTCAGCACGCTGGAGCCGCGTCCCTTGCGCGCGGGTGCCGGCGCGGGGGCGGGGGCGGCGGGTTCCGGGGTCGGAGCCGGTACCGGGGCGACGGGCGGGGCCGGCGGCACGGGAGCCGCATAGGCCGCACCCGCGGCGGGCGGGGCGGTTTCGTAGGCGGGTCGCGCACTGCCGCCGGCCTGCTGCTGGTCACGGAAGAGGTGGGCGAAGGCGTCCGGCTCCGGGCGCTGCTCGCTCGCCCGGGTGACCAGGTCGTCGACCCCCACGAACTGTGTCGTCCGGGCGTCGTCGCCGTACGGGAGGTGCTGTGTGGGCCCCTCGGGCTCGGGAGCGGGGGGCTGCGCCCACAGCCGGGGGTCGGGGGCGTACTGAGCGGCGGGCGGGGCGTAGAGCTGGTTGGGGTCCGGGTAGGTGCCCGGTGGTGGTGGGGGGTGTGCGGACCGGTCGTACAGGGCCTCCGTCACCGGGTCCTGCGCGGAGAGGTCCTGCGTCCGGTACGGGTCCTGGGCGTAGGCGTCCTGAACGTACATGTCGGCGGCCGGCTGCTGCGGCGTCTGGTGCGGGTCGTAGGGGTGCGGAGGGAACCCCTGAGCGGAGGGATCGCCGTCCGCGCCCTGGCCGCGGTCACCGTCGTACGGCGCGTTCATGGTCTACCCCACCTCATCGTCCCCGGGCCCACCGGCCACGACATCGCTCAACGGTCCACTCTCTCACCCGTGCCGGACGGGTCGGTGCTTTCCGCAGCGGTGTCCGGTGTCGGGTCACTCGGCTGCTCGGGTTCGGGAGCCCGGGTGACGTCGGCGGACTCGCCCTCGGAGGTCGCCGCGTCCTCGCCGGCGTCCGTCGCTGCGGTATCCGTGTCGGCGGCGGCGGGGGTAGCTGCTTCCTCCGCGGCCTGCCGGGCGGTCACCCGCTTGCGCTGCTGGTACATCCGGAATCCGGCGAGCACCAGCAGGAGCAGCCCTCCGGCGATGACCAGCATGACCGTCGGTGTCACCTCGTTGACCTGTACCCGGAAGCGCACCTTGTCGCCGTACGGGGACCCGTCCTCGGTGATGAGCTGCGCCTCCACGTCGACGATGCCGTTGGCGTTGGCATTGGTGTCGAACTTCAGCGTCTGGCTGCGTTCGCCGGCGAGCTTGATGGTCTGCTCGCCGTACGCCTCGTCGCCGATCTTGAGGCGCTTCGGCTTGGTCGAGGTCAGTCGTAGTCTCAGGTTGTCGACGCCCTGGACCAGGTTGTTCTTCACCGTGACCGGGATGGTGGCGCTGCGGCCGGAGAGCTGGGCATCGGACTTGTCGATCAGCTGCACGCTGCGCATCAGATCGGCCAGGTGCCGTTCCACCCCCTTGCGGAAGGCGTTCCCTTCGGCGGCCCGGCCCCGCCAGGACGTCGACATGCCGCGGTCGATGGCGCGGCCGAACGGGGTGACGACGCGGTCGGGATCGGTGAGGATCGTGCTGAAGTCGTCGAGCTTGCGCTGCGTGCTCTGGACCAGCTCGAAGGCTGCGACGTCGAGTTCCTGCTTGCGCAGGTGCCCTGGGTAGGACCGTCCGGACGGTACGCGCGTGGTCGCTCCCGGGTCCGGCTTCGCCTTCGCGGCGGCCGTCAGGTCCTGGGCGTCGGTCCAGCGGCCTTCCTGGACCGTCTGGATCGCCTTCGCCATGGACTGGGCCTGGCTGGTGCTCGGCATCCGCTGCGGCGCCACCACGATGCTCCGGGGCTCGCCCGGGTCCTGGAGCGTGATCATCAGGCTCTGGGCCAGGAACTCCTGCACCGCGAGGGTGGAGCTCTCCGCGCGGGTCAGATCCCCTTGGAAGGCCTTGGACAGCCGTGCGTCGGCGACCACGGCCGTGGTGCCGCCGCCGATGGGCCGGGGGGCGCTCGGGGTGTACGGGAGGCCGCCGGTCTCCCGGAGGCTGTCGTTGCGGGTGATCACCGTGTCGGCCCCGGCGGAGGTCGCCACGTCGACGATCGACGGATCGATGGCGCCCTCGGCCGGCCAGGCGAAATCGGTGACGGGCTTCACGTGCAGGGTCGACTCGACGGTCAGCGCGGCCACGTCGGTGGCGTCCTTGAGGTGACTCAGTGAGCCGGAGACGTTCTTGCCCCGGTGGGCGAGGGAGGCGAGGTCGGGGTCGGCGAAGGGCAGCGCCACCACGGTCTTGTCCTGGACGGCCTTCTGGAGGTCGGTGAGCCACTGACCGGCGACGGCGCGGTTCTTCCCCGCGACGGTCCTGCTGCCGTCCTTGATCCGGTAGCCGTCGGCCATCGCGTGGACGGAAGCCAGGAGATCCGGATCGATGACCCAGGTCACGTCCAGGGCGGTCCCGAGGGCCAGCATCTGCTGGAGCCTGCCGCCCGGTCCGATCTCCTTGGCGAGGCTGTCGTCCTCGAACACGCGGGTCTGCTGTTCGTTGGACCCGGTCTCGGCGGTGAGGTGCGTCGACGAGATCAGCGGCCACAGGAAGGTCGTCTTCGTCTTGGCGTCGGAACCCTTGGGCTGCCACGGCAGGAAGGCGCGCTCGATGCCGAACACCTGGTCGTAGCGCTGGGTCGGGGTCTGCCCGGTCAGCGTGACGCCCAGCTGGTAGACCCCGTCGGAGCCGAGGTCCAGTTCCTTCACCGGCACCGAGATGCTGAAGTCCTGGGTGCGTCCGGGAGCGAGCTTCTCGACCTCCTGGACGTACGTCCCGCCCACGGGGGCGCCGTCCACCCCGGGGACGTGCTTGGTGCGTCGATCGGCGGCGTCGAGGGAGCTGCGGGTGTGCAGCGCCCGGCCGACCAGCAGGTCGACCTGCCCATCGGTGATCGTTTGCTTGCTGGTGTTGGTGACGGTGCCGCGGACGGTCAGCGTGTCGTTCTCGTCCGGTGCCGTCGGGGTCAGCGTGTCCAAGGAGACGTCGACCACGCCCTTGTCCGCGGAGGCTTGCGGGACCCCCTGGGGGGTGGAGCTCTGCGGCGCCGACCCGGCGGCCTCGGCCTGCGCCGTGGGGGCGGAGACCAGGACCGCGGAGGCGAGCAGCGGTAGGGAAACGGCCAGGGCTCCGGTGCGCCGGAGCCACCGGCGGGCAGGTGAGGGAGTGGTCCCCGTGAAGTCTGCCGCCTCGGCCACGCGCTCGCCCGTCCCTCGTCGTCGTCAGTGGTCGTCCAGAAGTGCGTCCACGCATGGTAACGATGCGCGCTGCGTACAAGTGCCGCGGTCCACGACAGATCGTTTGCCCAACGATCATGAGGGCCCCGCTCCGGGACGGGCGCGGCGGGGCCGAGCGGCCGTGGCGTACCCCTTGTCCGAGCATCACCTGATGAGTGCGGCTTTACCTGGTCATCATGGGATGAGTCATCTTGTGGGCAGTGTTCGGAGGGAGACCGAGTGGGGCCGCCTTCGTGTTTATGGGGGCGCTCGTCCACCCTCGGGGCACGTACCCTTTCCTGTTGTGCCGAACGCCAACGAAGACAACCTCAGCGCCCTGAGCCAGGCGCAGCACCGCGCGGTCAGTGAGCTGCTGCGGGTCTCCCCCGTCGCGGACGAGCTGGCCCGCCGATTCCAGCAGGCAGGGTTCTCCCTCGCCCTGGTCGGCGGCTCGGTCCGCGACGCGCTGCTCGGTCGCCTCGGCAATGACCTGGACTTCACCACCGACGCCCGTCCCGCGGACGTGCTGAAGATCGTGCGGCCCTGGGCGGACTCGGTCTGGGAGGTGGGCATCGCCTTCGGCACGGTCGGCTGCCAGAAGGACGCCGAGGTGGAGAACGCGGCGGCACCGGGTGAGACGGCCGTCCAGCGATTCCAGATCGAGATCACGACCTATCGCTCGGAGGCGTACGACCGCACCTCCCGCAAGCCCGAGGTGTCGTACGGCGACTCCATCGAGGACGATCTCGTCCGCCGTGACTTCACGGTCAATGCGATGGCGGTCGCCCTGCCCGAGAAGGAGTTCGTCGACCCGTACGGCGGACTGGGAGACCTCGCGGGCCGTGTGTTGCGCACGCCCGGCACACCCGAGGAGTCCTTCTCCGACGATCCACTGCGGATGATGCGCGCGGCTCGGTTCGCGGCGCAGCTGGACTTCGAGGTCGCCCCGGACGTGGTCGTGGCGATGACGGAGATGGCCGACCGGATCGGGATCGTCTCGGCGGAGCGGGTCCGGGACGAGCTGAACAAGCTGATCCTTTCCGCGCACCCCCGCAAGGGCCTCACCCTGCTGGTCGAGACCGGGATCGCCGAGCGGGTCCTTCCCGAACTGCCGGCGCTCCGGTTGGAGCGGGACGAGCATCACCGGCACAAGGACGTCTATGAGCACACGCTGATCGTGCTGGAGCAGGCGATGGCTCTGGAGCAGGAGGGGCCCGACCTCGTTCTGCGGTTGGCGGCGCTGCTGCATGACATCGGCAAGCCCAGGACCCGTCGGTTCGAGGACGACGGCCGGGTCTCCTTCCACCACCACGAGGTGGTCGGGGCGAAGATGACCAAGAAGCGGATGACGGCTCTCAAGTACTCCAATGACTTGGTCAAGGACGTCTCGCAGTTGGTCGAGCTGCATCTCCGCTTCCATGGATACGGCACCGGTGAGTGGACCGATTCCGCTGTCCGTCGTTATGTGCGGGATGCCGGCCCCTTGCTGGAGCGACTGCACAAGCTGACCCGTTCGGACTGCACGACCCGGAACAAGCGCAAGGCATCCGCTCTCTCCCGGGCGTACGACGGGCTGGAAGAGCGCATCACGCGACTCCAGGAGCAGGAAGAGCTGGACGCCATCCGCCCGGATCTCGACGGGAACGAGATCATGCAGATCCTCGGAGTGGGGCCGGGCCCGGCGATCGGCCGTGCGTACGCCCATCTGCTGGAGCTGAGGCTGGAGAACGGCCCCCTGGAGCGGGATGCCGCGGTGGCCGCACTGAAGGAGTGGTGGGCCGCCCAGTCCCAGGGCTGACCTTCGGACGGTCATGTTTCACGTGAAACATGACCCGGACGCGTACGAATGCGGGATCGGTGTTTCACGTGAAACACCGATCCCGCACTCATGATCCCGCGGTGGGCGCGGGGTGGGGCTGATGGCGGTACCGCGCCATCAGAAGCGCGACCGCCGCATAGATGACCGTCACGGTGATCACCAGGGCCACGGAGCGGCCGTCCGGGGGGAGCATCAGTGCGGCCACTCCGGCAGCTCCGACGAAGGCGACATTGAACAGCACGTCGTAGACGGAGAAGATCCGGCCGCGGAATCCGTCCTCGACGGACGACTGCACCACGGTGTCCGTGGCGATCTTGGCTCCCTGGGTGGTCACTCCGATGAAGAAAGCAGCGACGAGGATCGGCGCCGGAGTGAACGGCAGGGTCAGGGCCGGTGCCAGGAGGGCTACCGACCCCGCACATGTCGTGATCCATCCATAGGGTCCCAGGCGCCCCACGGCCCAGGGAGTGATCAGGGCGGCGACGAGGAAGCCGGCCCCGGACACCCCCACCGCGAGTCCGAGGAGGGCGAGCCCGCGCTCCGAGGAGTCGTCGCCGGAGGACCAGGCGTACCGGCACAGCATCAGCACCATGACGGTCAGGGCTCCGTAGCAGAACCGCATCAGCGTCATGGCGCCCAAGGCCCGGACCGCACCGCGGCGCGGTGGCTCCCCCAGATGCCGCACCCCGGCAACCAACTCGCGTGCCGTCCCGAGGACCTGGGCCCCCAGCCGTGGATGCCGGTCGGTGGAGTCCGGGCCGAGCGCCTGGAGCCCGATCCGTAGGGCAGCGAGTGCGGCGCCCAGATAGAGGACGGCACCGAGTACGACGACGGCGGTGTCGGAGTCGTCGAAGACCAGGCGCACTCCGAAGGCGAG
Source organism: Streptomyces sp. NPDC059816 (assembly GCF_042732055.1). Lineage (NCBI taxonomy): Bacteria > Bacillati > Actinomycetota > Actinomycetes > Kitasatosporales > Streptomycetaceae > Streptomyces > Streptomyces sp. NPDC059816. The sequence goes on from NZ_JBHWIQ010000007.1 coordinate 301,361, forward strand.
GCCGCCTCCCACGGTGGCGGCCAGGGTGCCCGCGGTCGGCGACAACGAGTTCGCGATCACCAGTCGCTCATCGTCCACCACGCGGGGCAGGGCCGCCGACAGTCCGGCGAGGACGAATCGATTGATGGCGGTGACGCACAGGGCGGAGGCGTAGAAGAGCCAGTCCGGCACATTGCCGAGGATCAGCACGGCGGTCACCGCGGCGAGCGCCGCACGGAGCAGACTGCCGTAGAGGAACACCTGGCGCCGCGGCCAGCGGTCCAGCAGCACGCCGGCGAACGGTCCGACGAGGGAGTACGGCAGCAACAGGACCGCCATGGCCGAGGCGATGGCTGCGGCGGACGTCTGCTTCTCGGGTGAGAAGACCACATAGGTGGCCAGGGCGACCTGGTACACCCCGTCGGCGCCCTGGGAGAGGAGCCGCACGGAGAGGAGACGTCGGAATCCCTGGAAGCGCAGGAGGACACGCAGATCCCGTACGACAGCCATGGCCCCACCCTCACATAGGCGAAGGTCCCCGGGCACACGACCCGGGGACCTCCTACATCAGCGCGTTGTGCAGGTTCAGCGCTCGATGTCACCCTTGATGAACTTCTCCACGCTCTCCCGGGCCTCGTCGTCGAAGTACTGGACCGGCGGGGACTTCATGAAGTAGCTGCTGGCGGAGAGGATCGGGCCACCGATGCCACGGTCCTTGGCGATCTTCGCGGCGCGCAGCGCGTCGATGATGACACCAGCGGAGTTCGGGGAGTCCCAGACCTCAAGCTTGTACTCAAGGTTCAGCGGAACGTCACCGAAGGCGCGGCCCTCAAGGCGGACGTAGGCCCACTTGCGGTCGTCGAGCCATGCGACGTAGTCGGACGGGCCGATGTGGACGTTCTTCTCGCCGAGGTCCCGGTCGGGGATCTGCGAGGTGACGGCCTGCGTCTTGGAGATCTTCTTGGACTCCAGCCGGTCGCGCTCCAGCATGTTCTTGAAGTCCATGTTGCCGCCGACGTTGAGCTGCATCGTGCGGTCCAGGAGGACGCCCCGGTCCTCGAACAGCTTCGCCATCACGCGGTGCGTGATGGTCGCACCGACCTGCGACTTGATGTCGTCGCCGACGATCGGCACACCGGCCTCGGTGAACTTGTCCGCCCACTCCTTGGTGCCGGCGATGAAGACCGGGAGGGCGTTGACGAAGCCGACCTTGGCGTCGATGGCGCACTGGGCGTAGAACTTCGCCGCGTCCTCGGAACCGACGGGCAGGTAGCAGACGAGAACGTCGACCTGCCTGTCCTTGAGGATCTGGACGACGTCCACCGGGGCCTCGGGGGACTCCTCGATGGTCTCGCGGTAGTACTTGCCGAGACCGTCGAGGGTGTGGCCGCGCTGGACCGTCACACCGGACGACGGCACGTCGCAGATCTTGATGGTGTTGTTCTCGCTGGCTCCGATGGCGTCCGCGAGGTCGAGGCCGACCTTCTTGGCGTCGACGTCGAAGGCGGCAACGAACTCCACGTCACGGACGTGGTACTCCCCGAACTGCACGTGCATGAGGCCCGGGACCTTGGACGCCGGGTCGGCGTCCTTGTAGTACTCGACGCCCTGCACCAGCGAGGCGGCGCAGTTGCCCACGCCGACGATGGCTACGCGAACCGAACCCATTCCGGTTGCTCCCTGTGTGTACTCGGTGAAGCCCTGAGTGGACTTCACGTGGCGGTGTCATCGGACGGATCCGGCCGGGAGGTGTCCCCGTGCCGGGGCAGGCCGCCCGCTTTCCCTGATGTGTCCTGCTGAGCCGGTCGGTGCCGGGCGGGATCCCCGTCCGGGGTCGGAGCGGGCGGCTGTTGCCGCTGCTCCCGTCCCGCCCGCTCGCTCTCGATCAGCTCGTTCAGCCAGCGCACTTCCCGCTCCACGGACTCCATTCCGTGGCGCTGAAGTTCGAGGGTGTAGTCGTCGAGGCGCTCCCGGGTGCGTGCCAGGGAGGCGCGCATCTTCTCCAGACGCTCCTCCAGCCGGCTACGACGCCCTTCCAGTACGCGCATGCGTACATCCCTCGAAGTCTGTCCGAAGAAGGCGAAGCGAGCCGCGAAGTGCTCGTCCTCGTAGGCATCGGGACCCGTCTGGGAGAGCAGGTCCTCGAAGTGCTCCTTACCTTCCGCGGTCAGTCGGTAGACGATCTTTGCGCGGCGCCCGGCCAGTGGTGCCGCAAGGGCGTCTTCGGAGGTCCCTCCGGACTCCTCGATCAACCACCCGTTGGCAACGAGCGTCTTGAGGCAGGGGTAGAGCGAACCGTAGCTGAAGGCGCGGAACACCCCCAGCGACGTGTTCAGTCGTTTCCGCAGCTCATAGCCGTGCATGGGGGCCTCACGCAGCAGGCCGAGGACGGCGAACTCAAGGATGCCGGAGCGTCGGCTCACTGCCGCCTCCTCCTTGTCGTTCGCCGTGGCCATCCGCTGGGATCGGGCCCCGACACGGTCTTTATGTCGAGCTGATGTATCGAGTCGATACATCACGACGATAGAACGGCCATCCGCATGCGACAAGAGGGAGCATGGTGAACGGCGTCACATCACTGATTCGTGCGAAGCAAGTTGCCTGATTTGGGGTGAACTTCGGGGCTAGGCGGGTTTTGACGGTGCGTAGTCTGTGCGGCATGCAGTTCAGGGGATGCCGAGCGACGCCCGAGGGCGCGGCTGTCCCGGACGCATTGCGGATGGGTGTCGAGCGGTGCCGCATCCGTATGTCGGGGGGAACTGGAAGACAGCCGCCGTTTCCAGGCGCGGGAGCGCCTGCCCTAGGAGTAGTCGTTCGATGAGCGAGCACCGTCGGAAACCGCCGCAGCCGCAGAGCGGCGGACGCGCCGCGGCACGGCGCGGCACGTCCGGATCAACGGGGCGTCGTGCGGCCCCGCCCAGCGAAGCTGCGTCTCCGTCCGCTTCCCATGGCTCCCCCCCGGGGGAGCCTGCCGCGGAGGAACGCCCCTACGGAGGCCGGGCGGACGCCCGGCGCGCCTCTCAACGGTCCGGGGGCGCCCGCCGTAGAGGGGCGGACGGGGCGGGCCCGGGCGGCGCCGGTGGCGGTGGCCGCAGAACGGGCGGTCCCGGTGGGGGCAGTGGCCCGGGTCGCGGCCGGGGCCGCGGTGGCCCGCCCCCCAAGAAGCGATTCATCGACTATCCGCGGTCGGGGAAGTACGGCTGGCGGCGTTGGGTGCCCTCCTGGCGATTGGTCGCCGGTACCTTCGTCGGGTTCATCGGCCTGTTGATGGGCGCCTCGGCCATTGCATACACCGCGGTGGGCGTGCCGGACGCGCACGCCGCCGCAGAGGCCGAGAGCAATGTCTTCCTCTGGTCGGACGGTTCTCAGATGGCCTCCACGGGGGGGGAGAAGAACCGCCAGATCGTCAAGATCCACAAGATCTCCACCTCGATGCAGGAAGCAGTCATCGCGGCCGAGAACGCCACCTTCCGCAAGGACCGGGGCGTGGACCCGATGGGTATCGGCCGCGCCGTGTTCAACATGGCCACGGGTGGTGAGACCCAGGGCGGCTCGACGATCACCCAGCAGTACGTGAAGAACTCGTTCCTCACCCAGGACCAGACGGTCAGTCGCAAGGTCAAGGAACTCTTCATCTCGGTCAAGGTCGACACCAAGCTCAGCAAGGACGAGATCCTCGCCGGGTACCTCAACACCGCCTTCTACGGTCGCAACGCGTACGGCATCCAGGCCGCCGCGCAGGCGTACTTCGGTCGTGACTCCGACGATCTGACCGTCGAGCAGTCCGCCTTCCTCGCCGGGCTACTGAAGGGCCCCAACCTCTACAACCCCGACGGCGGGGTGGGGGCCGCCGCGACGCCCGAGGCCAACCGCGAGCGGGCCGAGAAGCGGTGGCGGTGGATCCTGGACCGCCGGGTCGAGGTGGGCTCCCTGACCGCGGAGGAGCGGAAGAAGTACACCAAGTTCCCGGAGCTGGTGAAGCAGACCTCCTCGCTCGGTGGACAGACGGGCTACCTGGTCGACGTCGCCAAGGACTACGTCGCGAAGAAGACCGGAATGAAGCCCGAAGAGCTCGAAAAGGGCGGCTACCGGATCCACACCACGTTCGACAAGAACAAGGTCCGTCAGCTGGAGAAGGCGGTGGAGGAGACCAAGAAGGGCTTCCTCAAGCCGAAGCAGCGGAAGAAGGACGAGTGGGTCCAGTTCGGGGCCGCCTCCGTGGACCCGAAGAACGGTGCGATCGTGGCGCTGTACGGCGGTGAGGGCTACGACGAAGGCCACTACACCAACAACGCCAACACCAGCGGTGTCCCCGTCGGCTCCACCTGGAAGCCCTTCGTGCTGGCCGCCGCGATGGAACACGGCACCTACGCGAGCGGGGGAGAGGCCCTCTCTCCGGAGACGAAGTACAACGGCGACGACCTTCTCGTGATCAACGACAAGGACGGCAACCCCATCAAGGACGCCAAGGGCCGGCCCTTCCGCCAGAAGAACGAGGGCACCAAGATGTGGGGTGACGTGACCCTGGACTTCGCGATGGAGGAATCCATCAACACCCCCTTCGTCCAGCTCGGCATCGACGTCGGCCTCGCCAACACCCGGACGACCACCAAGAAGCTGGGCATCCTGGATGAGAGCTTCGACAAGGGGAACCTGAACAACGCCTCGTTCTCCCTGGGCACCTCGACCCCGAGCGCGATCCGGATGGCCGACTCGTACGCGGTCTTCGCCAACTCGGGCAGGCAGTACGACCCGTACTCGGTGACCAAGGTGGAACGCAAGGGCGAGCCGATGCCCGGCTTCAAGCCGCCCAAGGAGCGCAGGGCCTTGGACGCCCCCGTCGCGGACACCGTGACCAAGGTGCTGGAGAACGTGGTCCAGAACGGTACGGCCGAGAGGATCAAGGACATCGGCTTCCCCGTGGCCGGCAAGACGGGTACCACCGACAAGAACAAGTCCGCCTGGTTCGTCGGCTACACCCGTGAGCTCTCCACCTCGGTCACCCTCTTCCGGACCGACCCCAAGGAAGGGAAGCTGCTCTCCATGAACGGCACCGGTGGCGTGCCGTCCATCCATGGTGGTGACATCCCGGCGCAGCTCTGGGAGGACTACATGTCCGAGGCGCTCAAGAACTCGAAGCACGAGCCCTTCCCCGAGCCCGGCGAGATCGTCGGCAAGGTCTTCAACAAGTCCCCCTCCCCCTCCGCCACCCCTTCGGCCACCGAAGAGGTCGAGAAGGAGACGAAGGAGCCGACCACGCCTCCGACAACGGAGAAGGAAGAAGAGGAAGAGGAAGAGGAGCCGCCGACCACGCCGACGACCCCGAGCAGCACCTGCGGTGAGTGGGACTGGGACTGCAACAACAACGGCGGGGCTGCGAACGGTGGAGCTGCCGACGGGGGTGCCGCGAACGGCGGGGCCGCTGATGGAGGCGCCGCGAACGGCGGGGCTGCGAACGGCGGGGCCGCCGATGGAGGCGCCGCGAACGGTGGAGATGCGAACGGCGGCTCGACCCCGACCGGCTCTGCCTCACCGGGCCAGCCGGGCGGAAACGGGAACGGCAGTGGGAACGGCAGCGGGAGTGGTAGCGGGAATGGTGGCGCCAACGGAGGCAATCCCACCGGGGGCAATGCGGGCGCGGTCGGAGGCTTCGGAGGCACGGGTAGCCCCTGACCGGGGCGAATTCAAGGGGGCGGGGCTCCCCGCTGAGGGCCCGGTGCCCAGCTGCTTGATCGCTCACTGAGCGTGTCCGATGTTTCACGTGAAACGAGGGCCGTCGCACTTCTCGTGCGGCGGCCCTCGCTCTGCTTCGGACTCCCCCGGCTTCGTACGGCAGGATGTTCGCCATGCCCAGTGCAGAGACGACTCCGCCCGAAGTCCATCAGCCGGACCCGGCGCCCCGGTCGCGGACGGATGTGGTCGCGCCGACCCGGGAGGACAAGATCGCCGCGGTCGGCAGCGATCTGATCGGAGGCCCTCTGGGCCGGCGAGCGTTGGTCGGGGCCAACTGGTGGACGCCGGTGCGCGTCATCGCGCTCGTGATGATCGGGATGTTCGCCCTCGGCATGGTGCAGAAGTTCCCGTGTTACGACGGCGCCTGGTTCTTCGGCGCCAGCTCCCAGTACACCCACGCCTGCTACTCGGACATCCCGCACCTGTACTCGGGGCGGGGCTTCGCCGACGGTCTGATCCCCTATTTCGACCGGCTGCCCGGGGACATGGAGTACCTGGAGTACCCCGTGCTCACCGGTGTCTTCATGGAAGTCGCCGCGTGGCTCACCCCGGGCAGCGGCACCCTCCAGCACCAGCAGCAGATCTACTGGTTCGCCAATGCCGGCATGTTGATGGTGTGCGCGGTGGTCATCGCGGTGTGTGTGGCCCGTACCCACCGCCGCCGCCCCTGGGACGGCCTGCTGGTGGCCCTGGCGCCTGCATTCGCCCTCACCGCCACCATCAACTGGGACCTGTTCGCCGTGGCCCTGCTCTCTGCGGCCCTCCTGATGTGGTCCCGTGGACGCCCGCTCGCCTTCGGCGTGTTGCTGGGGCTGGCGACCGCTGCGAAGTTCTACCCGTTCCTGGTGCTCGGCCCCCTGTTCCTGCTCTGTTGGCGGGCGGGCAAGTGGCGCGAGTTCGGGACGGCGTTCTTCGGTGCGGTCGGAGCCTGGTTGCTGGTGAACGTCCCCGTGATGGCGATGGCACCCGAGGGGTGGGCGAAGTTCTATTCGTTCAGCCGTGAGCGGGGCATCGACTTCGGATCCATCTGGCTGATGATCTCGCAGCGGATGAATGTGCACATCACCCCGGAGAGCGCCAACAACTACGGCATGTTCCTGATGATCATCATCTGCCTGGCGATGATCCCGCTCGTCCTCATGGCTCCCCGGCGCCCCCGACTCGCGCAACTCGCCTTCCTCGTCGTCGCCGCGTTCATCCTCACCAACAAGGTGTACTCCCCCCAGTACGTGCTGTGGCTGGTGCCCCTGGCCGTGCTCGCCCGGCCGCGCTGGCGGGACTTCCTGATCTGGCAGGCGTGCGAGGTGGCGTACTTCCTCGGCATCTGGATGTACCTCGCCTACACGACCAGCGGCGACGCCCACCGCGGACTGCCGCCGGACGGGTACCACCTCGCCATCAGCGCGCACCTGATCGGGACGCTGTACCTGTGCGCCGTGGTCGTGCGCGACATCCTGCTGCCGGAACGGGACGTGGTGCGCCGCAGTGGCGACGACGATCCCTCGGGCGGGGTGCTGGACCGGGCGCCCGATGTCTTCACGATCGGCTCCCGGGCGCGCTGGGGCAGCCGTGCCGAGCCGGCGGGGGAGGTCCGGGTCGGCTGGGGGCGGCCCGTGGACCGGAAGGACGAGGACTACGGCCCGAAGGGTGTTCGCTCTGAGCGAACGTAGTCGAGGGGCGCGGTACGGGTGAGGGCGGCACACGATCTGATCGTG
>NZ_JBHWIQ010000008.1:0-110844 GCF_042732055.1 Streptomyces sp. NPDC059816
TGGAAGCGGACGTGTCCCCGGTCGAGGACGACGACCTGTTCGTAGAGCGCGGCGAGGTCCTCCGTCTGGTGCGTCGACACCACGACCTGCACCGTGGCGCTCAGCTCCTCCACCAACGTGCGGAACACGCCGCGCTGTTGGGGATCGAGGCCGGCCGTCGGTTCGTCCATCAGGATCAGCTCGCTGCGGTGGGTCAGCGCCGCGGCGATGCCCATGCGCCGCAACTGCCCGCCGGAGACCTGATGGCTCTTGCGGCCCGCCAACGCCTGGAGCCCCACCCGCTCCAGCGCCCGACTCGACGCCTCCCACGCCGACCCGCGCGACAGGCCCTTCAGCCACCCCGCGTACGCGACCTGCTCCCGGACCGTCAATCCGGGTACGGCGGTGACCTGTTGGGGAATCCAGGCGACCGCCCGCCGGTACCGGGCCGTGGCCCGTCGACCGGTGGGCGCCGCGTCCGCCCAGGTGACCGCCCCACGCAGGGGACGCAACTGCGAGGCGGCGAGCGCCATCAGGGTCGACTTGCCCGCGCCGTTGGGTCCGAGCAGCACCGTGGACGGACCCGCGAGGCACAGGTCCAGGCCGGAGAACACCTCCGCGTTCCGGTGGTAGCGAAAGGAAAGATCACGAAATACCAAGGCCATGGGTCGCACAATCCGCCGACCTCACGGCGGAGGCGGCTAGTCAGCGGCAATGGGGGACGCCCCGGCTGCCGACTCACTCCGGGACGTCCCGAGTATGGCGGGATCAGTATTTCGTCGTCACGGAATCCACCCAGAGGAAGCCCCCGTTCCAGACACCCCAGAGTTCGAAGTAGTAGGTGCCCTTCGACACGTCTTTCCAGGTGGAGGTCTTGCAGGTGTTGGTCCTGGTTCCCTGGTGCTTGTCCGGCCCGAAGACGTCGCGCCACAACTTGAGCTGGGCCTTCCGGAACCCGCCGCCCCCGTCGGACTCGCAGCCGCGGAAGCGGACGGAGGTCTTGACGGAGTCCCGGTTGCCGTCCGTCCAACGGCGCGACTCGTCCCCCGGCTGCCAGGCCGAGATGTACGAGGACCAACTCCCCTCGGCGTGCGCGGGGACCACACCAGCGACCCCCAGCAGCACAGCGCTCACGATCACACCACGCGCAACACGTCGCACCTTCGCACTCATGCCTTTCCCCCTGTCTGGCGATCCCGGGCGGAACCACCTGGAAATGCGGAGGAAGGGTGCACTCGCCTCCCCCCGGATGACGCATGCACAACTCTGCGCCGACGATTGCATATCGACACTATCCACCTCGAACACATCGCATGAGATGACCTCTCATGAATGACCGAATGTGGGGAGTTCTGTGGATCATTAATTGACTTGTATGAAGAGAAGTTGATCTGAATACCCGCGGCTCAGGGGAACGGACTGCACGAGTGCCCCACGAGGGAATCATTTGCGGGCGGTTGGCCGATTCCGCGCGTACGCTGCACGGCGCTCGGTCGGGGGTGCCGCGTCGAACGGCTCCCGTCTGCTGCCCGGCGGCGGGTCAGGAGGTCAGAGGGGGATGCCGGCGAGCTTCGCCATGCGCAGCAACTCCGGGTTGCTGCGCCGGTGCAGGGAGGACACGACCCGGAACACTTCGCGTCCCATCGGGTTCATCCGGGCCATCTGCGGGGCGGTCTCCCAGGCGATCCGGAGGTTGGTCAACGCCCCGTCCCGGTCGCCGACGTCGAGTCCCGCCCGAGCCAGGTTGATGCGGGTCGCGGCCACCCGGGTCGGAGTCAGATCGACCAGCGCGGCGTCGACGTCTGCGGCCATCGCCAGGGCCTCCCGGGGACTGCCCAGGTCCAACCTCGTGGCCAGGACGTGTGTGGTGGTGTTCCGCACGCCGAAGATCATGGAGTGGCGGTTCCACTCGACCCCCGCAAGCTCCTCAGCCGCGTTCCAGGCGGACCTGATGTGTCGTTCGGCCTCCCGCCGGCCTTCACTCTTGTCCTCCAACCGGCCCGCAAGGGTCATGCCCCGCAGGTTCAGGACTCCCACCGCGAAGGCCCGCTCCCGTCCGGAGAGCGACGGACCCGACTGGGCGGCCACGATCGCGCGCTCCACCAAGGACAGTCCTCCCTCGTAGTCGCCTCCGTTCAGGTACGCCCCGGCCCGGTCCCGGTCAGCGATGGCCGCCCCCAACGGATCGGCGCGCTGGTCCACGGCCCAGCGTTGCCGAGTGACGGCCAGCTCCGCCATGTCCATCCAGCGGTGTCGGGCCGCCAACCAGTAGACGGCGCTGTACGCCTCGGCCAGCGAGTTCCACGCCTCGGCCGAATGCACAGCGAACGCGTGGGCCGTCGCGTCCCGGAGCAGGTTCGGCAACAGTTGCGTCAGGCGGGCCACGTCGAAGGCGTCGCGAAGGGCACTTGCGCGCATCACCCCATCGCGCAGGTCACCATCCGTCACCGTCCGTTCCGTGGGTACGTCGTAGTCACGCAACGCCGAGCGCAGATCAGTGAGCGACTCTTCCGCCTCCTGGTGCACAGCGGCCTTTCCCAGCACTTCCGCGACGGTCAACCCCATGGGCTTGCCGAGCGCAGCGGCAACCGCGGGGGTCAGGGCTCTGTCCCCCACCTCGATCTTGGACAAGAGCGAGAGCGACACTGCGGCTCGTCGTGCCAGTTGGGCCTGTGTCAGCCCGTGCGCCTTGCGCAGGACCGCCAGGTTCTCGCCGGGCGCCAGCCCGGCTGTGAATTCGGAGTGGCCCGGTGCGCTCATAACTTCCACCCTCCTCGCGATGTGCGTACTCACCCCATGGTCATGGACCGCTTTCCCGACCCACGAGCCTTGTGCAACCCAGGTGCAAGTCCGGCCACTTCGGGGCGCCGTTGACTATCTGTACACGATCGAACACAACCCGGCGACCGGGGTCACCGGTTCGGGTTGGTCATCCTGAAAGGGAGTCGACAACGTGGACCGAGACGCCGAGGAAACGACCAGGTCAGGGCCACCGGCCGACAACGGATCACGCCTCGTGCGGTTGCTGCCCTGGAGTACCGACCAGGGCAAACCATGCTTCTTGGTGAGCGATGCGGGCGGTGCGACCGACGGCGGGCACAGCGGGCTCGGACGGGTGGCGGACGACCTGGAACGCATGCACCTCCGACACGCCACCGTGCTGCTGGACCGGGCCGGGGAGCTGATCGCGGACCAGCGGGCCGACAGACGCGAACTGCGGTTCCTGGCCGACCAACTGCGCACGTCCTTGCGGGAAGTGACCCGGATCGCGGACAGCCGGGGCGCCCGACTGACCGCCGCGACGGGGTCGGACGGGACCGAGCGAACGGCGCGCGGCGAGTGACCCGGCGCAGGAACGCCGTCCGAGCCGGAGCAGCCCCCAGCGGTACGCCCCGGGCACCCGTCCGGCACCGGCGGGACCCGCGCCGGGGCGGCCGACGGCTGGCCGGGTGGGCGCGCGCCGGGGCCGGACCGCTGCTCGTGGCGCTGGTCGGCGTCGGCCTGCTCGCCGTGCTCGGCGGGGTCCTCGCCCTGGCTGCGGTGGGCTGAGGCGAGCGGCGGCCCGGGGGCTCAAGGGCCGAGGCGCTCCACGTGCCACGCGTCGTCGCCCGCGGCACCGCGCACGTAGCGGAGCCGGTCGTGGAGCCGGTTCTCGCGGCCCTGCCAGAACTCGATCGTCTCGGGAACCACCCGGAAGCCGCCCCAGTGCGGCGGTACGGGGACCTGCTCGCCCTCGGGGTAACGGGCGGCCAGCTCCTCGTACGCCCGGTCCAGCTCGGCGCGGGAGGCGACCACCGTCGACTGACTGCTCGCCCAGGCACCGAGTTGGGAGCCGTGCGGCCGGGTGCGGAAGTACGCGGCCGTCTCGTCACGCGTGGTCCGGGTCGCGGTGCCCGTGACGTGGACCTGCCGGGCCATCGGGTGCCAGGGGAAGAGCAGCGCCACGTGCGGGTTGGCGTCGAGGTCGCGGGCCTTGCGGGAGCCGTAGTTCGTGTAGAAGACGAAGCCCTCGTGGTCGAACTGCTTCAGCAGGACCGTACGGGAGCTGGGGCGGCCCTCGGCGTCCGCGGTGGACACGATCACGGCATTGGGTTCGTACAGGGAACCCTCGTCCGCGGTGCGGACGGCGTCCCGGAACCAGCGCGCGAACTGTTCCACGGGGTGGGCCGCCAGTTCGGCCTCGGTGAGACCTCGGGCTCGGTAGTGCTCGCGCATCACGGCCGGGTTCGGATGATCGACGGAGTCGCGGTTCACGCCGTCATCCTGCCGTACTGCGACGGGCGACGGTACGAGGGGGCGGGGCGTCGGCGGGACGGGACCGGCCGCCCCGGGAACAAGAACATGGCACTCAGTGCCGCAAACTCTCCCGTTCGGTGGCACCAAGAGATACGGTCTTCCTGTCGAACCGGTTGGACGGCCACCTCCACGGGGCATCACCGGGAGGACGGGTCGGTCCCGTGCGCCCCGGGACGGCCGTGGAACCGGCGACGGACCCCGCCGCAACCGTCCACCAGCACTTTCATAGCGCGCAGCACGATCCCCCGGCCGTCGCGTACCCCGCCCGGCCGCCGCACACGGCCATCCGCACGGTCACCCCCGGGGCACCCCCGCGACCGTGCGCCGTCCACACAGAGGAGCCGCCTCATGTCCGATTTCGTACCCGGACTCGAAGGAGTCGTCGCGTTCGAGACGGAGATCGCCGAACCGGACAAGGAGGGCGGTGCCCTCCGCTACCGGGGCGTCGACATCGAGGATCTCGTGGGGCACGTGTCCTTCGGGAACGTCTGGGGCCTGCTCGTCGACGGGGCGTTCGCCCCCGGGCTGCCCGCGGCGGAGCCCTTCCCGATCCCCGTCCACTCGGGTGACGTCCGGGTGGACGTCCAGTCGGCGCTGGCCATGCTGGCGCCCGCCTGGGGGCTGAAACCCCTGCTCGACATCAGCGACGAGCAGGCCCGTGACGACCTCGCGCGCACCACGGTGATGGCCCTGTCGTACGTGGCGCAGGCCGCGCGGGGCCAGGGGCTGCCGATGGTTCCGCAGCGCGAGATGGACCGGGCCGGTTCCGTGGTGGAACGGTTCATGATCCGCTGGCGCGGCGAGCCCGACCCCCGGCACGTGGCCGCCGTGGACGCCTACTGGACGTCGGCCGCGGAGCACGGCATGAACGCCTCCACGTTCACCGCGCGGGTGATCGCCTCCACCGGCGCCGACGTCGCCGCCGCCCTGTCCGGCGCGGTCGGCGCCATGTCCGGACCGCTGCACGGCGGGGCGCCCTCCCGGGTGCTCGGCATGATCGAGGAGATCGAGCGGACCGGCGACGCGCAGGCGTACGTCCGGGGCGTGCTGGACCGGGGCGAGCGGCTGATGGGCTTCGGGCACCGCGTGTACCGGGCCGAGGACCCGCGGGCGCGGGTGCTGCGGCGCACGGCGCGGGAGTTGGGTGCGCCGCGCTTCGAGGTGGCCCAGGCGTTGGAGAAGGCGGCCCTGGCGGAGCTGCACGCCCGCCGACCGGACCGGGTGTTGGCCACCAACGTCGAGTTCTGGGCGGCGATCGTGCTGGACTTCGCGGAGGTCCCGGCGCCCATGTTCACCTCGATGTTCACGTGTGCGCGCACGGCCGGCTGGTCGGCGCACGTGCTGGAGCAGAAGCGGACCGGACGGTTGGTGCGACCGTCCGCGCACTACGTGGGGCCCGGGGTGCGCGGCGCGCGGGGCGTGGACGGGTACGCGGACGTCGCGGCGGGCTGAGCGGACGCGCGTTCCGAGGCACTGAGTGCCTCGGAACGTGCGGAGCCCTCCTACGCGGGGACCAGGAGCCCGGTGTGGTGCCGGGTGACGACCTGGGGGTGGGCGCGCAGCTTGCCCTTCCACTCGTTGCGGCCGAACTCGGCGTGCAGCGGGTTGGCGGGATCGGTCGTCACCCCGGGCGCGAACGGTGCGTACGGGAACGGCAGCGGATCGATCCGGGCGTCCAGTCGCGGATTGTGGAAGTACGGGACGGAGTAGCGTTCCGTGGCGCCGGGCGGGCTGACGACCCGGTGGCGGGTGGCCACCAAGTAGCCGTCGGTGGCGACTTCCAGGAGTTCGCCGAGGTTGACGACGAAGGCGCCCGGCATGGGCGGCACGTCGTGGAAGGCCCCGTCCTCGCGCTGGACCTGGAGCCCGCCGACCTGGTCCTGGAGCAGCAGGGTGAGGAACCCGTAGTCCTTGTGGGCGCCGACGCCCTGGTCGGTGCCGTCGTCGGCGCTGCCGGGGTAGCGGACCAGCTTCAACTGCGGGTGGGCGCCCGGCCCGAAGGCGGGGGCGTAGAAGTCGGGCGGCGCCCCGATGGCGGTGAGCAGTTCCCGGAGCAGCCGGTTCGCGACGGCCCCGAGGTGGGACATCCAGGCCAGTGCGAGGGTCCGCAGCTCGGGCAGGGCGTCGGGCCATTGGTTGGGACCCTGGAGCCACCAGTACGCGGGCTGACCGGGGTCCGGTGCGCGGACGGATCGTTCCGCCCCGATGTCGAGTTGGTCGCGCCAGTCCCGGCTGCCCCCGGTGCGTTCGTCTCCGGTACGGGTGTAGCCGCGGAAGTGGGGCGAGTTGACGATGTCGAGGGCTCGGCGCTCGGCTTCCGGGAGGGCGAAGAACCGGCGCACGGCGGAGGTGAGTGCGGTGGTGCGGGCCTCGGTGATCCCGTGTCCGACGAGTTGGAAGAAGCCGACGCGGTGGGCCGCGTCGTGGAGTTGCGCGTGCAGCAGGGCGCGGGCCTGGGGGCCGCGGTCCGCCGCGGAGAGGTCGATGACGGGGAGATCGGTCAGCTGGTGTGCGTGCGGCGCCGTGGCCTCGGTCGACGGGTGGGTCGGGGGCACGGGCCTGGGGAAGTGCGTCATGGTGTGTCCGCTGGGGTACGGCACGGCGCTGCGCCGGGGTGGGGCGAGCACCGGCTGCCTGAGCTGATGGGGGCCGGAGTCAGGCGGAGGACCGACAGCTCGTGCTGGTGACCCGGACGTAGTCCACGTGGCGACGGCGTACGAGCGGAGACATGTCGCCAGCGTACTGCGGAGCGGGACGCTCCTGAGGTGCCGTGGGTCACAGGGGGCGGCAGGTGTCCCCGGGGCGCACTCCGGGGACACCCGTCCGGCGTATTCGACCGGGACGGGCCAGCGGGTGGGGGCGCTCCAGCAGCCCGGAGGGGCGTTCCAGTAGGCCGGGACGGGCCAGCGGGTGGGAGCGTTCCAGCGGATCGACGGACCCGCTCACTCCTGGGCGGGCCGTGATGTGGCGGGCCGCGGCTCAGCGGATCGCGGCTCGCCGGGTCCCGGCTCCGCGGGCCGCGGCTCCGCGGGCCGTGACGTGCGGACGATCCGGGACCAGCGTCGCGGACCGTCGGCCCGGGCCACGCGCCCCTTCCCCCGCCCCACCTGGGTGCGCACCGCACCCACGCTCGCCGCGATGACCAGGGCGATGGCCGCCGACTGGGACAGCGTCAGGGTCTGGCTGAGGACGAGGAAGCCGGCCGCCGCGGCGATCGCCGGTTCGAGGCTCATCAGCACGGCGAAGGTGGAGGCGGGCAGCCGGCGCAGCGCGAGGAGTTCCAGGGTGTACGGGAGCACCGAGGACAGTACGGCGATGGCCGAACCCAGGAGCAGGATCGACGGGTCGAGCAGTTTCGCACCGGAGTCGACGATCCCGAACGGCAGGATCAGCACCGATGCGACGAGCATCGCGAGGGCGAGCCCGTCGGCCTTGGGGAAGCGGCGGCCGGTGCGCGCGGAGAAGACGATGTACGCCGCCCACATCACGCCCGCCGCGAGGGCGTAGACCATGCCGACCGGGTCGAGGGTGCCGAAGCCGCCGCCGCTGAGCAGGAACACTCCGGCGAGCGCGAGGCCGGCCCACAGCAGGTTGACCAGTCGGCGGGAGGCGATCACCGAGAGGACCAGCGGGCCCAGCACCTCCAGGGTGACGGCGGGGCCGATGGGGATGCGGGCGGCGGCCTGGTAGAAGAGGGCGTTCATGCCGGCGAGCGCGACGGCAAAGGCGATGACCGTGCCCCAGTCGGCGCGGGAGTGCCCGCGCAGTCGGGGGCGGCACACCGCGGCGAGGATCAGCGCCGCGACGACCAGGCGCAGGGTGACCACGCCGAACACGCCCGCGCGGGGCATCAGCCCGACGGCGAGGGCCGCGCCGAACTGGACGGAGATCCCGCCGGCCAGGACCAGCCCGACCGGGCCGAGGCGACCGGCGAGGCCGCCGGGTTCGGCAGACGCGGCGCCCTCGGGACCGGGGGTGCCGGGCAGCGCGCCGGAGGTGGTCGCAGCAGCCGGGCTTCCGTCGGCGGCTCCGCGGGCGGGCAGGACGTCCACGGGACTCCCTCCATAGATCATCACAGTGAACTGTTCAGTGCACCATAGTGCACCTTATGGCGGTGCGACACTCGTTTGTCCGGGGCCCGGACGGGCCGACCGGGAACGGTCCGCCCCGCCGACACGTCGCCCCGCCGACACTCCACCCCACGCTAGGCGCCCCGCGCGCGCCCGTGAAATGCCGATCGGTCCCCGCTTATGCTTCATCGACATGAGCGCTGACAGCGGCGGTGGAGCACGCCCCGAGGACTTCGGGGACGGTGCCGTAACGGGCCGCCCCGGCAGTCTGCGCACCCTGGAGGTCCGGCATCTGCGCTGCTTCCTCGCCATCGCCGAGGAAGGCAGCATCACCCGTGCGGCCACCCGGCTACGGCTCACCCAGCCCGCCGTGTCCCGCACCCTCGCGGCCCTTGAGGACGCGCTCGGCGTGCGGCTCGTCGACCGTTCGACGCACCACCTCGCCCTGACCGCCCGGGGCCGCGCCTTCCGGGACCGGGCGCGGGCCGCGGTGACCGCCTTCGAGGACGCCCTCACGGCCGGGCGCGGCACCCCGCGCCCCCTGCGGGTGGGCCACCCCTGGTCGGCACTCGGCCCGTACACGACCCCGCTGCTGCGGCGCTGGCGCACCGACCACCCGGACACGCCCCTGGAACTGCTGCGGATCGACGACCGCACCGCGGGGCTGACCCGGGGGCTGGTCGACGCCTCGTTCCTGCGGGGGCCGGTGCGGGCGCCCGGCCTGGAGTGGACCCGACTGTACGAGGAGGGCCAGGTCGCCGCGGTGCCCTCGGACGGGCCGCTGGCCGGACGGGACGCGTTGCGGCTCGCCGACCTCACGGACCGGACGATCGCCCTGAACACCGTCTCCGGGCTGACCTCCCTGGACCTGTGGCCCGACGCGATCCGCCCCGGCTCGGTGATCACGGTCGCCAACACCGACGACTGGCTGAGCGCCATCGCCGCCGACCGGGCGGTCGGCGTCTCGGCCACCGGGACTGCGGACATGCACCCCCACCAGGGCGTCACCTACGTCCCGTTGATCGACGCGCCGCCCGTGCCGGTGTTCCTCGCCTGGCGCGCCGGTACGGACGGGCCGCCGGTACGGGAGCTGTTGGCGCTGGCCCGGGAGGTCGTCGCCCAGCGCCCCGGGTGACCGCCGATGCGTCGGTCAGCGGTCAGCGGTTGATCAGGCGGCTGGTGAAACCGTCCCGGACGAGGGCCTCGTACGCCCCCCCGCACCTCCTCCGGCACGTCCTGCGCGATGGCGAACCCGCGCTCCGGGTACTCGATCACCCGCTGGTGGTCACCGACGAGCATGTCCACCACGAGCCAGTCGTCACCGATGCCCTTGACGTAGTCGGCCAGTCGGCTTGGTGACCAGCAGCACCGTGTGCGGGACGAGCCCGACCGACGCCAGCACCTCGCGGGTGGAGGTGACGTTCTGGCCGGGTGACGGTCGGATAGTCGGCCATGTGTCGTCTCCTCGGTAGGTTCACGCCCCCGGCGGCAGTGCGTCCGCCAGGATCTCGGCGAGGTGTCGGCCCCGCACCCCCGCGAGCTGGTCGAGCTGGGTGCGGCAGGAGTAGCCGTCCGCGAGGACCACCGCGTCGGCCGGCGCCGACCGCACCGAGGGCAGCAACTGCTCCTCGGCGCACCGCACCGACACCTCGTAGTGGCCGCGGCCCCGCTCGAAGCCGAAGTTGCCGGCGAGACCGCAGCAGCCGCCGCTGAGCGCCCCGGTGAGCCCGGCCGCCTCGCGCACCCGGCGGTCGGCGGCGTCACCGAGGACGGCGTGCTGGTGGCAGTGGGTCTGGCCGACGACCGGCCGGTCCAGCCGGGGCGGACGCCAGTCGGGCGTCTGGGCCTCCAGCGTTTCGGCGAACGTGCGCACGGCTCCGGCCAGTTCGGCGGCGCGCGGGTCGTCGGGGAGCAGTTCGGGGAGGTCGGTGCGCAGGGTCGCCGCACAGCTGGGTTCCAGGACGGTGACCGGGGTGTCCGGGCCGACGTCCGCGTCCAGGAGGTCCAGGGTGCGGGTCATGACCCGCCGGGCCAGGTCGAGTTGGCCGGTGGAGACGTACGTCAGGCCGCAGCACACCCCCGGCGGGGACAGCAGGACCACCTGCCCCGCCGCCTCCAGCACCCGGACCGCCGCCCGGCCCACCCCGGGCGCCAGGTGCTCGGTGAAGGTGTCCGGCCACAGGAACGTGACCTGGCCAGAGGAGAGGATGCGGGTGCCCGAGGGCACGGGGCGCCGGGCGAACCAGCGGCTGAACGGCTGCGTCGCGAGCCGGGGCAGCTCCCGTTGCGGCGCCACGCCGGCCAACCGTTTGCCGAGCGCCGCCCACCGCTCGCGGCCGGCCAGCACGTTCACCAGCGGGGCGGTCCGGGTGGCCGCCGCCAGCCGCAGCCACCGCGGGAGACGGCCCATCGTGTAGTGCGCGGCGGGCCGGACCCGGCCGGCGTAGTGGTGGTGCAGGAACTCCGCCTTGTACGTGGCCATGTCGACGCCGACCGGGCAGTCCGACCGGCAGCCCTTGCAGGACAGGCACAGGTCCAGCGCGTCGCGCACCTGGGTCGACCGCCAGCCGTCCGCGATGACCGCGTCGGGCGCGCCCGCCCGGCCGGCCAGCATCTCGTGCAGCAGCCGGGCCCGGCCGCGGGTGGAGTGCTCCTCCTCTCCGGTGGCCCGGAACGAGGGGCACATCACGTCCTGACCCGGCGTCGTCGTACGGCACTTGGCGATGCCGACGCAGCGACGGACCGCCGCGGCGAAGTCCCCGCCGTCCTGCGGGTACCCGAACTCCACCGGGACCGGTGCGCGGGGCAGCACTCCGAACCGCAGGTTCTCGTCGAGCCGCGCCGGGTGGACCAGTACCCCCGGGTTGAGCAGGCCGGGCGGGTCCCACACCGCCTTCACCCGCGCGAACAGGGCGGCCAGTTCGGCCCCGTACATCCGCGGCAGCAGCTCGGCGCGGGCCATCCCGTCGCCGTGCTCCCCGGACAGCGAGCCCCCGTGCGCCACGACCAGGTCGGCCAGCGCCTCCGAAAAGGTCCGGAAGCGGGCGATCCCCTCCGGGGTGACCAGGTCGAAGTCGATCCGTACGTGTACGCAGCCGTCGCCGAAGTGCCCGTACGGGGCGCCGCGCAGCCCGTGCGCGGACAGCAGCGCCCGGAACTCCCCCAGGTACGCGCCGAGTCGGGCCGGGGGCACCGCACAGTCCTCCCATCCGGGCCACGCCTCGGAGCCGTCCGGCATCCGGGTCGCCGTGCCGGCCGCGTCCTCCCGGATGCGCCACAACGCCCGCCCGGCGACCGGGTCGGTGACCACCCGGGCGTCGAGCGCATCGGCGGTGCGCACGATCCGGTCGGCCGCCGCCCGCGCCGCGGCCCGCGTCTCGCCGCCCGTCTCCACGAACAGCCAGGCCGCGCCCCGGGGCAGCCCGTCCACCGCGGCACGGGGCACCAGGTCCGCCGCCATGCCCTCGACGGTGAGCGGGGCGTGCGGCAACAGCCCCGGCGCGGCGTCCGCGGCGGCGCCCTCGTCGGCGTATCCGAGCACCGCGAGCGCCCGGGCCGCCGGGGTTTCCACGAGCCGCACGGTGGCCTCGGTGAGCAGCCCCAGGGTGCCCTCGGAACCGCAGAACGCCCGCGCCACGTCGGCCCCGTTCTCGGGGAGCAGCGCGTCGAGGGCGTAACCGGAGATGCGGCGGGGCAGGGCGGGGAAGCCGGCGCGCAGTAGGGCGAGGTGCGACTCCACGAGGGGGCGCAGGCCGGCGGGCGCGCCGGCCCAGTCGCGCCCGAGCCGGCTGAGGGCGGGGGCATGGGCGGAGGGAGTGCAGAGGGCGGCCGTCAGGGCGGTGACGTTGTCGGCGGTGGTGCCCCAGGCCACCGAGTGCGCTCCGCAGGCGTTGTTGCCGATCATCCCGCCGATCGTGCAACGGCCGTGGGTCGACGGGTCGGGTCCGAACGTCAACCCGTGCGGTGCGGCGGCCTCCTGGAGCCGGTCGAGGACCAGACCGGGTTGCACGGTGGCGGTGCGCCCCGCCGGGTCGAGCGCCAGGACCCGGTTCATGTGCCGGGTGAAGTCGAGGACCACGCCCGTGCCGGTGGCCTGGCCCGCGATCGATGTGCCGCCGCCCCGGGCGACCAGCGGCACCCCGTACTCCCGGCAGAGCGCGAGCGCCGCGACGACGTCGTCCGCGTCCCTGGGCGAGACCACGCCCAGCGGCACCCGACGGTAGTTGGACGCGTCCATCGTGGTCAGGGCGCGCGCGGTGGTCCCGAAGTCGACCTCGCCGGCGACCTCCGCGCGCAGCGCCGCCCTGAGGCCGTCGGGTTCGGTCCCGGTGCCGTGATCCGTCATGGCTCCAGCATCCCCCGCCGGACGTCCCGGGCGGGGGAGGCGGGTCGGTTCGCGGACGGGAGGGCGCCGCACTTCGGGGATACGGGCCGTTCCGGGGAATGGCACGACGTGCCAACGGCCATGTACGTAGTCGGGCCGTCCACTTCGATCCGGACGGGGAATCCGATCGCCGTATACGAGGCGGTCGGTATGTCCCGCATGACAGAGCCGCCGGATGGGGAGGGGGAGGGATAGCGAGAAACGGAAGAGAAACAAGCTACGGAGGAAACGAGTGGGACGGGGGTGGCACGGTGAGAGGTGAGCGAAGCGGCGGCACGACCGCCGTGGCGAGGCGGGACGTGCGGCTGACCACGGACGTACGGCCGGTGGACGACGGGGAAATGTTCGGCGGACCCCGTCACCGGGACATCACCCCCACCCCACGGGTCGCTCATGACGCACACAAGAACCCCACAACGGCGACTGTGGTGCAGACCAATTCCCCGACACGGCCCCGGGAAATCCCGTATTGCGCCGGTCGAATCTTCCCAATCCGATCAGGAACTCTCCTATAGTGACGGCAAGTTGAGCGCAGCGTGTTTCCTCCCGGGGCAGAGGGACATACGGCCCACTCCTCACCCGCCCCAGCGGCCCACCACCTCGGGGCCAGACCCGCTGGGGGCGTCCCCCGGGCGACGCCCACACCCGTGGCGGCCCGCCCGTGGCGCACACCGGTGGCGGCCCCCCGCGCAGGCACCGGCCCCCCGGCCCATCCGCCCCTCGTCCCCCCAGCGCACGCGCCACCCGCACCACCCCCACTGACCAGCCCGTGGACTCGCCCACCGAGGACATGACCCGAGGACACGATTGATGACCGCGCCCCCGCCGCACGCGCGTCCCGCGACCGACCAGCCGCGCCCCGCGCCCGCGACCGACCGGCACCGCACGGCCGCGGCGCAGCGCCGTCCCCGCACCTCGACGTCCCCGCTCACCGGCGCACCCCCGTCCCCCGCAGCGCCCGGGCCCCGGCCCGCACCCCCGTCCCCCGCGCCGCACCCCGCCCCCTCGTCCGGTGGCGTCCCGTCCGCACCGGCCAGCGCCTCGCGCCCCACCGCCCCCGGCCCCTCCGACCAAGGAGCCACCGCGCCCAGCAGCCAGTTCCCCGCCGCCCGACCGCCCTCGACCCCCCGGATATCCACGCCCCGGCGCACGCCGGGGCACTCCGGGCCCACCCCGACGAAGGCGTCGCCCAGCCCGTCGATAGCGAGCCCGTCAGCGCCGTCGACGCCCGTCGCCGACGACGCCCCCACTCCGGCCTTCGCGGCCCACCCCGTCCCGTACCGGCTGTCCCGCCCCACTCCCCCGGTCGGCACCACCGCCCCCCGCGCGGCCACCGGGCCGGTGCCCGCGCGGCCCCGGCCGCTCGTCTCCGCCCTGTGCGGACTGCTCACCCTGCTGCTCGCCGCAGCCGCCGCGGTCGTCGCCGCCCGGACCGCACCGGCCGACGCCCGGGGCGCGGTCGCCCTGGGCGGCGCGGCGGCGGGCGCCCTGCTGCTGGCCGTCGCCCTCGCCCTCGTCCACCACGCCCTGCGCACCGCGACCGCGTTGCGCGCCCACCTCGCCGCGGCGAGGGCCGAGACGGACCGGGCCCACGACGAGGCCGCGTCCCTCGCCGACGACCTCGCCGGCGAACACGCACGGCACGGGGCGGAACTCCGCACCGAGCAGGCGCGCGCAGCCGCCGCAGTCGCCGCGGAACGGGACCGGCTGCACGGTGAACTCGCCCGTGAGCGCGAACTGTTGGCCGTGGAGACGGACCGCCTCGCCGAGCTGGCGGACCGCGCCGCCACCGACCGGGCCGCCACCCTCGCCGCCTGCGCGAACGCCGCCGGGCGACTCCAGGCCCTGGCCACCGGCACCCTCGCCGACCTGCGCCGCATGGAGGACGAACACGGCGACGAGAACGTGCTTGCCGACCTCCTCCACATCGACCACCGCACCGCCCAGACCGGTCGTCTCGCCGACTCGATCGCCCTGCTCACCGGGGCGCGCTCCGGCCGCCGTTGGGCACGTCCGATCGTGATGGAGTCGATCCTGCGCGGCGCGATGGGCCGCATCAGCGCCTACCAGCGGGTGCACCTCCACTCCACCAGTGAGACGGCCGTCGCCGGGCACGCCGCCGAGGGCGTCATGCACGCACTGGCCGAACTCCTCGACAACGCCGCGAACTTCTCCCCGCCGAACGCCGAGGTCCATGTGTACGTGGAGGAGGTGCCGGCCGGAGCGGTCATCTCCGTGGAGGACAGCGGGCTGGTCATGAGCGACCACCAACTCCGGCGCGCTGAACGGGCGGTGTCCGGTGACTCCTCGGAGCTGGGCGGTCTGTCCGGCAACCGGCTCGGGCTTGCGGTGGTGGGGCGGCTCGCCCGCAAGCACGGGCTGACCGTCTCGTTCCGCCCGTCGGCGCGCGGCGGCACCGGTGTGGTGATGATGGTCCCGCGGGAGTTGCTCACCGGGCCGGACGCGGTGCCCGCACGGTACGCGGGGCTTCCGCCCGCCCAACCACCTTCGTACGAGGACGGCCCCGTACCCGTCGCGGACGGGCCCGCGCACCGGAGCCGACCGGAGCTGGCCCCCGCGGACGAGGTGCAGCCCGCCTCCGTACCACCGCACCCGCTGTCGTTCTCGTACGCCGCCGCCCGCGGCCTGGCGGAGGACGGCGTGGACCCGGAGCCCCTGCCGCCCCACGGGCAACCGGGCGGGGCCGAGGTCCGACCCGGTCCCGACCACCGGGACCCGGCGCCCGTCCGCGCCCCGGCGGCCACCGCCCGGCCGCAGCCGTTGCCCCGGCGCCCCCGGGGCCGCACCCTGCCCGCCCCCGAGGCCCGGCGGGCCGAGGCCGAACGCCCCGGCGCGGCCGACCCCGTGGACGTCGCCGCCCGCGCAGCCCGTTTCAGCAGTTTCCGCGCCGCCGTGCGCCCCGCTCCCCCGACCCCCGACCCGGCGCCGGCGCCACCGGCGCACCAGGTCGACGGCCCGCACCACCAGGAAGGCGACACCACCCGATGACCGGCACCGCCCGTTCGCACCCGACCAGTTCCGCCGACGACGCCGAACGCGCGGGCTCCCTCCACGCGTTCGACGCGGCCTACCCGATGGCCACGTACCACGCGGGCATGGCGCACCAGACCCCCGCGCCGGACGCCACGACCACCGTGGACGACACCTTCGCCTGGCTGCTGGAGGGGCTGCTCGCCCGCACCCCGGGCGCCCGGCACGCGCTGGTGCTGTCCCGCGACGGCCTCAAGCTGTGCCGCACCCCGGAACTCTCCGTGGACCAGGCCGACCAGCTCGCGGCCATCGCGGCGGGCATCCACTCGTTGTCCCACGGCGCCTCCGTGGAGTTCGGCGACGGCGGGGGCGGTGTGCGCTCGGCGATGGCGGAGTTCCACGGCGGGGTGCTGTTCATCGTGGAGGCCGGGCAGGGCGCCCACATCGCGGTGATCGCCGACGAGGACGCGGAGGCCGGGATCATCGGCCACAACATGAGCGAACTCGTCGGTCAACTCGGCGCGCACCTCGCCCCCCAGGGCCGTGCGGTGGACGACGCGGTGGACGATTCCCGGGCCGCGGAGGGGCCGCGCACCGCGCCCGGCCAGTGAGCCGGCCCGGCCGGGACGAGGTACCGGACCGGCTCTACACGCTCACCGGCGGACGCAGCAGGTCCCCGACGGACACCCCGCTCGACCTGGTGACGCTGATCGTCGCGGAGTCCGAACCGCGTCCCGGGATGCAGTCGGAGCACGCGGCGATCCTGCGGATGTGCCGGCTGCCGATGGCGGTGGTGGAGATCGCGGCGGACCTGCGGCTCCCGGTGAGCATCACGCGGGTGCTGCTGTCCGATCTGCTGGCGGCGGGCCGGATCAGCGCACGGCACCCGCGTCCGCCGGTGCCGCGTGAGAGCTTTCCCGATTTCGAACTCCTGGAGCAGGTGCTCGTTGGACTCCGAAGGATCTGAAGCATCACCGGCGCGCAGACGTCCGTCCGCCCGTCGGGGCACCACCCCGCCGGGCCCGGACGCCACCGGGCCGTACGTCACGGGGCCGGAGGACCGTCCGGCGTTGGAACCGACCGCCGAGACCGGTCTGAAGATCGTGGTCGTCGGCGGCTTCGGCGTCGGCAAGACCACCCTCGTGCGCTCGGTGAGCGAGATCCGCCCGCTGACCACCGAGGAGACGTTCACCTCCGCCGGGGAAGAGGTGGACGACCTCACCGGAGTGAAGGCGAAGTCGGAGACGACCGTCGCCTTCGACTTCGGCCGCATCACGCTCGGCCCCCGCCACGTGCTGTACCTGTTCGGGGCGCCCGGCCAACCCCGGTTCTGGTTCCTGTGGGACCAGTTGTTCACGGGGGCGCTGGGTGCGGTCGTCCTCGTGGACACCCGGCGCGTCGACGACTGCTGGTACGCGATCGACCGGCTGGAACAGTCGGGCACGCCGTTCATCGTCGCCCGCAACGACTTCGGCGGGCCCCCGTACACGCCCCGGGAACTGCGCGAGGCACTCGACCTCGACAGGGACGTTCCGGTGATCGACTGCGACGCCCGGTCCAGGGAGTCCGCGGCCCGGGTCCTGATCACCCTCGTCGAGTTCCTGACGACCCGGTTCGGCCCGTCCACCGGCCCGCTGGACGGGCCGTGGCCCGATGTGCGCCCGGACGGTGCGCCGTGACGTCCGCCGTCCCCGAGGGACCGCCCCCGGTCCCGCTGGGTCGGCTGCGGCAGCCCGGGGCCAGCGCCGCGCTCCACCACGAACTGCGCCGCACCCACGGACCGGTGGCGCCCGTACTGCTGGACGACGGGGTGCCGGCCTGGCTGGTCCTCGGCTACCGCGAACTGCACCAGGTGACGGCGGACCCGCAGTTGTTCAGCCGGGACCCCGGCCTGTGGAACCGGCCGGGCACCATCCCCGACGGCTGGCCACTACCTCCGGACGTCGGACGGGACGCCCCGCCCGCGCCGCAGACCGCAGGCCCGCAGACCTCAGGCCCGCACCCGCCCGCCCCGCACACCACCGTCCTGCACACGACCGGGCCGCGGCACACCGAGCGGGCTGCGGTCATCGCGCACGCGCTCACCGCGCAGGGCCCGTACCGGCTGCGGGAGCACGCGGAGCGGTTCGCCGACGCGTTGGTCGACGGGTTCTGCACCCGGGGCGGGGCCGATGTGATCGGGCAGTACGCGGTGCCGTTGCCGGTCCGGGTGCTGGCGCGGCTGTTCGGCTTCGCCGAGGCGTCGGCCCCGGAGCTGGAGGCGGCGCTGAACGCCGTCGCGGGCGGGCGCGAGGGGGCGGTGGACGGACGGCGGCGGCTCACGGCGGCGGTCGGCGAACTGGTGGCGCAGCGTCGTCGGGCGCCGGGCGAGGACGTGGCCTCGCGGATGCTGGCCGATCCGGCGGGGCCGCCCGAGGAGGAGATCGCCCGGGACCTGACGCTGATGCTGATCGCGGGGCACCGGCCCACCACCGACTGGATCGGCAACTCGCTGCGGCTGATGCTGACCGACGAACGGTTCGCGGCCTCCCTGTCCGGGGGGCGCCGCAGTGTGGTCGAGGCGATGAACGAGGTGCTGTGGGAGGACCCGCCCGCGCAGAACGTTCCCGGGCGCTGGGCCGCGCGGGACACGGTGCTCGGGGGGCGGCACATCCGCGCCGGTGATCTGGTGGTCCTGGGCCTGGCGGCAGCGAACTCGGACCCGGAGGTGCGGGCCGACCGGGCCGCGCTGACCGGCGGCAACAACGCGTTCTTCTCCTTCGGCCACGGGGAGCACCGCTGTCCGTTCCCGGCGCGGGAGATCGCGGAGGTCGTGGCGCGGGCGGGGGTGGAGGTGCTCCTCGACCGGTTGCCCGACCTGGATCTGGACCTCGCGCCCCAGGAGCTGACGCGGCGGCCGTCCCCCTGGCTGCGGGGCGTGTCCCGGCTCCCGGTCCGCTTCACCCCCGCGGCAGCGATCGGCCCCCGCCGCTGATCGGCGCCGGTCGCGTACCCGCGCACCGGGGCGACCGTCGCGTACCGGGGCGGCCGTCCAAGATCCGGAGATCGCGTCTCAGCCGCCGGACACCCGTCCCGGGAGCGTTCGACGACGGGCTAGGCTCCGCACGTGGCTGAGATCCAGATTCCCGCTGACATCAAGCCCGCGGACGGCCGTTTCGGCGCGGGCCCCTCCAAGGTGCGGACCGAGGCGCTGGACGCCCTGGCCGCCACCGGTACGTCACTGCTCGGCACCTCCCATCGACAGGCCCCGGTGAAGAACCTGGTCGGCCGGGTCCGGGACGGCGTGAGCCAACTCTTCGACCTGCCCGACGGGTACGAGGTGATCCTCGGCAACGGCGGGTCCACCGCCTTCTGGGACATCGCGACCCACGGGCTCATCGACTCCCGCTCGCAGCACCTCACCTTCGGCGAGTTCTCCTCGAAGTTCGCCAAGGCGGCCAAGCTCGCCCCGTGGCTCGGCGAACCGTCCCTGGTGACGTCGGAACCGGGTACGCACCCGCTGCCGGTCGCCGAGGCGGGCGTGGACGTGTACGCGTACACCCACAACGAGACCTCCACGGGCGTCGCGATGCCGCTGAAGCGGGTCGAGGGCGCCGACGAGGGCGCGCTGGTGCTGGTCGACGCGACCTCCGGCGCGGGCGGCCTGCCGGTCGACGTCCGGGAGACGGACGTCTACTACTTCGCGCCGCAGAAGTCCTTCGCTTCGGACGGCGGACTGTGGCTCGGGGTGTTCTCGCCGGCCGCGATCGAGCGCGCCGAGCGCATCCACGCCTCGGGGCGGCACATCCCGGAGTTCTTCTCGCTGCCGACGGCGATCGACAACTCCCGCAAGAACCAGACGTACAACACGCCGTCGCTGACGACCCTGTTCCTGCTGGCCGACCAGCTCGACTGGATCAACGGCCAGGGCGGTCTGGACTGGGCGGTGCGGCGCACGGTGACCTCCGCGCGGACCCTGTACGGCTGGGCCGAGGCCAGCAAGTACGCCAACCCGTTCGTGGCGGACCCGGCGCAGCGCTCCGCGGTCATCGGCACCATCGACTTCGCTGACGAGGTGGACGCCTCCGCCGTGGCGAAGGTGCTGCGCGCCAACGGCATCGTGGACACCGAGCCGTACCGCAAGCTGGGTCGCAACCAGCTGCGGGTGGCGATGTTCCCGGCGATCGACCCGTCCGACGTCGAGGCCCTGACGGCCTGCGTGGACTACGTCATCGAGCAGCTCTGACACCTGCACCTGCACCGACTGCGCCTCCTCCCGCCGAGCGGGAGGAGGCGCAGTCGCGTGGGGGCACGGGCGGGGTCGTCAGCGGCTGAGTCGCTGGAAGCGGCGCACGGCCAGCGGCAGGAACACCGCGGTGAGCACCAGCGGCCAGACGACCGCCATCAGCAAGGCGTTCTGCTCGACCCAGGAGCCGCCGCTGCCGACGGGGCTCCCGAACAGTTCCCGGGAGGCGGCGACGGTGGAGGAGATCGGGTTCCAGGCGGCGACGTGTCCCAGCCAGTCGGGCATCAGCTGGGGCGCGACGAAGATGCTGGAGATCATCGTCAGCGGGAAGGCGACCGCGAACAGACCGCCCGCGGCCTCCGGGTTCGGCACCATCAGCCCGAGCCACACGCCCAGCCAGATCAGGCTGAAGCGGAGCAGCAGCAGGAGCCCGAAGGCCCCGACCGCGCCGCCGATCCCGCCGTCGGGCCGCCAGCCCATGGCGAGCGCGGTGAGCATCAGGATCGTCAGCTCCGCGCAGGCCACGATCAGATCGGTGACGCCGCGGCCCGCGACGACGGCCGAGGGGGCCATCGGCATGGAGCGGAACCGGTCGGTGACGCCCTTGGTCGCGTCGTAGACCACGACGGTCGCCGTGTTGATGAACCCGAAGGCCATCGTCATCGCGAACATGCCGGGCATCAGGAAGTCCCGGTAGTCGCCGCCGCCCGGCACCGTCATCGCACTGCCGAACACGTACCCGTAGAGCAGCACGGACAGGATCGGGAAGCCGAGCTGCCAGGCGATGTTGACGGGCTGGCGCTGGTAGTGGGTGAGGCCGCGGCGGACCACGTTCCAGCAGTCCGCGAAGACCCAGTAGACCCGCCCGTGGTCCACCGCGCCCGTCCCGCCCCCCGACGGGACGGGCGCGGCGGCCCCGGTCGTGGTGTGCTCCTCGGTGGTCGTGGTGGTCGCGCTCATCGCTGACCGCCCCCCTTCGGCTCGTTCCGGTCGCCCTCGGCGTCCGCCGTCGGCGGCTCCTGCTGCTTCTCGGCGCGGTGTCCCGTCAACCGCAGGAACACGTCGTCGAGGCTGGGCCTGCGCAGTCCGATGTCCTCGACCTGGACGCCCTCGTCCTGGAGGGTCCGGGCGACCTCGGTGAGCGCCGCCACCCGGTCGGTCACCGGGGCGTGCACCCGGCGTTCGGCCGCATCGGTCTCCGGCTGCCCCTCACCGACCCGGGCCACGACCTGCACCGCGTGCTCCAGGTCGGCGGCATCGGTGACGACGACCTCGATGCGGTCGCCGCCGACGGTGTCCTTCAGTCCGTCGGGGGTGTCGTCGGCGATGGCCCGGCCGCGGTCGATCACGGTGATGCGGGAGGCCAGCTTGTCGGCCTCCTCCAGGTACTGGGTGGTGAGCAGGACGGTCGTGCCGCCCGCCACCAGGGCGCGGACCGACTCCCAGACCTCGCCCCGGCTGCGCGGGTCGAGCCCGGTGGTGGGCTCGTCGAGGAAGAGGACGTCCGGCGTGAGGATCATCGAGGCGGCGAGGTCGAGCCGCCTGCGCATGCCGCCGCTGTACTTGTCGACGCCCCGGTCACCCGCCTCCACCAGGTCGAACTGTGCCAGCAGTTCGGCGGCCCGGCGCCTGGCTCCGCTCGCGCCGAGGTGGAAGAGGCGGCCGAACATCTCCAGGTTCTGCCGACCCGTCAGCACCTCGTCCACGGCCGCGTACTGGCCGGTCAGTCCGATCCTGGCGCGGACCGCGCGGGCGTTCTCCCGTACGTCGAGCCCGGCCACCGTCGCCCGGCCGCCGTCCAGCTTGACCAGCGTGGACAGGATGCGGACGGCGGTGGTCTTGCCGGCGCCGTTCGGCCCCAGCAGTCCGTGCACGGTCCCCCGTCGGACCGCGAGGTCGAAGCCGGCCAGGGCGTGCTTCTCGCCGTACCTCTTCTGTAGCCCCTCGGCCTGTACCGCGTATGCACTCATGACCCCTCCACCCCGTGACCACGCCCGTTCGAGCCGATTCCGACATCGCGTCGACCGACTAACTGAGTACACCGTACCTCATGTCGAGTACGGTGTACTCAGTTTTAAAGGGGTGAGACTAAAATGCGCACCATGGAGAGCACCGAGACCAGTGGCAGCGGCGACATCCAGCGCACTCTCGAACTGCTCTGGGAGCCCGAACGCAGGCCGAGCCGAGGGCCCAAACCGACCCTGACGGTCGACCGCATCGTGCTGACCGCGATCCGCGTCGCCGACGAAGAGGGCCTGGACGCCGTGTCGATGCGCCGGCTCTCCACCGAACTGGGCACCGGCACGATGTCGCTCTACCGGTACATCCCCGGCAAGGCGGAACTCCTCGACCTGATGCTCGACCGGGTGCAGGAGACCCCGCTCGACAGCGAGGCGCCCACCGGGACCTGGCGGGAGGCCGTCGAGACCATGGCCCGCGGAGCGCTCGCCCTCTACCAGAGCCACCCCTGGCTGCTCCAGGTCAACCAGGTCCGCCCCGTACTCGGGCCCGCCACCCTCGCCACCATGGACCGGGTGCTCAGCCGGATCCGTCCGATGGGCCTCACCGACCCCGAGCTGCTGTCCGTGATCATCATGGTCGACGGTTACGTGTCCGGGGTCGCCCGCACGAACGTCCACGCCGTGGAGGTGGAGAAGCGGACGGGCCTCACCGACCAGGACTTCTGGGCGGCCCAGGCTCCCTACCTGGAACGGGTCATGAAGAGCGGACGCTTCCCCGTGATGGCGAGCCTGTCCGAGGACACCTTCGGCATGGACTTCGACCACTTCGCGTTCGGGCTCCAGCGCATCCTGGAGGGCCTGGAGGTCCTGGTGGAGCGGCGGGCGGCGGCGCGGGCGGCCGACGCCTGAACCCGCCCACTACCTGCCTGGGCGGACGGGTCCCGGCTCAGCCCTTGCCGCGGCGCAGCCGCCGCACCCCGAACACCGCCACGAGCAGCACGACGAGGAGGGCGGCGCCCTGGGTGAAGCCGCCGCCGTCGTCCCCGCTGCCGTCGCCCGCGGCGGAGCCGTCCGAGCCGTCCGAGCCGTCCCCGTCTGGCCCGCCCCCGGACCCGCCGGGCGCCTTCCGCGGCTCCACGTCGCTGCCCAGCCCCTCGGACCCGTACAACAGGGTCTTGCCGTCCGGGGTCCAGGTCAGGGACTCGCCCTGACGCTGGAGCGGGATGCGGAGCCGGTCCACGCGCTTGGGCTTGTCGCCCTTCCAGTCGTAGAGGACGCCGCCGAGGTAGCCGCGCAGGGCCAGTTGTCGACCGTCCGGCGAGAAGGCCCCGTCGGTGACCCACAGGTCGATGTCCGAGACCCGGCGGAAGACGTTGGTGCCCGAGGGCGACAGCTTCGCCGGTCCCGCGTACAGGGTGGCCCCGTCGTCCTTCTTGTCCGTGATGTAGACCCGCCCCGTCTTCGGGTGGACCATCAGCGCCTCGGCGTCCCGGGGCCCGTCCGCGTACTTGACCACGTACTGCGTGGCCTTCACCGTCCGGTCGACCAGCTTCTTCGGCTCCGGCACCTTGTACACCCACACGTGGTTCCAGGTGCCGCCGAGGTTGTCCCCGATGTCGCCGACGTACAGGTTCCCGTCCGGGCCCAGCGAGATCGCCTCCACGTCCCGCGGGCGGCCGACCCCGGTCAGGGTGAGCGTGGCGACGGTCTTGCCGCTGCGGGCGTCCACCGCGTACAGGAACGCACCGTCGTCGCTGTCGTTGTGCGTCCAGTAGATCCCCGGGTGCTGGCGGGACGCGGCCAGCCCGCTGGACTCCTTGATCCGAGGGTCCTCGATGGTGAACCCGTCGGCACCGATGTCCCCCGCCGAGGCGGGTCCGGCGGCGGAGACGGGTCCGGCGGTGAGCACGGTGGTCAGGACGGCGAGGCAGGCGGCACCGGCCACCGACGAAAACGAACGCATGCCCTCAAGACTGCCACCCCGCAGGGCGGTTCACTCCGGCCACCGGCAAACACCGTCCCGGTACACCGCCCGGGTGCCGGACCTCACACCCCGCCCCACCTGCCCATCGGCGATGATGAGCGGATGCTCAGGTTCATGTGCGTCGGAGATTCGCAGACCATCGGGAGCGCCGGCGAACACACCTGGCGCTACCGCCTGTGGGAACACCTGCGGGACACCCTCGACGCACCGTTCCGGTTCGTGGGCCCCCGCGAGACCCTGTACGACACGGCGCAGGACGCCCCCGTCTCCCTGGAGTACCCCCCGGACACCGCCCCCGCCTTCCCCCGGGCGCACCTCGCCGGCTGGGGCGAGGGCTGGCTGCACATGGCCCCGCTGATCCGCGAGGCGGTCACCGCGCACCGCCCGGGCGTCCTGCTCGTCTCGCTCGGCCTGATCGACCTCGGCTTCTACACCGACGCCGGCCAGACCGCGGCGAACGTCCGCGCCTTCGTCACCGAGGCCCGCGCCGCGAACCCGCGCGTACGGTTCCTGATCCTGCCCGTCGTCCCGAACGTCCGCGCACAGACGGACACCCCCTTCGGGGCCGAGCTCGCCCACTTCAACGAACTCCTCGCGAAGACCGCCGCCGACCTGGACACCCCCCGCTCCCCCGTCCTGCTCGCCGCGCCGCCCACCGACTACGACCTGGCCACCGACACCCACGACGGCACCCACCCGGGCGCCTCCGGCGCACACAAACTGGCCGCCGCCTTCGCCCGCGCCCTGCACGAGGAGTGGGGCTGGGGCGAGTCGTACGAGTCCGCCGAGGAGTCCCGCGGCGCGGGGAGCACGGGGTACTCCGGCCACGCGGAGCACTGGGGTCACTCGGGGTGGTGACGGCTCCGGCACGGTCCGCGCGGCCGGCCGGGCCGGGACGGCTACCCCGGCCGGGACGGCTACCCCGCACTGAGGTCCCGCACCGCCGCCAACCGCGCGCCCCGGCTCTCCGCGACCCGGGACACCTCCCGCAACGACGTGCACAACTGCTCCACCACGAACCGCAGTTCCCGCTCCCCCGACCGCTCATCGGCGACCAGGCAACCGGCCCGCTCCAGCAACGTGACCGCCTGCCCCAACTGCGTCCGCTCCATCTCGTCCGCGATCCGGCGCAACCCGCCCCGCCCGTCGCCCGCGGCCCCGCCCTCATCGCTCACCAGGAAACAGGGCTTGCCCTCCTCGGTGCTCCACGGCAACAGCCGCACGAACCGCGCCCCCTCACCCGCGCCCGCGCCGTCCGCTTCCCCGGTACCTTGAGCCATGTCGTCGACTCCCCTTTGTTGATGACCACGCCCCCGGACCGGTCGCACGGTCGCGGGGGTTCCTTACTGACCGTAAGGATGCCGTCACGGAAAGGGCGCAAGTACCCCGCACTGGGGTACCCGCTACCGCCTTGACGTCGACCGCTACTTCTGGACCCCGAACCAGGTGGCGAGGCTGCGCAGTTCCTCAGTCGTGCGGCGGTACTTGTGCGTGAGGACGCGAGCGGTCTCCCGGGCCGTCGGGTGGACGCGGGTCAGCTCGGGGGCGAGGCGTCGCGCCTTCTGGAGGTGCCTCAACGCGTCCTCCCGCCGGTCCAGGTCCACATGGGCGCGAGCCACCGCCACATGATGGTGACCCTGCCGAGTACGCGCCATGTCCGAGGGGAAGCGCAGCCCCCGGGCCTTGCGCACCGCCTCCTCGGGCCGCTTCAGCTCGACCGAAGCGGCGACGTCGTGCACCGCGACGTTCGCCGGCCCGAAGGTCATGTGGTAGTGGAGTTGGTCCCGCCCACCGGGTACCAGTTCGCCCAACCGGCGCGCCTCGGCCAGGTGGTACTCGGTGCCCGCCTCATCGCGCGCCAGCGAAGCGAACGTGGACTCACGCAGGTGCAGGCTGCCCAACAGCGCGATCCGCGGGAGCTCGGCGCCTCCCGCCACGCCCGCAGCGTCCTCCAACTCCGCTCGGGCCGCCGCCAGTACGCGCAGCCCACCGTCGTAGTCGCCGAACGCGTCGAACGAGTAGGAACGCGTCCACTCGGCCAGCGCCCGCATCAGCGAATCCTCCGACAGCCCCGCGGCCCACCGCATCCGGTCTTCGAGCTGTCCGATCAGATCGCTGTACCCGAGCCGATGGGCCAGCCCGTGCGCCATGTAGTAAGCGGAGGCCAACAGCCGCGCGTGCAGTCGCCGTTGCCGTCCGGTGGTCAGATGTACCCCGGCGGTCAGTTCCTCAAGCAGACCCGGGAGCACGGCACCGAGCTGGGCGTACCGCGCCGCTGTGCGATGGGCGGCGGCGGTCTGCACGTCCCGTGCCAGTTCCTCCATCGGCCTCGGCTCCGTGTACCAGTCCGCCGGTAGGTCGAACCTGCGCACCGCCGTGCGGATGCCCTGGACGGGCGCGTGCGTACGTTGCTCCGTGGGCGTTTCGGCCCGGTACGGCTGTCCGGTCAGCTCCTCGACCGGGACCCGCAGCGCGCGGGCCACCGCGATCAGGAACCCGTGCGTGGGCAACCGCTCCCCCCGCTCCACCTTGCGCACCGCCCCCAGGGAAACGTGCGCCTCGGTGGCCAACCCCGCCTGTGTGTACCCCGCCAGTTTCCGGTTCGACGCGATCCGCGCGCCGACGCGTTCCTCCTGCTGGGACATGGGCCCCTCCGATCCCTCTCGCCAGTAACGGTACTCCTACGGAACGTCACACCGCGGCGGTGCGGCGAGCCCGAGTCCCGGGCGAAAAGCCCCCGTTGGTTACCCATCGCTCCACTGGGCGAACGTACGCAGCCGCTCCGGGACGGAGGGTCGAGCCCTCAGCAGCACGCCGACCGTGGCGTGCGTCGTCGGGTGGTAGCGAGCCTGCTGGGGTGACACCCGACGGGCCTCCTGGAGCGCGGCCAACGCGTCCTCGGACCGGGCGACGAGGGCCAACGAACGCGCCCGGTCGATCCAGTAGGCCCCGGCCCGCGCCGCGGGGTAGCCGTCCGGCAGCCGGACCCGTTCACCGATCGCCACCGCCTCACCGTGCTCGTCCCGGTCCCCGGCGGCGGCCATCGCGTGCTGTTCCGTGTTCGTCGGACCGAAGACGAACGTGTAGTGGTTGGTCTCGCCCAACTCGCGGGCGAGGCCCCGCGCCTCGTCCAGCCAGGTGTTCGTCTCGTCGCCCCGGCCGAGCAGCCCGTGCATCTGGACGCCCTTCAGGATCAGCCCGCCCCGCACGGCACGGGTCTCGGGCGTCCCGTCGTCGTCCAGGTCGCGCAGCCCTTGGCGGACGAGACGCAGCCCCTGCTCCATCGCCGGCCCGTCCGCACTGAGCTGCGCGCGCTTCACCCGTTCGGCGGCCACCTGGCGCGGGTCCCCGGACCGGGCCGCGGCCATCGCCATCCGGCTCAGCGCCAGCCGGGCGAGGTCCATGTAGCCGAACTTGTACGCGACGCTGAACACGCCCAAGGCCGCCTCGGCCTGGAGCCAGTGCGCCCGTTCGCAGTCGCCGCCCGCCGAGTGCACCATCGTGGCGTGGGACAACTCCCCCAGCAGCCCGGGAAGCAACTCCGCCAGCGCCGCGTACGCGGAGTCCGTCCGCA
This sequence comes from Streptomyces sp. NPDC059816, assembly GCF_042732055.1. Taxonomy (NCBI): domain Bacteria; kingdom Bacillati; phylum Actinomycetota; class Actinomycetes; order Kitasatosporales; family Streptomycetaceae; genus Streptomyces; species Streptomyces sp. NPDC059816. The sequence goes on from NZ_JBHWIQ010000008.1 coordinate 27,465, forward strand.
GCCGCCGGACCTCCGCAACGTCGGAACCCAGCAGCGGCAGCCCGCGCGGAACGGGGTCGTCCTCGTCCGGCGGGATGCCCCAGTTGTCGAGGGCGGTGCCCAGGGGGGAGATGAGCCGGTCGAGTTGGTCCCTGCGCAACTGCTCGATGTAAGGCTGGCCGTGCAGCACCGAGACGGTCACGCCGAGCGCCCGCGCCAACGCGGCCACGACCTGCGCGCTCGGGCCCCGTTCGCCGGTCTCGATGCGGGACAACATCGACGGGGACACGGCCGCTCTTCGGCCCAGCTCCCGCAGGGTGTGGCCGCGCAGCAACCGCAGCTCGTGCACCCGCCGCCCGACTCCACCGCGTCCGTCCCCGGCCATGGCGCCCGTCCCTTCCTCTGCCAAGAACGGTACTTCTGCGGAGCGTGACGCCAGCCACCGAATGCCCCCGGAAGGCGGTACGTCGACGCCCCGCCGCACGGCGCCCTTGCGTGGAGCGGCCCCGACCGCGTTGGCTGGGGAACCATGGAGTACACGCAGCTCGGACGCACGGGACTCAAGGTCAGCAGGCTGGTCCTCGGCACGATGAACTTCGGCCCCTACACGGACGAGGCCGACAGCCACGCCCTCATGGACGCCGCGTTGGACGCGGGCGTCAACTTCTTCGACACGGCCAACGCGTACGGCCGCGAGCCCAGGGGCCGCACCGAGAGCATCATCGGCAACTGGTTCGCGAAGGGCGGGGACCGCCGGGACAAGGTCGTCCTCGCGACCAAGGTCTACGGGAACATGAGCCAGGACCCCGGCACCGCGTGGCCCAACCACGACAAGCTGTCCGCGCTCAATATCCGGCGCGCCGTGGACGCCAGCCTGAAGCGCCTCCAGACCGACTACCTGGACCTCTACCAGTTCCACCACATCGACCGGAACACCCCGTTCGAGGAGATCTGGCAGGCCATCGACGTCCTGGTGACCCAGGGCAAGATCCTGTACGCGGGTTCGTCCAACTTCCCGGGCTACAAGATCGCCCAGGCCAACGAGACCGCGGACCGCCACGGCCGCCTCGGGCTCGTCAGCGAGCAGTGCCTCTACAACCTGTACGAGCGGCGCGCCGAGATGGAGGTCCTGCCGGCGGCCCGGGAGTACGGCCTCGGGGTCGTCCCCTGGTCGCCGCTGCACGGCGGGCTGCTCGGCGGGGTGCTGCGCAAGGAGGCCGACGGCGGGCGCCGGGTGTCCGGCACGGCGGCGCAGGCCCTCGCGGACCCGACGGTGCGGGAGCGGATCGGGGCGTACGAGGACCTGGTCGACAAGCACGGTCTGGAGCCGGGTGACACGGCCCTCGCCTGGCTGTTGACCCGCCCCGGGGTCACCGGCCCGATCATCGGCCCCCGCACCTCCGAACAGCTCGTCTCCGCGCTGCGGGCGGTGTCGTTGGAACTCCCGGACGACCTGCTGGAGTCCCTGGAGTCCCTGTTCCCCGGCCCGGGCCCGTCCCCGGAAGCCTTCGCCTGGTAACGCTCACCGCGCCCCGCGCACGCCGGAGCCGCCCGCGCGCAACCCCGCACGGGCGGCCACCACCGGGGCACCGCTCGTTACCCGCCGCTTCGAAGCCCGTTCGGATCTACTTGATCGGGCACGACAGTTCGGGTGCGGCACGGTTCGGTGAGCACACCACCAGGGCCAGGGACAGGAACGTCGGACGCGTGAGGAAGTAGCCGAAGGACACGTCCCCACCCCGGCCCAAAGTCTCGACTGCGAACGCTCTACATGCGGCCAGCCGCACACCATCACGATCCTGCTCCGAGGCGAACCGAGGTGCGTACACAGCAAGTTGGCATCCGAGCCATTGCTCCGCTTCCTTCGGATCTTGCCAGGTGCCCCTGATCAGGTTGGGCTGCTTGATGAGCCAGTGCGCCGTCTGGATCGGGGGGATGCCAGTCAGGGGGAACTCGGCCACCACTTGCCGGTAGCGCTCGATCAGCCGTTGTCCGTCCTTGTCCTCCGTGCCCGCCGGGGGTGGCGGTGGTTCAGGATGCGGCGGGCGTCTGAGCCCCTCGTCGTCGAAGTGCGCCTTGGGTCCGACCCACAGGTAGCCATGGATGTGCAACGAACGCTCTTCCTGCGAGCTGAGAGCGGCCCCCGGCCCGAGAGGACGGGCCGAGGGCCGCTGCAGAGCGGGTACGGAGATCAGACGCGCAAACCGAACCGGGCGGGGTCGATGCCGGCGGCGTCAAGTTCGGTTGTACTGAACCGCAACGGCTCGCCCCCGGGGCGCTTGCTGTCCCCCAGGGCCCACGTGTCCGCGCCGATGCAGGCAAGCGTCACGCAAGACTCGCCGTCAGGGTGCGTGTTGCCACCACATGCACTACGAAACACGGCACCCTCGATGGGCAGGGCGAGGACCAGTGGTCCTGCCATTCCGTATGTGCAGTCCTCGCCAGCGCGGAAACCCTCGCAGCGAACGGCCCGTCCACCCCCAGGGCATCGAGCATCAATTCGACGTCGACCAGCGAGGGCGTGAGCCTGCCACCCTCAATGTTGCTCACCTTGGTTTGGGACATGTTGCAACGCCGAGCGAGCCAGGTTTGCGTCTTCCCGGCTCGCAAGCGCTCGCCCCTCAGCGCTTCGGCCAGGTCCGACCTGGATTGACCCAGCCGTCCGGGCTCAAACGTCAAGGCCCTTCACGTACTCCTCAATGGGCACCGACTCGGCCACCGCGATTCGCTGGTACTCGACGAACGGGGACACGTCCCCTTCGTGGACCTCTCGATTGATCTGCCTCCCGTCCGGGTGGTAGTTCATGAGCACCACCTCGGTACGGTCGAACATCCAGAAGTCCTGGACCCCTTCGAGGGGGTTCTCCCGGTCGGTCACGTCAAGGATCCGGATCCGTTCTCCCGCCAGCGCGTGCGGTGCGTAGTACTGGGAGAACTCAAACCTCAGGTACTCGGACAGCGGCCTGGTCACGATGTGCACACGTCCCTGCGGCCGACCCTCCGCGGCTTGTCGGCGGAGCCGGTCGGTGTATTCGTTCGAGACCGTACGGGCATCGATGCGAACACCGGCACGGAACGCTGCGAGCTCGCCTTCCTCCTGCGGCATGAGGTACTGCGGCAGGGTCTCCAGGCGCCAGGCCTCCCGCCGGAAACCCTCGAACCGTGCCGCCCACTGCTCACCAGCCAAGAGCACGGGCGGCCTCCCTCAGGACGCTCTCGGGGATCTCCACAAGTGCTTCTCCCGCCGGGGGCCGAAAGGCGTCGGACGCATCCCCTTGGACGAGGAGGGAACCGGACGGGGTGCGGTAGACGTTCGGGCAGTCGTCCTTCCCGCAGGGTCCGCCGTTGCCGTTGCCATTGCCGTTGCCCGTGAGTCGGATCAGTTCCTCGCGCGCCATGGTGCTACCCCCTGGGCTGTGAGTGGTGCCCCGAAGGTACGGAGGAGCAGGGTCGGCCGTCCATGCGGGGACGCCGATATTCACGTTGTCGGGTAGACGATCACCGTGCCTGACCCGTCACCGCGCCCCGCGCACGCCGGAGCCGCCCGCGCGCAACCCCGCACGGGCGGCCACCACCGGGGCACCGCTCGTTACCCGCCGACCGCCGAGGCGACGGCGACGACGAGGAACATCACTACGAGCACACCGGCCATGATCCGGTTTCGGGTCTTCGGGTCCACACCCCCGAGCCTAACCGGCGGCGCCCAGCGGCAGGGCGGCGACCGTCTCGTACCGGGGCCGCGCCCCGCGCACCCCACCGGTGGGCAGGTTGCTGCGGACCAGCGTCAGCTCGCGCACCGTCCACGCCGCACCGGCGAAGTCGGCGAGCCCGTCGAGGTACGGGGCGAGGTCGACGCCCGAGGCGGCGGCGCTGTCCCGGTTCCGGGCGAGCGAGAGGTGGGGGCGGAACCGCCGGTGCTCCCGTAGCGACAGCCCGGCCCGGCGCCCCGCCGCCTCCGCCCGGTCGGCCAACAGCCGCAGCGCCCGGGTGTCGCCGCTCACCCCGGCCCACAGGGACCGTCCGCCGAAGGTGCCGGACCCGGTGAGCGCCAGGGTGAACGGTTCCGAGCGGTGTGCGCCCCGGGCGAGCCGTTCCGTCAGCTCGGGGACGGACTCCTCGGGCACCTCACCGTAGAACGCGAGGGTGAGGTGCCAGCCGGGCCGTCCCGTCCAGCGCAGCGACTCGTACCCGGGCAGGTCCCGCAGCGCGTCGACCGCCCGGCCGAGCTCGTCGTTCACGGAGGGCGGGGGCAGTACGCCGGCGTAGAGTCTCATGCGCCCCAGTGTCACCCGCCCGGCCCGCCTCCGGAACGGCCGCTCAGGCCGCGGTGGCCAGCTCCCGTCGGGGCACGAACCGGACGTGCTGGTGGCCCCGGCGCAGGTCGACCTGGACGCGCAGCCCGGCGGCACGGGCCAGCATCAGCCCGACGAACAGCGCGGACACCGCGCAGACGAGGCCGCCGACCGCGAAGCTGAACCGCACCCCGTACGCGTCCGTGAGCCAGCCGAACAGCGGGCCGCCCAGCGGGGTGCCGCCGACGAAGACCATCATGTACAGGCTCATCACCCGGCCCCGCATCTCGGGGTCGGTGGCGAGCTGCACGAACGAGTTGGCCGTGACGTTCACGGTCAGGCCCAGCATGCTGATCGGCACCAGGAGCAGCAGGAACGTCCACAGCGACGGGGCGAACGCCGTCACGATCTGGAGGGCGCCGAAGAGCACCGCCGCCGCGACGAGCATCCGCAGCCGGGTGCTGGCGCGCCGGGCCGCGAGCAGCGCGCCGACCAGCGAGCCGAACGCCATCAGGGTGTTGAACAGTCCGTACATGCCCGAGCCGCCGTCGTAGACGTCGTGCGCATAGGCACTCAGCCAGATCGGGAAGTTGAAGCCGAACGTTCCGACGAAGCCGATCAGCACGATCGGCCAGATCAACTCCGGGTTGCGCGAGACGTACCGCAGGCCCTCGCGGAGTTCGCCCTTGCCGCGCGGCCGGCGCGGGGTGGGGTGCAGTTCGGAGGTGCGCATCAGCGCCAGTCCGAGGAGCGGGGCGAGGAACATCAGGCCGTTGGCGAGGAACGCCCAGCCGGGACCGAAGGCGGCCGTCACCACGCCGGCGACCGCGGGGCCGACCAGTCGCGCGGACTGGAAGTTCGCGGAGTTCAGGCCGACGGCGTTGCGGACCTGCCCGGGGCCGACCATCTCGGAGACGAACGACTGCCGGGTCGGGTTGTCGACGACGGTCACCAGTCCGGTGAACAGCGCCGTCATGTACACGTGCCACACCTGGACGTGTCCGCTCAGCGTGAGGGCGGCGAGGAACAGTCCGCCGATCCCCATCGCGCCCTGGGTGAGGAAGAGCAGGGTCCGCTTGGGGAAGCGGTCGGCGATGACCCCGCCGTAGAGGCCGAACAGCAGCATCGGCAGGAACTGCATCGCCGTGGTGATCCCGACGGCGGTCGAGGAGCCGGTGAGGCTGAGGACCAGCCAGTCCTGGGTGATGCGGGCCATCCAGACGCCGACGTTGGCGACGACGGCGCCCATGGCGAACAGCCGGTAGTTGCGGATGGCCAGGGAGGAGAAGGTGCCGCCCCGACCGCTGTCGGTCCCGGTGGTTCCAGAGGTGTCAGAGATATCAGGGGTAACAGGGGTATCGGTGATGTGGGTGGTCCCCGTGGTGTCGGTGGCCTTGGCCAGGGACACGGGTGCCCCGTCGGCCGCATCGGCAGCGGGCCGCTGCGAGCGGGGGGCGGGGACGGTACGGGGTATGAGTCGTCCGGCGGCGGGCCGGCGAAACGGTCGCCGGATCCGGAACCCGAACCTGCCCGCGCGGGCGGGGGTGCGTCGGGTGCCGTCAGGAGCGGCGGGGTCGGAGTGGGTGTGCGGTGCGGGGGCGGAGTCTGCTCCGGATCCCGTACTCAAAAAGATTCGCCTCCTCGGCTCGGTACTACAGGTGTGCGAGCTTCTCCAGTACGGGGGCGGCGGCGCGCAGCTTGGCTCGTTCGTCCTCGTCCAGGTCCTCGACCAGACCGGCCAGCCAGGCGTTGCGCCGGCGGCGGCTCTCTTCGAGCATGGCCTCGGCCTGTTCGGTCTGGGTGACCACCTTCTGGCGGCGGTCGTCGGGGTGTGGCTCCAGCCTGACCAGGCCCTTGGCCTCCAGGAGCGCCACGATGCGGGTCATCGAGGGCGGCTGGACGTGCTCCTTGCGGGCCAGCTCGCCGGGGGTGGCGGATCCGCAGCGGGCGAGGGTGCCCAGCACCGACATCTCCGTCGGACTGAGCGACTCGTCGACCCGCTGGTGTTTGAGCCGCCGGGACAGTCGCATGACCGACGAGCGGAGGGCGTTGACCGCCGCTGCATCGTCGCCATGGGTAAGGTCAGGCATGTTGTTAGCGTAACTCATTACCTTACCTAAACACCACTGTCTACACGGTGATCCCGGACACGCCGCCCACTCGTCACCCGTACGGGTGAGCGGATGCCGGAAAGTGATACAACCTACCCCCTCGGCCCGGACCCTCACACCATGGGGACACACGTACTGAGCCTGCGGATAGACGGGGAGCTCCTGGAGCGGCTCCGGGGCCATGCGGCGAAGCGGGGCATGAGCGTTCAGGACTACGTGATGGGGACGCTCGTGCGCGACGACTTCGACGAAAGGTTCCGCTCGGCGGTGGAAGAGACGGAACGGTTCTACTCCGGCGCCACCCCTGATCCCGGCGCCACCCCGGGTGTCGGTTCCGCCGCGCGGCACGAACCCGTCCCGGTTCCCGGACCGAACCCGGGTGCCGAATCGAACCCGGGTCCCGGATCGACCGCGGACGCCGGGTCCGCCAGGAGTACGGGGTCCACCCGGGGTACGGGGTCCGCCCCGGACAGGGAGTCCGCCCCGCGCAGAGGGCCGACCGCGGGCGCGGGAGCGAGACCCGCCACCGGGTCCGCCACGGACACCGCTTCCGTCCCACGCGCCGGGTCCGCCCCGGGCACCGCCTCCGCGAGCACGCACCCCACGGGGACCCGTCCCACGAGGACGACCGGGGCCGCCGACCCGCCGGACACCGCCCCCCGCGCGAACGGCGGAACCGTCAGCGGCACGGGAACGGGCGGGCCGCTCACCGCCCTGCGCAACCCCGCCGCCCGGAACGCCCCCGGAACGAACGGGGCCGGTGGTGCCACCAGGGCGACCACCGGCCTCTACCGTCCCGCACGGACGGAACCGAATCAGAGCAGCCCGAGCGCGGGCATCAGGTAGTAGAAGACGAAGACGCCGGACACCGCGTACATCGCGACCGGGACCTCACGGGCGCGCCCCGCGGCCACCCGCAGCACGGTGAAGGTGATGAAGCCCATCCCGATGCCGTTGGTGATCGAGTAGGTGAACGGCATCATCATCATGGTCACGAACGCGGGGATGGCGATCGTGTAGTCGTCCCAGTCGATCGACCGGATCGAGCCCGACAGGATCAGGAACCCGACCGCCAGCAGCGCCGGGGTGGCCGCCTGGGACGGCACCATCGTGGCGATGGGGGTCAGGAACAGCGCCAGGCCGAACAGGCTGCCCGTGACGACGTTCGCGAACCCGGTGCGCGCCCCCTCGCCGACCCCGGCCGTGGACTCCACGAAGCAGGTGGTGGCCGAGGAGGACGAGGCGCCCCCGGCCGCGACCGCGATGCCGTCCACGAACAGGACCTTGTTGATGCCGGGGAGGTTGCCCTTGGAGTCGGTCAGCTTGGCCTCGTCGCCGACGCCCATGATCGTGCCCATCGCGTCGAAGAAGCACGACAGCAGCACGGTGAAGACGAAGAGCACGCCGGTGAGGATGCCGACCTTCTCGAACCCGCCGAACAGGCTGACCTCGCCGATCAGCCCGAAGTCGGGGGTGGAGACCGGGTTGCCGGGCCACTTCGGGGTGGTGAGGCCCCAGGAGGGGACCTCCGCGACCGCTTCGATGATCACGGCGACGACGGTCATCGTCACGATCGAGATGAGGATCGCCCCGGGCACCTTGCGCACGATCAGCACCAGGGTGAGCAGCGCACCGAGCGCGAAGACCAGGACCGGCCAGCCCGTGAGGTGGCCACCGCTGCCGAGCGTGAGCGGGACGGTGGTCTGGGCGATGTCCGGGATGCGGGACACGAAGCCGGCGTCGACCAGGCCGATCAGCATGATGAACAGGCCGATGCCGATGGCGATGCCCTTGCGCAGCCCGAGCGGCACGGCGCTCATCACGCGCTCCCGCAGACCGGTGGCGACCAGCAGCATCACCAGGAAGCCGGCGAGGACGACCATGCCCATCGCGTCCGGCCAGGACATCCGGGGCGCGAGCTGGAGGGCGACGACCGTGTTGACGCCGAGCCCGGCGGCCAGCGCGATCGGGACGTTGCCGATGACCCCCATCAGCAGGGTGGTGAAGGCGGCGGTGAGCGCGGTCGCGGTGACCAGCTGGCCGTTGTCGAGCTGGTGGCCGTACATGTCCTTCGCGCTGCCCAGGATGATCGGGTTCAGCACGATGATGTAGGCCATCGCGAAGAAGGTGGCGAAGCCGCCGCGGATCTCGCGCGGCAGGCTGGAACCGCGCTCCGAGATCCGGAAGTAGCGGTCAAGGCCGTTGGTCGGCGGCTTGGGGGCCGGAGAATCTCCGGACGCGTCGACCTGAGCGGTGGCCGAGGGGGACATACGGGACCTCAGTTGTAGATTCCTACGAACAAAACGGGCCGGTCGAGAACCGTTTCAGTATGAACATATGAGGCACATGAACGCTATCTCCGCGCGTAGACAACCTGGTGGCCACCCGTAGGGCCCTACCCGCTCCCCGTCCCCGGACGACGCCCCGGACGCCCCGGCCCGTGCCGCCGCGCCCCCGATAAACTCCCCGCATGTCCGATCCTTCTGCGGGTTCCCCCAAGCGCGAGGCTCCGGAGCCCCTGGAGGGCCCCGTGGTCGGCACCATCACGGGCGGCACGATCCTGTGGTTCGTCCTCTTCCTGGTGCAGCTTCCCTTCTACGGCTGGTTCGACGAGCACGGCCATCTGTGGTGGCTGTGGACGTGCCTGGCCGGCGCCGGCCTCGGACTCATCGGCATCTGGTACGTGCGCAAGCGGGACGCCGCGCTCAAGCAGCACGCGGCAGGGCAGGCCGCAGTACCGGGGGCCGCTGCGCCGGGGACCCCCGCGCAGGACGATCAGGGCTGACCCACCGGCGCGCACGCCCCCGTACCCCGTAGGTCCGTGACGCACGCCCCCGCGGTTCCGAGGCCCCCGGCCCGCACCGACCCGGTGGGCCGGACCGCGGATCGTTCTCGGCCCTTTGCCGTGCCCGACGGGTGCGGAGCGCCTTCCTTCCGTACCGTCGGACCATGACGCACATCGATGCGGGCGCCGAACTCGACCCGGTGCACCCCGTTCCGCTCCCGGGCGGGGTCCGGGCCGGCGGACTGACCTCGGCCGAGGTGTCCGAACGGGTGGCCCGGGGCGAGGTCAACGACGTCCCGGTGCGCAGCAGCCGCTCGCTCGCGGAGATCGTCCGGGCGAACGTCCTCACCCGCTTCAACGCGATCATCGGGGTGCTGTGGGCGATCATGCTGGTGGTCGCGCCCATCCAGGACAGCCTGTTCGGCTTCGTGATCCTCGCGAACACCGGCATCGGGATCGTCCAGGAGCTGCGGGCCAAACGCACCCTGGACTCGCTCGCCGTGATCGGGGAGGCCCGGCCCACGGTCCGCCGGGACGGGGCCGCGGTCGAGGTGCCGACCTCGGGGATCGTGCTCGGGGACCTCATCGAAGTGGGGCCCGGGGACAAGGTCGTGGTGGACGGGACGTGCGTCGAGGCCGACGGTCTTGAGATCGACGAGTCGCTGCTGACCGGGGAGGCGGACCCGGTGGTGAAGCGGCCCGGGGACGCGGTGCTGTCCGGCAGCTTCGTCGTCGCGGGCGGCGGCGCGTTCACGGCGACCAAGGTCGGGCGGGAGGCGTACGCGGCGCAGCTCGCCGAGGAGGCGTCCCGCTTCACCCTGGTCCACTCCGAACTGCGCTCCGGGATCTCCACGATCCTCAAGTACGTGACGTGGATGATGATCCCGACCGCGACCGGGTTGATCATCAGCCAACTCGTCGTACGGAACCACGACTTCAAGGACTCGGTGGCCCGGACGGTCGGCGGGATCGTGCCGATGGTCCCCGAAGGGCTGGTGCTGCTGACCTCGGTGGCCTTCGCGATCGGCGTGATCCGGCTGGGCCGCAAGCAGTGCCTCGTCCAGGAGTTGCCGGCGATCGAAGGGCTGGCCCGGGTCGACACGGTCTGCCTGGACAAGACCGGCACGCTCACCGAGGGCGGCATGGACGTCACGGAACTGCGGGTGCTGGGCGGCGCCGACCCGGCGTACGTGCGTCGGGTGCTCGGTGCGCTCGGCGAGTCCGACCCGCGGCCCAATGCCTCCCTCCAGGCGATCATCGCGGCCCATCCGGTGCCCGCGGGCTGGCGCTGCACCCGGTCCCTGCCGTTCTCGTCGGCCCGGAAGTTCAGCGGGGCGAGCTTCGACGAGGCGGACGGCGAGTCCAGTACCTGGCTGCTGGGCGCGCCCGACGTGCTGTTGCCGACCGGCGATCCCTCGCTCGCCGCCACCGAGGAGCTGAACCGGCAGGGCCTACGGGTGTTGCTGCTGGTCAAGGCCGTCCGCGAACTGGACGCCCTGGAGGACGGAGCGGTCACCGAAGGGGCCCGGCCCACCGCGTTGGTCGTCCTGGAACAGCGGCTGCGGCCGGACGCCGCCGACACCCTGCGGTACTTCGCCGAACAGGACGTCCGGGCGAAGGTCATCTCCGGGGACAACGCGGTGTCGGTCGGCGCGGTCGCCGGCAAGCTGGGGCTCGCGGGCGCCGACGCCACGGTGGACGCCCGGACGTTGCCCGCCGAACGGGACGCGATGGCCTCGGCGCTGGACGAGCACACCGTGTTCGGACGGGTCACCCCGCAGCAGAAGCGGGAGATGGTCGGCGCGCTCCAGTCCCGCGGTCACACCGTGGCGATGACCGGCGACGGCGTGAACGACGTGCTGGCCCTCAAGGACGCGGACATCGGCGTCGCCATGGGGTCCGGTTCGGAGGCCACCCGGGCGGTCGCGCAGATCGTCCTGCTGAACAACAGCTTCGCGACGCTGCCGTCCGTCGTCGCGGAGGGCCGCCGGGTCATCGGCAACATCACCAGGGTCGCCACGTTGTTCCTGGTCAAGACCGTGTACTCGGTACTGCTCGCGATCCTGGTGGTGGTCTCGCAGGTCGAGTACCCCTTCCTGCCCCGGCACTTGACGCTGCTGTCCACGCTCACCATCGGCGTCCCCGCCTTCTTCCTCGCGCTCGCGCCCAACACGGAACGGGCCAGGCCGCACTTCGTCCGGCGGGTCATGCGGTACGCGATCCCGGGCGGGATCATCGCGGCGACGGCCACCTTCGTGACGTACCTGTTGGCCCGGAGCTACTACACCGGGGCGGGGTCCTTGGAGGCCGAGACCAGTGCGGCGACGCTGACGCTCTTCCTGATCTCGCTGTGGGTGCTGGCGATCATCGCCCGGCCGTACACCTGGTGGCGGGTGGCGCTGGTCGTCGCGATGGCGAGCGGGTTCGGGCTGGTGCTCGTGGTGCCCTGGCTCCAGCGGTTCTTCGCGTTGGACCTGGTGGGGGTGGCCATGCCGTGGGCCGCGGTGGGGGTCGCGGGGGTCGCGGCGGCGGTGCTGGAGGGGACCTGGCGGTGGGTCGACCGACGGTTCCCGAAGTAGGCGCGGTGCGCTGTTCTTGGGTGCGGGTTCCCTGCGGGTGCGCTGTGGTTGCTCGCGCAGTTCCCCGCGCCCCTAACGGGGCACGTCCACGGGGCACGTCCACGGGGCACGTCCACGGGGGCGTACCCCAGGGGCGCGGGGAACTGCGCGAGCAACCACGACGCACCCGCACAGGACCGGCCCACCGCCAGGTGAACGCACCCTGGGGGACGGGTCAGGTGACGTCGACGAAGTCGGCGGGTGAAATCACCGCGCCGGTGGTCCGCGAACCACCGTAGACGTAACGGTAGTAGCCGTCCTCCGACGCGCTGACCGTCGTCGTGAGCTTGCCCTGCGCATCGGCCTGGACGGTCTTCACCGTGGTCCAGACGTCCGTGCCCTTCTTCCGGTACTCAAGGTTCACCGCGCTACTGGCGAAGCCGCGGAACTTGTTGGCGTCCCAGTCCGCGCGGGTCAGCGAACCGGTGACCGTCAGGACCTCCCCGGGCCCCGCCGGCTCCGGCGAGGCGTCCACACTCAGCTTCGCCTCCCGTTTGAACGTCACGGTGGCGGCCTGCGGGTTCTCGGTCACGCCGCCGTCGCGACCCTGCGCAGCGGCGTACACGTCCCAGCGTCCCGCCAACTCGTTGGTCAGGTCACGCCGGTCATCGGGATGGTTCGGGTCGGCGATGTTGCGGGTGACGCACGTGGAGGTGGTCGCATTGACCTCCGTGCAGACCGGCCGGACACCGTACGGCATGAGCAGCCGGTACAGGCTGCCCGCGTCGAACCACAGAGCGGCCCCCTGCCCGTAGGCGATGCCGGAGTCGTCCGTGGCGGTGAGGGTGACGTCGAACGTCTTGCGGGTGAGGCCGACCACGAGTTCCTGGCCGCCGTTCGCGGACACGTCGGTGAGCTGCGGTTCGCCCGGCGCCGGAACTGCGGCGGGGCCGTCGTTGGCGTGCGCGGCCGGTACGGCCACGGCCGTCAGCGCCAGTGCGGTCGTCGTCAGTGCGAGTAAGGCGCGGCTTCTCATCGTTCTTCCCCTGTCGGTGCAGGCCACCGGGGACGTACGCCACCCCCCGCTCCGGGGCGTACGGCCGGGGCCGACGGTCGAGTCAGGGAGCCGGACGGCTCCATGTCCCAAGACCCCGCGGGGGCCACGATGGTTGAGAGGTGCAGGAGTGCAGGGGCGCACGAAGGGCGCCGCCCGGGACGGGCAGAGGTCCCCCGAAGAGGTCCCGCCCCGGACAGCGCTCGGCTCACACCACCGCGACGATCAGGTCACGTTGACGGCGTCGGCCTTGGACGACACGGAACCCGTCGAGGTCGAACCGCCGTACGTGAAGCGGTAGCTACCGTCGGCCGATGCCTTGATCGTCGCCTTGACCTTGCCCCGGCTGTCCGCGGACACCGTCTTGACGGTCTCCCAGCGCGTGGCGCCGTTCTTCTTGAACTGGAGCTTCACCGACTGGCCGGCGAAACCCGCGTACTTGTTGGTGTCCCAGTTCGCACGGGTCAGCGAACCCGCGACCGTCAGGGTCTTCCCCTTCTTGATCGGGTCCGGCGACGCCTTGGCCGTCGCCTTCGCCGCACGCTTCACGAGATGGGTCGTGACCTTGTGGTTCTCGGTCTTCTTTCCGTTCCGGTCCTCCCCGTAGACGTAGAGGTTCCAGCGACCCGCGTCCGCGTTCTGGAGGTTGTCATCGGGCATCTCGGGCGGAGCGTCCGTGTCGGCGAGCACCCTGACGGTGCAGTTGGAGGTGGTGGCGTCGACCCGCTTGCACAGGCTCTCCGGGGTGAAGTACTCCCCGGGAGCCAGCAGCTTGTGCGACCGATAGGCATCGGGGCCACCACGCCACAGGGCCGCCATGCCCCCCTTGACCCCGTCGGGGTCCTGCAAGGTGAACTTGACCGTGAACGTCCCGTAGGTGACGCCCACCGTCACGTCCTTGCCGCCGTTCACGGAGACGTTGCTGATCTTCGGGCCACTCGGCGCGGCGGCGGCGGCCGATCCGGTGGGCTGGTAATCGGCGTGGGCGGCCGGAACAGCAAAGGCGGTGAGCGCCAAGGCACCAGTCGTCAAAGCGATTAAGGCACGAGCCTTCATGAGATGTTCCTGTCAGTGCGGGGCCGTCATCGCGACGAACGCACGCTGCCCCCCGGCAGCTTGAACTGTGCGGTCACGGCGGCCCAATGGTCTGAAACAGCGGAGACGAGGCTCCATAAGAACAGACATCCCAGGGGGCGCATCGGTTGCACGCGCCCCTCCCGGATACGCCGGAGCGCCGCCCGGGGCGGGCAGAGGTCCCCCGAAGAGGTCCCGCCCCGGACAGCGCTCGGCTCACACCACCGCGACAATCAGGTCACGTTGACGGCGTCGGCCTTGGACGACACGGAACCCGTCGAGGTCGAACCGCCGTACGTGAAGCGGTAGCTACCGTCGGCCGATGCCTTGGTCGTCGCCTCGACCTTGCCCCGGCTGTTCGAGGAGACCGTCTTGACGGTCGTCCAGGTGTCGGTGCCCTTCTTCTTGTACTGGAGCTTCACCGACTGGCCGGCGAAACCCGCGTACTTGTTGGTGTCCCAGTTCGCACGGGTCAGCGAACCCGCGACTGTCAGGGTCTTGCCCTTCTTGATCGGGTCCGGCGTCGCCTTGGCCGTCGCCTTGGCCGCACGCTTCACGTAGTGCGTCCCGTACCTCTGGTTCTCCGTCCCATTGCCGCGCTTGTCCTCCGCGTAGACGGCGATGTTCCAGCGACCCGCGTTCGCGTTGTCGAGGTCGCCCTCGGGGATCGGAGCCTTCGGGTCGGCGAGCACCTTGATCGTGCACGTGGAGGTCGTCGAGTCGACCCGCTTGCACAGGTTGTCGAGGTTGGTGTGATCGGCGATGGACAGCAGCTTCTCGGCCCGGTCGGCGTTGGGGCCGCCGCGCCAGAGGGCCGCGATGCCGAAGTCGATCCCCTGCGGGTCCTTCGCGGTGAACTTGATGTTGAACGTCTTCTTGGAGACGCCCGCGGTCACGGTCTTGCCCCCGTTGACGGAGACGTTGCTGATCTTCGGGCCGCCCGGCGCCGCAGCAGCGGACGCGGAGCTGAACGGCAGGGCCGACCCGGTGGGGCGGTCATCGGCGTGCGCCGCCGGAACGGCCACGGCGGTGAGCGCCAGGGCACCAGTCGTCAGAGCGACGAAGGCACGAGTTCGCATGGATTTCCCGTCATTGTGGGGCCGTCATCGCGACGAACGCACGCTGCCCCCCGGCAGTTTGAGGTGTGCGGTCGCGGCGGCCCAATGGTCTGAAACAGCGGAGTCGAGACTCCGTAGATACAGACATCCCAGGGGGCGCAATGGTTGCACGCGCGCCTCCCGGATACGCCGGAGCGCCGCCCGGGCGGGCAGAGGTCCCCCGAAGAGGTCCCGCCCCGAACGGCGCCCGACTCACGTCACCGCAGCAGTGGGCGTCAACGGACGTCGACGAAGTCCCCGGTGGAGGTGGCGGAACCGGTGGAGGCCGAACCGCCGTAGGTGAAGCGGTAGCTACCGTCCGCCGACGCCTTGACCGAGGTCTTGACCTTGCCCCGACTGTCCGCGGACACCGTCTTGACCGGCGTCCACCGGCTGGTGCCCTTCTTCTTGAACTGGAGCTTCACCGCACCGCTCGCGAAGCCGCCGTACTTGTTGGTGTCCCAGCTGGCGCGGGTCAGGGCGCCGGTGATCGTGAGGGTCTTGCCCTTCTTGACCGGCTCCGGCGACGCGTTGACCGTCGCCTTCGCCGCCCGCTTCACGAGGGCGGTCGCGGCCTTCATCTTCTGGGTTTCGTGCTTGGAGTCCGACGCCATGGCCATGAGGTTCCAACGGCCCGTGTCCACGTTCTTGAGGTCGCCCTCGGGGAACGATGCCTTCGGGTTGGCGACCAGCTTGAAGGAGCACGTGGAGGTGGTGCTGTTGACCTTCTTGCACGGGTGCTCCAGGCCCATGTCCGGGAACATCATCCGCTCGGGCACGGCCTCATTGGGGCCGCGCCACATGGCCGCAAGGGCGTCGTAGATGGGGGAGCTGTGCTTCACGGTGAACTTGACCGTGAACGTCTTCTTGGAGACGCCCACCACCACGTCCTTGCCGCCGTTCACCGAGACGTTGCTGATCTTCGGGCCGGTGGACCCGCCAGCGGCGTGCGCGGCCGGAACGGTCACGGCGGTGAGCGCGAGGGCGCCGGTCGTCAGCGCGACGAAGGCACGAGTTCTCATGCATGTTCCTGTCACTGTGGGCCCACGAAACGCAGCGCACGCAGTTCCCGGGGACCGGGGGCGTGCGACCGCGGGGGCCGAAGACTTGAGAGTGGAGCCAGGGGCTCCGCGGGGTAGACGCACCGGCGCACGCAATGGTTGTACGCGCCCTCTGGATACGCCGGAGCGCCGCCCGGGGCGGGCAGAGGTCCCCCACAGAAGGCCCCGCCCCGAACAGCGCTCGGCTTCACTCCACCCTGACGGAACCCTCCGTCACGGGCCACTCAACCCGCGTGGGCGAGCATCAACGCACGTCGATCTTGTCAGCGACGGAGGCCGCGTAACCCGTGGTGGTCGAACCGGCGTACTGGAAGCGGTAGTAACCGTCGCTCGTCGCCTTGGTGGTCGTCTTGATCTTGCCGCGGCTGTCAGCGGACACCGTCTTCAGCGTCTTCCACCGGCTGGTGCCCAGCTTCTTGTACTGCAAGTTCACCGAACCGCTCGCGAATCCGTTGTACTTGTTGTTGTCCCAGCTTGCACGTGTCACCGAACCGGTGACCGTCAGGGTCTTGCCCTTCTTGACCGGCTCCGGCGACGCGTTGACCGTCGCCTTCGCCGCCCGCTGGACCTTGACCGTCTTGTAGTTCTCCTTCTCGGCGACCACCATCATGTCCTCGTCGGCGGCGGCCGCGTAGACCTTCCACTTGCCCGCGTCCTCGTTGGCGAGTTCAGTCTTCGGGTCAGCGACGACGGTGTACTTGCAGGTGGCGGTCGTCCGGGTGTACTTGCACGGGTCGGACGTCAGCGGCTCGTAGTTCAGGTAGTTCGCGGGGACGTCCGCGTTGCTGCCGCGCCACAGCATGGCGAGGGCGAATGCGACGCCACCCTTGCTGGAGGCGCTGACCTCGACGGTGAACTTCTTCTTGCCGAGGCCGACCACGACGTTCTTGCCACCGTTGACGGTGACCTTGGTGATCTTGCCGGCGCCCGAGCTGTAGGCGGACGGGCCGGAGGTTCCCGGGAAGTCCAGACCACCGTCCGCGGCCTGCGCGGACGGGACGGAGAGGGCGGAAAGGGCCAGAGCGCCGGTGACCACGGCGACGGAGGCACGGATACGCATGTGTTTCCCCACTTGCTCATAGGCCAGCGATGTGGCGCACCACCCCCACATCACGGGGCGCACCACCTCCCGCAGGCCCGGTCGGTCGCGGAGTCCGATGACTCCACCCCAACAGACCCGCACCCCGGAAAAAGGTTGTAGTAGTTCATGCATCTTTTTCCCGACAGGTGTCGGACACACGTGAGCGCCGCCGCAGTGCTCCCCGCCCCGGGCCGGAGCCCGGGGCGCACTGTGACGGCGCCCGGTGCCGCTAGGTCAGCGCACGTCCACGGCGTCGGCGGACGAGTTGATCGCCGGAGTGGTCGAGGTTCCGGCGAAGCTGTAACGGAACGAACCGTCACGCTCGGCCTTGACCGTGGTCTTCAGGTTGCCACGGCTGTCCGACTTGATCGTCTTCACCGTGGTCCAGGTGGTGGTGCCCTTCTTCTGGAACTGGAGCTTCACCGGCTGGGCGGTGTAGCCCGCGTACTTCAGGTTGTCCCAGTTGGCGCGGGTCAGGGCGCCACCGATGGTCAGGGTCTTGCCCTTCTTGATCGGGTCCGGCGTCGCCTTGGCCGTCAGCTTCGACGCCCGCAGGACCTTGGCCGACTTGAAGTTCTCCTCCGCCGCGATGAGACCGTCGTCATCGGGGTTCGAGGGGTCCGTGGGGCGGAAGGCCATGGCCAGCAACTTCCAGGTGCCGGCGTCCTTGTTGGTCAGGTCGGCCTTGGGGTCCGCCACGTAGGTGAACTTGCACGTGGCGGTGGTCGCCGTGTACTTGCACGGGTCGCTCGTGGGCTCCTCGGGGCCCAGCATGGCCGTGGCGTTCTCCAGGGTGTTGCCGCGCCACAGGAAGCCGAGGGCGAACTCGACGCCCTTCTTGTCGGTAGCGCTGATCTCGACGCTGAACTTCTTCTTGGCGGTGCCGACGGCGATGTTCTTGCCACCGTTGATGGTGACCTTGGTGATCTTGCCGGCGCCCGAGCTGAAGGCGGACGGGCCGAGGGACTTGACGATGTCCTGGGCCTTCGGCAGGTCCACTCCGCCGTCCGCGGCCTGCGCGGACGGGACGGAGAGGGCGGAAAGGGCCAGAGCGCCGGTGACCACGGCGACAGAGGCACGGATGCGCATATGTTTTCCCCACTTGCTCATAGGCCAGCGGTGCGGCACACCAACCCCCCACATCACGGGGCGCGCCGCCTCCCGAAGGCCCGGTCGGTCGCGGAGTCCGATGACTCCACCCCAACAGACCCACCACCTGGGAGAATGGTTGTGCGAATTCGTGCACCCGTTCGGCCCGCGGGTACCTCACCGGTGGGAGCGCCGCCGCGGGTGCTCCCCGCCACCGGCCGGAGCCGGGGGCGGCACCGCGACGGCGCCCGGTGTCACCGTTCCGGAGGGGAACCGTCCCGGCGGGGCGGGCCGATGCTTGCCCACGCCGCCGGATCGATCACCCCCGAGTCAGATCAGATCAGGTCACGTTCACGGCGTCGCCGGACGCGTTGACCGCCGGAGTGGTCGAGGTGCCGGCGAAGCTGTAACGGTACGAACCGTCAACGGTGGCCTTGACCGTGGTCTTCAGGTTGCCACGGCTGTCCGACTTGACCGTCTTCACATCGGTGTAGGTCGCGGCGCCCTGCTTCTTGAACTGGAGCTTCACCGACTGGGCGGTGTAGCCCCCGTACTTGAACGTGTCCCAGTTGGCGCGGGTCAGGGCGCCGGTGACCGTGAGGGTCTTGCCCTTCTTGATCGGCTCCGGCGCGGCGTTGGTCGTCAGCTTCGCCGCCCGCAGGACCTTGAAGCTCTTGATGTTGCTCTTGTCGAGGTACGCCGAGCTGGGGTACTGCGCGCTGATGAAGACCTCAGTGCTCCAGGTCCCGGCCTCGCTGTTGTCGATGTCGTAGTCCTGCGGGTTGACGTTGAACGTCGCCGTGCAGGAGGACTTGGTGGCGGAGACTTCCTTGCACTGGTCGCGCAGGAACCCGTCCGGCAGGAGGATGCCCGACGAGCCCTTCCACGCCGAGATCGACGGGTTGGCCTCGATGTTCGAGCTGTGGCTGGCGTCGAACGTGAGCGTGAACTTCTTGTTGCCGGTGCCGATCGCGACGTCCTTGCCGCCGTTGACCTTGATGTTGCTGAGCTTGATCTCCTCTTCGGCCGGAGCGGCGTGCGCGGCCGGAATGGCCAGGCCGGTCAGGGCGAGTGCGCCGGTGGCCACGGCGGCGGATACGCGCTTACGCATGGATTCCCCAGGTGTTCAGGGGCTCCCGGGGCCTTCCACGCCACCCCCCAATCCTGGGGCGCGGGGCCTTGCGGGAGCCCGACTTCGTCTTGGTCTGCGGAGCCGGTCGGCTCAACTGACAACACACACCATGCCATTAAACGGTTGCAGTCGTCCACACTTTTTTCCCGTGTGAGCCGCGTTAACAAGAATTTCTCGCCCGAGCCCCGCCCGGCGAATCAGTGCAAGACGGGGCGTACCGGTCTAGTCGAACCAGCGGTCCCGCGCCAACTCGTCCGTCCGCGAGGGGTCCTCCAACAGCGCGGCGACCTCGAACCGTCGCGGCCACTGGCCCGCCGCCCAGGCGAGACCCGCCGCCACGCCCTCCAGGGTCGCCGCGTGCACGGTCCCGTCCGACGTGCGGCGCCAGTCGACCTCCGCACCCCCGACGGTCAGTTCCTCGTGCTCCGTGTACGTGGTCGGGGTCGCCGTGCCGAGCAGCGTACGGACCGACTCCGGCACCGTCCGCACCACCCCGTCGTCCGGCACCCCGGCCTCGACCACCGCGCCCAACAGCCGCACTTGGAGCAGTTCGGCGAGCGCGGCGGCGCCGGCCGGGGGGACCGGCAGCAGCGGCAACCCGGCGGCCAGCGGCAGCAGGTCCGGGGCGTCAGCGACGACCGCGTCCGTCGCGTCCACCACGGTCACCCGGCCGTCGACCACCGCGCGCAGCTCCTCGGGAAGGGTCACCTGCCCCGGGTCGAGCTCCGCCAACGCACGGTAGAGGGCGTGCAACTGGGCCGCGGTGACGTCCCGTTCCGGGTCCGCCAGCCGGTCGAGGAGTTCGGCGGCGCCGCCCGGCTCGTCGAGCAGCGCGGCCACCGAGGTCCGCACCCCGAGGGCCCGCAGCACCTGGGCGTCCTCGAAGCCCGTCGCGTCGGCCGACTCGTAGAGACCGGCGAGCAGCGGGTCCGAACCGGCCGCGCGCAGTCCCGCCGGGCGCCGGCCCTCCAGCACCGGGTGCCCGCGCAGCCACCAGGCCGTGTACGGACGGACGGACTCGGTGGTGCCGTCCGGCAGCAGGACGCGCACCGGCTGGGTGAGCGCGTCGCGCAGCGGCGGGCGGGACAGCAGGGCGAGGGCCTGCGGCCAGCGGTCGTCGTCGACCAGGTCGAGGTCCCGCACCGCGATGAGTTCGGTGGCCACCGGCGGGACCGGGGTGTGCGGGAGCCGGTCGAGGACGTCCTCGCACCACACGTCGACCGCGTCCAGCAGACCCGCGTCGTCCGGCTCGGCGAAGTCCCCGTCACGGGGCTCCAATTCGTCCGGGTCGAGCACCACGTCGGTGGCCCGGACGAGGGCGAAGTCGGCGAGGACCCCGCAGGCGGTCAGTGGCTGCTCGCCCCACCGCTCGACGAGTTCCGCGTCGACGGCGGCCAGCTCGCCCTCCCGGATGACCTGGGCGAACGGGCTGTCGGGCAAGACGAGTTCGCCGGCCGGGGCCGGTTCGCCGTCCTCGTCGGTGAGGGCCAGTGCGCCGAGCCACGGTTCGTCGCCCGGCGCCAGGTTGGCGTCCCGGACCAGCCCGAGGACCAGTTCGGCGAGTTGCTCCGCGCCCCACGGCCCGTCGGCCCCCGTACCGTCCGCGGGGTCGTCCAGCGGGTACGGGTCGTCCCACGCCTCGTCGTCCAGGGAGGCGGCGACCGCGGCCCTGACCTGCGGGGTGGTGAGGACGGCGCGCGGGGTCGCGGGCAGGGCCCCCAGCTTCTCCAGGAGCGGGTGGGCGGCATCGGGGTGGACCACCTTGAGGCCCAGTCGGGCCAGCGCGGCGGGCGTGTCCGGTCCCTCGACGGGGCCGGCACCCTGGCCGGGTGCGGGCAGCAGGATCTGCCGGGGCCCGATCGTCGTCCGGCCGTCCGCGAGCGGCACCGGGAGGCCCGTCAGCCGGTCCGGGTCGACTCCGGCGAGGCTGTCGTAGAGCCGCCACCACCACGCGGGGTCGCGTTCCAGGCCGGCCAGCCGGTCGACGGCGTCCGTGAGGGCCACCCGCGCCACCCCGAGGGTGCGCAGTTCCGCCCGGCGTTCCAGGCCGGCCGGGAGCAGGGTCGGCAGCACCTCGGCCAGCACCCGGACGGTGTCGGAGCCGGCGCCCTCGACCAGTTCGGCGTCCCGGGGGCGCAGGGCGTGCCCGTCCTCCGGGGCCCGTTCGCCGTCGCCGCCCCACTCGTCCAGGGCGAGATCGGGGACGGGGGCGGTCCGGGCGACCGGCGGCAGGAACGCGGTGCGGGGCAGCCGCTCCAGGATCGCCGCGCGCAGCGCCCCGTCGAGTTCGGCGCGGCCGAGCGGGCCGGGCACCAGGTCGATGACGCCGGGGCCCACCGGGCGCCAGGCGGCCAGCAGTTCCGCGTAGGCGTCGGCGGCGCGGGTGGTGAGGAAGTCCGTCAGCGGCCCCGGGGCGGTGTGCCGGCGGGTCGGGTCCATCGGGAACGAGGCGATGAGCAGGGCCGGGATGCCGAGGGGCTCGTCACTGGGGGTGGGCGCGTGGACCACCGGCGCGGTGCGGGGCGGTCGGGGGGCGCCCTCGTCGTCCACCGGAACGGCCCAGGTGACGGACCAGTGCGGGCGCAGTCGTTCCTCGACGGGGCGCCCGGTCAGCAGGGCGGGGGTCAGCGCGCCGCCACGGCTGACGGTGCGCCAGCGGGTGGTGCCGTCACGGGAGTCCTCGATCACCGTGTACGGGGCCTCGGCGCGGCGGGTGAGGGTGCGGACGGTGCCGTCCGGGGTTTCCACGACGACCTCGGCCAGGCCGGGGAGGGTGAGCAGCAGGGCCGCGTCGACCCCGGCCAGCAGGCGTTCGGTGAGCTCCCGGGCGGCGGCGTCCCGCAGCGGCAGCAGGATCACCGTGTCGTACGGCTCGGGTGCGGAGCCCTCCGCCGGGAACGGCAGGCGCAGCAGCGGTACGTGGCCCTCGCGGCGGTGGAGTTCGTCGGCGAGGGTGCCGGGGGCGGTGTCGCCGGCGGCGGTGTCCTCGGTGAGGGCACGGGCCTGGACGAGGGACCAGCGGACGCTGCCGGTGCGGCTGAGCACGGCGGGTTCGTCGGTGACGGTGAGCACGGCGGCGAAGCCGACGCCGAAGCGGCCGACGGCGCCGGATGCGGGGGTGTCCGCGGGGGTGTCGCGCTTCGCGGAGGCCCGCAGGGTGGACAGCGAGAGGGCGCCCGCCTCGTCCAGGGGGGCGCCGGTGTTCGCGGCGGCGAGGGCGCCGTGCGGGGTGCCGTCGTCGTGGAGGGTGAGGCGGAGGCGGCCGGGGGCGCCGGTGCGGGCGGCGGCGTCGGCGGCGTTCTGGGCGAGTTCCACGATGAGGCGGTCGCGGTGGCCGCCGAGGGCGAGGTCTTCTTCCGCGTTGGCGTCCTCGCGGAAGCGGGTGGGCGTGGTGCGCCACGCGGTGAGGACCTCCTGGCGGAGGCGGGTCGTGCCGAAGGGGTCCGGGGCTCCGGGTCCCGGGGCGGCGGGGCTCGCGAACGGGGTCACGGGGGGCTCCTTGTCCTTGGTCCTTCGGCCCGCGGCCAGTGGCTCCGGGCGTGCGGGCCCGAACGTACCGTCTTCCCTGGGGCGGGGGCCCTCAGGGGGGTACGGTGCGCTGCGCTGTGGTTGCTCGCGCAGTTCCCCGCGCCCCCTTCGGGTGCGTTCCGCTGCGCCTGCGCTGTCCCTGTGCGGGTGTGCGGTGGTCTTGCGCAGTTCCCCGCGCCCCTATCGGGGGCGTCCTGGCGGGCGTGCGCTGGCCCTGTGCGGGTGCGCTGTCGCTTTGCGCAGTTCCCCGCGCCCCTATCGGGGCGCGTCTCGCCGGAGCAGATCCGCCCGCCGCGACCCGCCCACCAGGTCGCGCCCCGAAGGGGGCGCGGGGAACGGCGCGACCAGCCACAGCCCACCCGCAGGAAACACCAGACGCCCACCAGACCGCGCCCGATAGGGGCGCGGGGAACTGCGCAAAGCCGCAGCGCACCCGCACAGGAACAGCACACGTGCACCGGAGCGCACCCGAAGGGGGCGCGGGGAACTGCGCGAGCAACCACAGCGCACCCGCACAGGAATAGCGCACGTGCAGCGGAGCGCACCCGCACGGGCATCGCACCCCGCACGGGCATCGCGCTACGAGTGGCCGACGTCTTCCGCGGCGGGGTGGAGGGGGAACGCCTCGACCATCGTCTCGTCCAGCACCGGCGTACCCACCCGGGTACTCCGCGGAACGACCGCCGCCTCGGAATGCGCCCCGCACCCGTACGCGAGGGACACCAGCCGCCCGTCCGCAGGAGCGAACTCGTTCGCACACACGCCGAACGCCTGACCGAGCGCCCCGCCCAGCGGGGCGAGGAAACCACAGCTACCGCAGTTCGCGGGCGCGGCCTGCGCCATCGGCGTGGCCGAGCCGAACGCCAGGTCCCACCGCTCCGCGGCCTCCCGCAACCCGTACTGCGACAGCACCCGCGCCCGTCCGAGCCCCAGCTCCCTCGCGACCGAGGCGACGGCGGCCCGCGAGGGCTCCACCGGCACGGCGGGCGGCGGTCCGTCGACGCCGCCCGCGGCCCGGGCCGCGTCCTCGGCCGCCGCGAGTTCCTCGGCGTCCGCCGAGCGGACGGAGTTCGGCGCGGGTTCGTCCGCCCCGGTCCACCCACCGGCGAGCCGCGGGTCACCGGCCGCCCCGGGCGCCTCCTCGGCGGGGGCCTCCGGCTCGGTCCCGACCGCTTCGGGGACCCCGGGCTCCAGCCGCCGGTCGTCGTCCTCCGTCGGCAGGAGGTCACCGGGGCCGAGGTCACCGGGGCGCAGCCGCTCGCTCCAGGGGAGCCATTCGGGTGCCAGCAGCGAGTCCGGGCCGGGCAGCAGCACCGTCTCGTCGATCGTCACGATCCGGGCACGGGACGCGCGGGCCACCGTGACCGCCCAGCGCCAGCCCCGGTAGCCGGGGTCCTTGCACTCGAACAGGTGAGTGAGCACCCGGTCGCCCTCGACGACCGTCCCGACGTGCTCGCCGACCACTCCCGGCGCGGCGGCCTCCTCGGCGGCGATGCGGGCGAGGTCGACCGCCTCGGCGCACTGACGGTCGGGGGTGCGGCTTCGCGTTGTCGCTGCGGTCACGGGTATCGCTTCTCTCCTACGCCGACTGACGGGTGCGCCCTCCTGTCGGGCGGCGGACCGGTTCCACCGGGAACGCGGACGGAGCGGACCTGTGGGCCGCGTCGACGTCCGCGCCCGGCCACCCGGGCGCACCTGTGTCATCCATTCTGCGTGATGAGCGAGAGGCGCGCGGCCAGGACCAATCACCGCAGGCGCGTAACGCACGCTACCCTCTCCGGCGGCCCGCGCCCACACCGGCGTACGGTGCGGCACGCGTTCGTTCCCGGGCCGAGACCTCCGTGCGCCCCGCCCGGCCGCGCCGCGCACCGTCACGACCGCCTCCGGTACCCCCCGCCGATCAGGGCGACACGTGGGCCACGCCACGTCCGGTGGACGCCGTATCCGCACTACGCGCACCCTGTTGGGGGCACTATGACGGGGTGGCAGCAGCCAGGTCGTCCCGTGGTCCGGGCGAGCCCGGCCCCGTGCGACGGGCCGGGCGCGCGGTGGGTCGTGCGCTGCACCTCCCGTTCACGGGCACCGCTCGGGGCATCCGCAAGGCCACCCACGCGCACGGCGCCGGCGAGTCCGGGCTCGGCAAACTGATCGAACTGCACGCGGTGAACGGCGCGGGCGACGTGATGATCACCGTGGCGCTCGCCTCCACGGTCTTCTTCGCCGTCCCCACCGACGAGGCCCGCGGCCGGGTGGCCCTCTACCTGGCGATCACGATGGCCCCCTTCACCCTGCTCGCCCCGGTGATCGGCCCGCTCCTGGACCGGCTCCCGCACGGACGGCGCGCGGCGATGGCGGGGGCGATGCTGGCCCGTGCGGTCCTCGCGCTGCTGCTGTCGGGGGCGGTCATCACGGGCGGTCTGGAGCTGTATCCGGCGGCGCTCGGGGTGCTCGTCGCGTCGAAGGCGTACGGGGTGGTGCGCAGCGCCGTGGTGCCCCGGCTGCTGCCACCGCACTTCTCGCTGGTGCGCGCCAACTCACGCGTCACCCTCGGCGGGCTGCTCGCCACCGGCATCGCCGCCCCGATCGGCGCGGGGCTCCAGCTCGTCGGCCCGCGCTGGCCGCTGTACGGGGCGTTCGTGCTGTTCGTCGCGGGCACGTTCCTGTCCTTCCGGATGCCGCCCAAGGTCGACTCGGCCAAGGGCGAGGCGCGGGCGCTGCTCACCGCGGACCCGGAGCGGCTGCGGCACCCGTACCGCAAGGACCGCCGGCCGGGCCTGCGCACCGTCGGCCCCGCGGTGACGCACGCCCTGGCGGCGAACGCCTCCCTGCGGTGCCTGTCCGGGTTCCTCATCTTCTTCCTGGCGTTCCTGCTGCGCGAGCACCCCATGACGGGGCAGAGCGCCGCGGTGTCCCTGGGGATCGTGGGGGTCGCCGCGGGGGCGGGCAACGCGCTGGGCACCACGGTGGGGGCGTGGCTGCGGACCCGGGCGCCGGAGGTCATCATCGTCACGGTGATCGCGGGGGTGCTCACCATGGCGATCACGGCGGCCGTGTTCTTCGGTGCGGTGCTGGTGGCGTGTCTCGCGGCGGTCGCCGGCTTCGCCCAGGCCCTGTCCAAGCTGTCGCTCGACGCGTTGATCCAGCGGGACGTGCCCGAGTTCGTCCGCACCTCGGCGTTCGCCCGTTCGGAGACCCTGCTCCAGATGGCGTGGGTGGTGGGCGGCGCCATCGGGATCTGTCTGCCGCTGAACGGGACGCTGGGGCTCTTCGTCGCCGCCGGGATCGTCGCCGTCGGCTGGTTGTCGACGGCGCGGGGGCTGCTCGACGCGGCCCGCCGGGGCGGCGCGCCCCGGCCCCGCGTCGCCTGATCCGGCCCCACCGACCCCCACTGGCCCCACCAGCACCACCCGGCACCGGTACGGCGCGCCGTACCCGCGTCACACACGCGTACGGGTCGCCCGCTAGCCTTTCCGCCATGACGTCCCTGTCCGCGGCTGAGCCGCACCTGAAGTCAGCCCCGGCCGCCGAGCGCCCCCGTCGGTACCGCCGGGCCGTCGCCGTCACCGGCGTCGTCTGTGCCGGCCTGCTGGTCCTGTCGGCCTGTGAGAAGCCGACCGCCGTCGCCACCGTCACCGTCGGGGACGAGTCCGTGAACTCGGAAGCGGTCTGCTACCAGGACGGCAAGGCGATCAAGCCCGCCGAGGTGGCGGACTGCCTCAAGGACAAGGACGTCAAGTCCATCACCGTCGACCCGGACGAGACCGTCCGCTTTGGCGTGGACGTGGGCATCGCCGACAAGGAGTGGACGGTCCTCCTGGACGGCCAGCGGCTGACCGACTACACCAAGAAGACGTACCTCGCCGTCCCCGGCAGCGTCTTCTTCAACGAGCAGTACGGCGCCAGCGGCGGCACCTCGACCACCGTGAGCATCGCCCAGGGCGGCGAGAACAAGGTGACCGGGCTGTGGTCGTTCCGCCTCAAGAAGGCCGAGTGACGACGTCAACACGATGACCCGGCCCGTCCGCGTCCTGGTCGCCACCGCGGTACCCGCCGAGCGGGACGCGGTGGCCCTCGCGTTCCTGTCCGAGCAGCGCGAGGTCCGGGTGCCGGGCGTCGACCTGCGGCGGATCACCACCGCGGGCGCCCGCTGGGACCTGCTGGCCGCGGGCGTCGGCCCGGCCGCCGCCGCGACCGGCGCCGCCTCGGCGCTGACCGCCGCCGACCTCGACGGCGCCCCCTACGACCTGGTGGTGTCGGCCGGGATCGCGGGCGGTTTCGCCCCGCTGGCCCCGGTGGGCTCCCTGGTCGTCGCCGATGCGATCACCGTCGCGGACCTCGGGGCCCAGGGCGGCGACGACGATCCCGACGGCTTCCTGCCGGTGACCGCGCTGGGCTTCGGCACGGTCACCCACGTGCCGCCCGCGCACCTGGTCCGGGAGGCCGCCGCCGCGATCGGCTGCCCCGCGGGGACCGTGCTGACGGTGTCCACGGTCACCGGGTCCACCGGTCGGGCCGCCGCCCTGCGCGCCCGGCACCCCGGGGCGCTGGCCGAGGCCATGGAGGGCTTCGGGGTCGCCGAGGCCGCCGCCGCGCACGGCCGTCCGGTCCTGGAGGTCCGCGCGGTCTCCAACCCGGTGGGCCCGCGAGACCGGGACGCCTGGCGGATCGGGGACGCGCTGGCCGCGCTGACGACGGCGTTCGGGAAATGCGCGCCGGCCCTGGAGCGTTGGGAACGGGCATGACGACTGGTATCACGCACCCCGCCGACCCGGCACCGACGGGATCGACGGGCCCCGTACCGCTGCGGATCGCCTACTCCCCCTGCCCCAACGACACCTTCGTCTTCGACGCCTGGGCGCACGACAGGCTGCCGGACGCCCCCGCCCTGGACGTCACGTTCGCCGACATCGACATCACCAACGGCATGGCCGAGCGCGGCGAGTCGGACGTGCTGAAGGTGTCGTACGCGGTGCTGCCGTGGGTGCTGGACGAGTACGCGCTGCTGCCGTGCGGCGGGGCGTTGGGCCGGGGTTGCGGTCCGCTGGTGCTGACCCGGGAGCCGGGTACGGACCTCGCGGGGCGCACCGTCGCGGTGCCGAGCGAACGTTCGACGGCGTACCTGCTGTTCCGGCTCTGGGCGGCGGAGCAGGTGCCCGGCGGGGTGGGCGAGGTCGTGGTGATGCCGTTCGACCGGATCATGCCGGCGGTGCGGGACGGCGAGGTCGACGCGGGGCTCGTCATCCACGAGGCCCGCTTCACCTACCGGAACTACGGGCTGCACGCCGCGGTCGACCTGGGCGAGCACTGGGAGGCGACGACCGGGCTCCCGATCCCGCTCGGCGCGATCATCGCCAAGCGTGCGCTCGGCGGTGCGGTGCTGCGCCGCCTCGCCGAGAGCGCCCGGGCCTCCGTGCGCGCCGCCTGGGACGACCCGTCGGCGTCCCGTGACTACGTCCTCGCGCACGCACAGGAGATGGATCCGACCGTCGCCGACCAGCACATCGGGCTGTACGTCAACGAGTTCACCGCCGACCTGGGGGACGAGGGGTACGCGGCGGTACGGGCGCTGCTGACGCGTGCGGCGGCCGAGGGACTCGTACCGCCCCTCGGCCCGGACGCGCTGGCGTTCCCCTGACCGGAGTCGACCGGAGCTGACCGGAGTCGGCGGGGCGTCGAGTGGGTCGGTCAGACGTCGAGTTGGTCGGCGACCGCCCGCAGCAGTCCGGCGATCTGGGCACCGGACGCCTTGTCCGGGTAGCGCCCCTTCTCCAGCATCGGGGTGATGTTCTCCAGCAGGGTGGTCAGGTCCTGCACGATCGAGGCCAGTTCGTCCGGCTTGCGGCGCTGCGCGGCGGCCACGGACGGGGTCGGGTCGAGGATCGTCACGGACAGGGCCTGATCGCCGCGTTGACCGGCCACGACGCCGAACTCGACGCGCTGGCCCGGCTTGAGGGCGTCGACCCCGTCGGGCAGTACGGAGGAGTGGACGAAGACGTCGCCGCCGTCATCGCGGGAGAGGAAGCCGAAGCCCTTCTCGCTGTTGAACCACTTGACCTTGCCAGTCGGCAAAGTACACACCTACTTCCGCTCCACAAGGCCAACGTTTGGACCAGCCTACCGGGGCTCTCCCCATTCGATCACCCGAGAAAACAGACAGAGCCGCCACCTGATCGGGTAAGGGCTCGGAGGGCGTGGAGGGTTTCAGCCGTTGTCCGTCCGGCGGCCTTGCGGAATGCCCGGTTCTCGGGTTCCCCCGGCCTTGTTCGCCCGTCTCGCCGACCATGCGCGGAACACCCCGGCTTCGCGCCGGGAGACCCGTGTCCTGCGCGGTGCGACCTCGAACACCGGGTGGGCCGGCGGCCGGTGGTCCCGGCCGCCGGAGCCGGCGCGCGGAAGGGAATAGCGCGGGCCCTGCGCGCCGGACGGAGGTGGAATGCGCCGGAGTGCGCTGTGGTCGGGGACCGGGTCCGCATTCCGCTCAGTGGCCGGGCGCGGAGGAGTTGGCCGGTTCGGGCTGCCGCACCGCGGATTCGGCGGACGGCCGGAACACCCAGGTCCGGTAGGCCCAAAAGCGGAACAGGCTCGCCATCGCCAGCCCGATGACGTTCTTCGCGAGGTTGTCGCTCAGTGCGGACGTGTGGTCCAGGCCGTAGTGGGAAACAGCCAGGACGCCGTTCTGAATTCCCGTTCCCACAAAGCTGAAAACAAAGAACAGGGTCACTTCACGGGTGCGCCGACCACCGCTCTGGTCGCGGTACGTCCAGTTCCGGTTTCCCAGGTAGTTGACGCAGATGGCCACCGCCGAAGCCATCACCCCGGACCGTACGGGCTGGAGTTCCAGAACGTGCAGGCAGAAATTGAAAACCGCGACGTCAATGATCCATCCGAAGGCCCCGACCGTACCAAATCGGATGATCTCGGCACTCAGTGAACCGAATCTGCGTCGACATCCGGATGGCGCGTTGCCCATCGTGCGTAGCCTTCCCGGCGGTTCGGTCGTGGGGACGCATGCTAAGCGCTGCGCGGGGGCTTTGGTGGGGGTTGGCGTTCCGCTCGGCGTGCGCTGTCCTGCGGGGTGCGCCCCGGTTTCGCGCCGTTCCCCGCGCCCCCTATCGGTACGTCCCCCTGAGCGTGCCCTGCCCCTGTCCAGGTCCGCGGTTGGTTCGCGCAGTTCCCCGCGCCCCTATCGGGGCGTTCCGCTGAGCGCGCGCTGCCCTGCGGGGTGCGCCCCGGTTTCGCGCCGTTCCCCGCGCCCCTTATCGGTGCGTCTCCCTGGGCGTGCGCTGTCCCTGTCCAGGTGCACGGTTGGTTCGCGCAGTTCCCCGCGCCCCTATCGGGGCACGCCTCGCCCGCCCACCGGGACGCCCCATTAGGGGCGCGGGGAACTGCGCGAGCACCCACGACGCACCCGCACGGAACAGCGCACACCCGCCAGGGCGTACCCCACCGGACAGCGCACGCTCAGGGGGACGTACCGGTTAGGGGCGCGGGGAACTGCGCGAAGAACCGCAGCGCACCCGCACGGGACAGCGCACCCCGTAGGGCCGCGGGGGGAACTACCCTGGTGGAGTGCGCGACGAAACCCCAGCGAATTCCACGGCACCCGGCGACGGACTGGTCCGCGCCGGTGCGATCGTCTTCTTCTTCGGCGCGACGGCCACCTTGGTGACCGTCGCCCCCCTCTTCCTCGGGACGACCCCGTTCCCCACGTACATGTTCTGGCTGAGCATGCTCATGGGTGTCGGCTTCGCCATCGCGGGCGCGGGCGTGCTGCGCACCATCGCCGCCCAGCGCAGTCAGGCCCGCGCCCACACCTCCGGCGGGCTCGGCTAGCCCGACTCGGCTCCGGCGGGACAGAACTCGGCTTCCAGGATCTGGTCGAGCGGCTCGTCGTTCGCGTGCCAGTCACCGTTGAGGTTGACCGTGACCTGCCGGCTGCCGTCCTGCGTGGAGTAGGCCCAGGACAGCGATCCGTTGAGGACGCCGCCGTGGCCCCAGATCCGCACGCCGCAGGACAGCCGTTCCCGCGTCAGCCCGAGGCCGTAGGCCGCACTGCCGTCGGTCCCGATCGGCACCGTCTCCAGCAGCGCCGCCTGCTGCCGGGGCGGCAGGAGCCGTCCGCCGAGCAGGGCCCGGAGGAACGCGTTGACGTCCTTCCCGGTGGAGATCATGTCGCCGGCCGCGCCGAAAGCCGTCAGGTCGAGCCGGGTGGCGGGGAAGATGCGGCCGTCGGGAAGCTCGGTGTGGTGCCGGCCGTGCGGGCGGGGCAGGTCCACCGAACGCCCGGCGGCACGGGTGGCGTGCAGTCCGAGCGGGGTGAGGACGCGCTGCCGGAGCTGGCGCCGCAGCGGCGCCCCGCCGGCCTCCTCGATGACCATCCCCGCGAGGACGTAGTTGGTGTTCGCGTACGCCCAGACGGCTCCCGGTCGGGAGGTCGCCGGTCGCCGCAGGGCCATGGCCACCAGTTCCCCGGGGCGGTAGGCGGTGAACCGGTGACGGGGGAAACCCTCGCCGAAGACGTACGTGAACCAGGGCGTGTCGGTGTAGTCGGGCAGGCCGCTGGTGTGGTTGAGCAGCTGCCGCAGGGTGATCTCCCGGCCGTCCCCGCCGGG
The DNA here is from genome assembly GCF_042732055.1 of Streptomyces sp. NPDC059816. NCBI lineage: Bacteria > Bacillati > Actinomycetota > Actinomycetes > Kitasatosporales > Streptomycetaceae > Streptomyces > Streptomyces sp. NPDC059816. The sequence continues at coordinate 58,918 of NZ_JBHWIQ010000008.1, forward strand.
GCCCCGGACGAGCCCGGGCAGCCAGCGGTCCACGGTGTCGTCGAGGGAGAGGGCGCCGCGGGCTTCGAGCTGGAGGAGCAGGGTCGCGGTGAAGGTCTTGGTGATGCTGCCGATCCGGAACCGGTCCTCGGAGCGGCGGGGCCGCTCGCCCCGCAGGTCCGCGGAGCCCGATGACCCGTACCACTCGGCCCCGCCCGGGCCGCTCACCTGGGCGGCGGCGCCCGGTACGCCCTGGGCCCGGTAGCGGTCCAGGGCCCGGCGGGTCGCCCCGTGTTCCGTGCCCGGTGCCACCGCCCCCGCGGTCGGGCCCGGCCTCGACGCGTGCGCGGGTGCCGATGCCGATGCCGATGCGGTGGACGTCGGGGCCAGGAGCGCCGAGGTGACGGCGAGGGCCAGGGTGAGGACGATGTGGCGCGCGGAGGTCGTCACGTTCAGTGCCGCGCTCCCGTCAGGCCCGCCGTGACCGTCAGGACCGTCGCACGTTGTTCGGCCCGGTAGGTCAGGAGGTTGCGGCGCAGATCGCTCAGCTTGTCCTCGCGACCGTCGTCGGGGGCGTCCAGGACCCCGTGGAGCCCGACCAGGCCGAGGGCGGCGTTCGCCGCGGTGAACAGGGGCAGTAGTGCGAGGTCGTCGTCTGGCAGGGGGCGCACCGTCCGGTAGCCGGTGACGAAGGCGTCCAGCAGGTCCGCGTGCCGGGCCGAGCACGCCTCGCCGGCGGTGGTGAGGTCCCGTACCGCGGAGGCGATGTCGGCGACGTACCAGGAGCGGGCCGCCTCGTCGAAGTCGAAGGCCGTGGCCCGGTCGCCCCGCCAGGCGAGGTTGTCCAGCTCGAAGTCACCGTGGACGACCCCGTACCGCGCCGGGTCGCGGGGCAGCTGCGCGAGGCGGGCGCAGAGCGCCTGAACGGCCCCGACGAGTACGGTGTCGTCCCCGAACAGCTCGCCCGCCCGCGGCAACTCGGCGTGGAAGTCGGGCAGCCCGCCGCCGAGGTCGACGGATCTGTCGTGCACCTCGGCGAGCAGGGCGCCCCAACAGCGGGCCCGGTCCCGGCTGAGGTCGTCGATCTCGACCTCCTCCCCGGGGGCGGCCGGCACGCACATCGCCCGCACGGTGCCCGTCGGCGTCTCGGCGGTGACCACCCGTTCCCCGGACGTCGTCCGCAGCGGGCGCACCACGGCGGTCCCCCGGTCGGCGAGCCGGTCCATCAGCTCGGCCACGCCCTCCAGTCGGTCGAACGCCCGGTAGGAGGCGGGGACGAACCGCAGATAGGCGCGGAGTCCGGTGCCCGGCATCTCGGGGACCACGAAGACGTGGGAGGCGCTGGAGCGCCACCACTTCGCCGCCCCCGGCTCGCACCCCCAGTGGTGCGCCACCGCGTCGGCGACCGGGCTGCACCAGGTGTCGTCGTCCACGGCGTGGGCCATGTCGTTGATCTCTACGAGAGGCATCATGGGTGCCATCAGCCCATGGCGCGCCGGCCCCGAGCAATCGTTTTTACGCGCCCCCGCGCGCGCCCGCGCCCGCCTCTGGTGTGCCTCGGCGCACCCCGCGCGCCGTCAGCGGTGGTCGGCGAGCCAGGCGGGGAAGGCGGTGAGGTCCGGGAGTACGGCGTCCGCGCCGGCGTCCCGCAGCTCGGCCATCGAGCAGGGGCCGGTGGCGACCCCGACCGACACCGCGCCCGCCGCCCGGGCCCCCCGCACGTCCCCGACGTGGTCGCCCACGTACACCGCGGCGCCGTGCTCCCGCAGGGCCCGGGCCTTGCCCTCGGCCCACAGGTCCCCGATCACCGCGTCGGCCTCGATCCCCAGGTGGCGCAGGTGGAGCACCGCGTTCGGCTCCCACTTCGCGGTGACGACCACCGCCCGGCCGCCCGCCGCGCGCACCGCGTCGATGGCCGACCGCGCCCCGTGCATGGCCAGGGTCGGTTCGATGGCCCACTGCGGGTACATCGCCCGGTAGCGGTCGGCGATCTCCGGGACCCGCTGGGCCGGGAACCAGTTCGCCAGTTCCTCGACGAGCGGCGGCCCCAGCCGGCTGACGACGAGTGCGGTGTCGATGGCGACGCCGGTCTCCGCGGCGAGGGCGTCGTAACACGCCTTGATGCCGGGCCGGGAGTCGATCAGGGTCATGTCGAGGTCGAATCCGACGACGAGCGGGGCCCCGTCCACCGGGTCGCCGGTGGTGGCCGATTCGGGTCGTCGGGGGTGTCGCGTCGCGGAGGTCACGCACTCCATTGTGCCCGGCCGGGCGACCGGGACGGCCCGGGCGGCAACCTGGACGGGCAGGCCAACCACCGTGCGCACGGCCGGAAAACACCGCCCCTTACACTTAGCCAAGCCTAACCAACCCATGCAGTCACGGGAGTGCCCGCCCATGTCGGTCAGACGTGTCGCCGCGATGCTCGCGGCTGCCGCGGTCCTGCTGCTCGCGGTGGTGTTGAGCCTCGCCGTGGGCGCCCGGGCGATCGCCCCGTCCCTGGTCTTCGACGCCCTGCTGAACGGCGGCTCCAGCGAGGACGCCGTGGTCGTCCGGGAGCTGCGGGTGCCGCGGACCGTCGTCGGTCTGATGGTCGGCGCGGGGCTCGCCCTCGCCGGCGCCGCGTTCCAGGGCATCACCCGCAATCCGATCGCCGACCCCGGCATCCTCGGCATCAGCCAGGGCGCCTCGGTCGGCGTGGTGCTGGCCATCGCGTTCGCCGGGGTGCACACCCTGACCGGATACGTGTGGTTCGCGTTCGCCGGCGCGGGCCTCGCAGCCGTCGCCGTGTACGCGATCGCGGCCCGGGGCAGGGGCGGCGCGACCCCGATCAAACTCGCGCTGGGCGGCGCCGCACTCAACGCCCTACTGGTCTCCGTGCTCACCGGGGTGCTCACCACCCAGGCCGCCGCACTGGACGAGTTCCGGTTCTGGCAGGTGGGCTCGCTGTCCGGCCGGGACGCGGAGCTGATCAGTCAGATCTGGCCGTTCCTGCTGGCCGGAACGATTCTGGTGATCGCGGCGGCCCGCGGCCTGGACGCGCTCGCACTCGGCGAGGACGTGGCGAAGGGCCTCGGGCAGAACGTGGGGAAGGTACGGGTGGTGGCCGGCCTCGGCGCGACCCTGCTGACCGGCGCGGGCGTCGCGGCGGCCGGCCCGATCGCCTTCGTCGGCCTCGCGGTGCCGCACCTGGCCCGCGCGATCGTCGGCAGCGACCACCGCTGGCTGCTGCCGATGTCGGCGCTGCTCGGTCCGGCGATGCTCCTCGTCGCGGACACCGTGGGGCGGATCGTGTTCCCGCCGAGCGAGGTCCCCGTCGGGGTGATGACGGCTCTGATCGGCGTGCCGTTCCTGATCACCCTGGTCCGTAGGAAGGCGGTCGCCGCGTGAACCCGCAGGCCGAACCCCGCCGAGCGACCCGAGAGGCGAGACGCCGATGAAGCTCCGCACCGCGGACGGCACCCCCGCGCCCCCGGCCGGCGCCCCGGTCGCGCTCCCCGCGCGGGGGACCACCGGCCCCGCCGGGTACACCCCCGTCCGGTTCGGCGCGCACGCCTCGTTCCTGGTGCACCGGCGGGCCGTCGTCGCCGCCACGGGACTGGCGGTGCTGCTCGCCGCGGTGTCCGTCCTCTACCTGTCGGTCGGCGAGTCCTTCGTGGCACCGGCCGAGGTGCTGCGGGTGCTCAGCGGCGAACCCTCGGACAACGAACTCGTCGTGGAGACGCTACGGGCCCCGCGCCTGGTGGTGGGCCTCCTGGTGGGCACCGCCTTCGGCATCGCCGGGGCACTGATCCAGACGGTCGCCCGCAACCCGCTGGCCAGCCCGGACATCATCGGGATCAGTCAGGGCGCCGGGGCCGTCACCGTCGGCGCCATGACGTTCGGCATCACCTCGTACGCCGTGATGCCGTACCTGAGCGTCGCGGGCGGCATCCTCGCCGCCGTCCTCGTCTACCTCTTCGCCTGGCGGGGCGGTCTCCACGCCACCCGGTTCGTCCTCATCGGCATCGGCTTCGCGGTGGCGCTGCGTTCGCTGACGAGCCTGTTCATGACCAAGAGCGACCATCTGGTGGCCCAGCAGGCCCAGGTGTGGATGACCGGCTCCCTCAACGGGCGGGGCTGGTCCGAGGTGGCGCCGCTCGCCTGGACGCTGCTGGTGCTGCTGCCGGCGGTGCTGTGGGCCGCCCATGCACAGCGCCGGGTCGGGGTCGACGACGACACGGCGACCGCGCTGGGCGTCCGGCTCGGCCGGGTGCGGCTCGGCCTGGTGGCGCTGGGCGTGGTCCTGGCGTCGGTGGCGACGGGAGCGGCCGGACCGGTCGACTTCGTGGCCCTGCTCGCCCCGCAGATCGCCCGCCGGTTGACCCGCACGGCGCAGATCCCGTTGCTGTGTTCGGCGCTGCTCGGTGCCGTCGTCGTCGTGTCGGCGGACCTGCTGGCCCGGCGGCTGTTCGCGCCGACGGAACTCCCGGTCGGCGTGCTGACCGCGGCCGTCGGCGCCCCGTACCTGATCTGGCTCATCATCCGCAGCCGCAGTGGAGGCACCTCGTGACGCAGTCACCGTCCCTGACCGGCCGGCAGTCCCCCGCCCTCACCAAGGGCTCCTGCGCGCAAGCCGCCGGCGACGCGGGCGCCCGGCTGCGGGCCCGCGAGCTGACGCTCGCCTACGACGACCGCACCGTCGTCCACGAGCTGGACCTCGCGATCCCCGACGGCAAGGTCACCGTGATCGTGGGACCGAACGCCTGCGGCAAGTCCACGACCCTGCGCGCCCTGGGCCGCCTGCTCAAGCCCAGCGGCGGTTCGGTGCTGCTGGACGGCACCGCCCTCGCGCAGCTGCCCACCAAACGGATCGCCCAACAGATCGGGCTGCTCCCGCAGACGCCCGTCGCACCGGAGGCCATCACCGTCGCCGACCTGGTGGGACGGGGCCGACAGCCGCACCAGCGGTGGTGGCAGCAGTGGTCCGAGGCGGACGAGCGGGCGGTGCGCGAGGCCATGGAACGCACGGACGTCGCCACGCTCGCCGAACGCGCCGTCGACGAGCTGTCCGGCGGGCAGCGGCAGCGGGTGTGGATCGCGATGGCCCTCGCCCAGGACACCGAGCTGCTGCTGCTGGACGAGCCGACGACGTACCTCGACATCTCGCACCAGGTGGAGGTCCTCGACCTGGTGCGCCAGCTCAACCACGAACGGGGCCGGACGGTGGTCGTGGTGCTGCACGACCTCAACCAGGCCGCACGCTACGCGGATCATCTGGTGGCGATGAAGGCGGGACGGGTCGTCGCGGAGGGCGCGCCGGCCGAGGTCGTCACCGAGGAGTTGGTGCGGGAGGTGTTCGGGCTCGACTGCACGGTCGTTCCCGATCCGGTCACCGGTTCACCACTGGTGGTGCCGGGCCCCCCTTGGAGCCCACCCGCTTCCTGACCGGTCCGCCCCAGGTGCGGCTACGGGCGGACCTCGCGCTCCAGGGGCTACCTGATCCGGACGAAGTCCTGGGTGCAGCTGAACTCGTACCCGCCGTCGACGGTGGCGAAGTGGGCCCGCGCGTACTGCTCGACCTGTTCGGGGGCGGGCGCGGCCGACAGGTGGGCGAGCATGAAGGACGCCACCTCGACGACGGTGCCCAGGTCGGGGGTGCGCACGTGTGCTTCGACGGTGTCCACCGAGACGATGTCGACGCGGGTGCCGGTGGGCTGGCCTTCCAGGGTGCTGACGAGGTCCGGCGTCGCCCCGCCGAAGTGCCGGAGCATGCGCATGGAGTCGCTGTCCTGGTTCTGGAGGACGACCAGGCACGTGCCTTCGGAGGTCGTCCAGGAGGCCAACCGGCGCAGATGGGAGGGCCACTGGTCCGCGGGCACGTGGTAGAGCACGTGCGCGCACAGCACCAGGTCGGCCTCCTCGGGCGGCCGGGCGTCCAGGATCGTCCGTCCGAGGACCAGCGCTTCGGGCACCCGGCGGTTCAGTCGGGCGCGCAGCCGGGGGTTGGGCTCGATCGCGATGGTGCGCGCGAACTGCCCGCTCAGGTGGGCGGTGGTCCCGCCGTCCCCCGCTCCGGCGTCCAGCAGCACCCGGCGGTGCGGAAGTCCGGCGACCACCCGGTCCAGGTGGGCGCGGGCCTTGCGCTTCTGGTCGGTGTGCGCGAGGAACGTCGCGAACGCCCGCTCGTAGCGGGCGTCGGGGTCGTTCGGGGTTCCCGGGGCGGAGGGATCGTCTCGCATCCTGCGACCGTAGCCGCACCGGGCGCGGGCGAGGCGGGGTTCGGGCCGATTGCTGGGACCTGTTGACACCCGCCCGAGCCGAACAGACCTTCGAACGCAGCACAGTCGCCAGGCACCGGGCGGGATTCTGCTCGGCCCGGCGGACGCGCTCTGGCCACGGCTGCCCGCGATCGACCGTGGCGACGGGTGGGGCGCCGCGGTGGTGCCGTGGTTGACCGGCGACGAAACAGGTCCCGGGTCCGGGCACTCCGTGGGCCCGGACGGTGTCGGCGCCTGGTCGTTGCCGGACGAACTGGCCTGCGACCGGCCCCACCATCCGTCGATCACCGCCCCTCTCGAAGCGGTGCACCGCACGCTCACCGCAGGTCAGGCCGACGCCATGGACCCGGACGTGCCCGACCTGGTGCGGGACTGCCTGCTCCGGGACCACCCCGAGGCCCCGTTCCCGGACGACGCGCTGGAGGACCGGCGCCCCGTCCACTGAGCCGGGGGGCCTCTCTTCGGATCACATCCCGGTGGACCCGTCGATGCGTTCGCGCAGGAGGTCGGCGTGGCCGGTGTGCCGTGCGTACTCGGCAATCAGGTCCACCATGATCCGGCGCAGGGAGATCGGCTCGCCGGTCCCCTTGCGGGTCCCCGTTTCGTCCAGCGATGCGGCAGCGGCCGTGATCTGCCGGGAGCGCTCGCACTCCGTCCGCCAGACGGCGAACGCTTCCTCGACGTCACCCTCCAGACGGTCGAAGTCCTGGTCGGGGTCGTCGTCGGAGTAGTAGAGCAGCGGAACGTCCTCACCGGTGAACTGGATGCGGAACCACCAGCGCTCGACGCCGGCCAGATGCCGCACCATGCCGTGCAGGGACAGGCCGGACGGCGGCACCGCCCGTTCGGACAGCTGCTCCGGGGACAGGCCGGCGCACTTGAGCTCGAAGGTCGCCCGGTGCCAGTCCAGGACCGCGGCCAGGGTCTCCCTCTCACCACCCGCGGAGGGCGGGATCGGGCGGGTGTCGTCGTTCCACCGGGGTGCGAAGTGCTGGGGGACGGCGGTGTCGTTCATCATCTGCCTGCCTTCCGGTCCGGGAGCGGCCGAGTCTGGCAGGCGCCACTGACATCGGACCGGTCACCAAAGGGTCGGCGGCCCCCAGCGGAGGGGTCCGACGGGACGGGACAACGGTCGCGCTCACGACCTCCGCTGGGAGCGCCAGACCAGGAACACGGCGCTGGCGAAGGCGGCCGACTTGAGGACCCAGGGCCACGCGTCCCCGATGGCCTGGCCGAACCGCTCCTCGACCAGTTCCGGACCCCAGTGCCCGGCGGCGCGGCCCCACAGCCACGTCACGCCACCGGCGAGGGACAGCCCGGGAATCCAGAGCACCGCGAACTTGGACTCGGCGGGGGTGAGCCGCTTGGAGAGCCAGGCGAGGGCCCAGCCGCCGCCGAGCGCGAGCAGGTTCCCCGCCAGTGCGCCGCCCACCAACAGGGCGGCGGCGACCAGCAGCAGCGGGTTGGACCAGCCGGTGAGCAGGGCCAGGGCCCGGCCGCCACGGGCCGTCGCGCCCGCGGCGGGGTCGGCTCCGGTCTGCTGGGCGGGCTCCTTCTCGGCAGCGGGGTCACCCCCCTCGTCGGCGTCGTCGTCCTCCGTGTCGGGGCCGGGCGGGGGCTTGAGGATGTCGGGGATCTCGATGCCGCCGACGAACCCGGGGACGCGGTCGACCGCCTCGAACGGGCTGTTGCTCTCGACCCGCCACCAGTCGCGGGGACCGCTCGTGGTGCCCAGTTCGTCCAGGGGCGCCAAGTGGGGTGGCGAGGGGGCGCGGTGGGCGCTCCCCGGCCCGGCCGGCCCGTCCACCGCGGGTTGCGGGTCGTCGGCGGGGGGCGTCGGGCCGGCGGGGCGGGGCCGAGGCACCAGCCGCCACAGCCCCTTCGCCGCCCGGTCCTTCGCTGCCTGGCCTTCGGGCGGCGAGCCCTCGGGCGCCTGGCCCTTCGTCAGCCGACCCTTCGTCAGCCGACTCTTCGTCGGTTGGTCCCCCGTCAGCTGGTCTTCGGAAGACCGGACCTCGGACGGTCGGTTCTCGGACGGTCGGCCCTTGGACAACCAGTTCTTGAACGAGCGGTCGTCGGGGGCCGCGGTGTGCCCCTGGCCGCCCGGGCCGGACCGCGAAGGTCCGGCCGCTGCCGCCGCGCCGGACGTCCGCTGCTCCGGTAGCGCCGTCGGAGTGCCCTCGGCACCGGGACCGGACCGGTCGCCCGAGCCCGCGCGGGCCACCAACTCGCCCGGCTCCCCGATCCGCGACAGGATGCGCCGCACCGACGCGGGACTGTCGGCCGGCGCCTTCGAACGGCGCCGGTCGATCTCGTCACGCAGGTCCGCGACGAGACGCATCCGCGCGGACGACGGCAGTTGGTGCTGTTGTGCCAGGTCGCCGACTCGACTGAGGTAGTCGAAGACGAGCTGGTCGCTCTCAATCCCCACGAAGTCCCCTCCGGGACGGCCGTCGACAATCCCCTCCGCGCGACGGTACCGGGTCGCCCGGCATCCTGGCGCTCCCCGGCGGTGCGCGGAGGCCGGGGTTCACCCGCCGCCACCGGCCGTCGCGACGGTTCCCGTCCGCGGGGCGCCACGCACCCGAGGGCGGGAACCGTCGCGCCCCGCGGGGACCCAGTAACGTGAGCCGGATGAGCGGTAAGCCCCCCGGTAGCACCCCGCCCCGGTCCCTCGCCGAAGCCCTGCGCTCCCGCGACGACGCCTCACTCGCCGAACTCCTGCGGGCCCGGCCCGACCTGCTCGCGCCCGTGCCCGGTGACCTGACCCAACTGGCCACCCGCGCCGGTACCCGGGCGAGCGTGCTGCGCGCCCTGGAACGGCTGGACCGGTTCACCCAGCAGGTCGCCGAGGCCCTGGCCGTGGCCCCCGACCCGGCCGGCTACGAGGACCTGCTGCGACTGGTGCGCGGCGCGGACCCGGGCGCCCCCGAGGACGGCCCCGGCGCCGGGAGCGACGGCGGGGCCGGGGACGTGGAACGGGCGCTACCGCGCGCGGTGACGGTCCTGCGGGAACAGGCGCTGCTGTGGGGCGACGACGCGCACCTGCGGCTGGTGCGCACCGCCCGCGAACTCCTGACGCCCGGCCCGCAGCACCCCTCGCCCACCGGTCTCGGCCCGTCCGTCGCCGAGACGACCGCGGGGATGTCGCCCGGGCGGATCCAGCAGATCGTGACGACCGCCGGGCTGGCCACCACCCATGACTCGGTGTCGGCGGTCGCCGCCCTGGCCGCCGTGTTCGAGGACCGCGAGCGGATGGACGCGCTGTTGGCCGAGGCCCCCGCGGCGTCCCTGGAAGTACTGGACCGGCTGGTGTGGGGGCCGCCGTACGGGCAGGTCACCGCCGAGCCCGCGGCCCGACTGCGCTGGCTCCTCGACCGGGGACTGCTGCTGCCCACCGCGCCCGGCACCGTCGTCCTCCCCCGGGAGGTCGCGCTGCACCTGCGGGGCGGCCGGGCGCACCGCACCCCCGAGCCGTTGGCACCGGCGGTGAGGGCCCTCGCCGAGCACCGGCCGCAGGTCGTCGACGCGACCGCCGCCGGGCAGGCGTACATGGCGGTGACCACCGTCGAGGACCTGCTCCGCGACTGGGACGAGGGCGGCCCCGCGGTGCTGCGCGCCGGTGGGCTGAGCGTGCGCGACCTGAAGCGGACGGCCGTGGCCCTCGACGTGTCCGAACCCGTCGCCGCCTTCTGGGTCGAGCTCGCGTACACCGCCGGGCTCCTCGCCGCGGACGGTCAGGCCGACGAGCGGTACGCCGCCACCCCCGCGTACGACGAGTGGTTGGAGCGGTCCCCCGCCGAACGCTGGGCGACCCTGGCCGCCGCCTGGCTGACCGCGACCCGCACGGCCGGGCTGGTGGGCGGACGCGACCCGAAGGACCGGGCGCTGTCCGCGCTCGGACCCGGTCTCGACCGCGGGGCCGCCCCCGAGGTCCGGCACCGGGTCCTCGCCCTGCTCGCCGAACTGCCGGTGGGCACCGCGCCGGCCCCGGACTCCGTACTGGCCCGACTGCGCTGGGAACGCCCGCCCCGGTCGGCGGTGGCCGGCGGCCGGATCGGCGGGCCGGGCTCCGATCCGCTGGCCGAGGACCCGCGCGGACGGCTGGCCCGGTGGACGCTCGACCAAGCGGAACTCCTCGGCGTCACCGGCCGCGGCGCCCTCAGCGCCCACGGGCGCGAACTGCTCGGCCGGCCGGACGAACGGGACGTCTCCGGAGCGCTCGACGCCGACGCGCTGGCCCGTGCGGTGGGGCGGGCCGCCGGGCTGCTCGGCCCGCTGATCCCGCACCCCCTGGACCACGTGCTGCTCCAGGCCGACCTCACCGCGGTGGCCCCGGGCCCGCTGGAACGGCCGCTGGCGGACACCCTGGCGGTGCTCGCGGACGTCGAGTCGAAGGGCGGTGCGACGGTCTACCGGTTCACCCCCGCTTCGGTGCGGCGCGCGCTGGACGCCGGACGCACGGCCGGCGACCTGCACGCGTTCCTCGCCACGCACTCCCGGACCCCGGTGCCCCAACCGCTCACGTACCTCATCGACGACGTGGCCCGACGCCACGGACAGCTGCGCATCGGGGCGGCCTCCGCGTACGTGCGGTGCGACGACGACAGCGTGCTCGGCGAGATCCTGGCGGACCGCCGCGCCCAGGGGCTCCGGCTGCGCCGCCTCGCGCCGACGGTGCTCGCCACCCAGGCCGACCCGGCGTCCCTGCTGGACCAGCTGCGCGCGATGGGGTTCGCCCCGGCCGCCGAGACGCCGGACGGGGACGTGATGATCGCCCGGATCCATGCGTACCGCACCGGGCCGCGCACCCCGCCCGAGCCCGCGCCGGAGGGACCGCCGCGCCCCGACGACATCCTGCTGCGGGCGGCGGTGCGGGCCGTGCGGGCGGGCGACCTGGCCGCGACGGCGCCCCGCAAGTCGGTGCCCGAGCAGCCGGGTGAGCTACCGCGGACCAGCCCGCCCGAGACCCTGGCCACCATGCAGGCGGCCGTCATGACCGGGCAGTCCCTGTGGATCGGCTACGTCAGCGCGGAGGGCGCCGCCAGTCAACGGGTGATCGCCCCGGTCCGGGTGGAGGGCGGCTACGTCACCGGTTACGACCACACCGCGGACGAGGTCCGCACGTACCCGTTGCACCGGATCACGGGGGTGGCCGAACTCGCGGACGACGACTGAAACCCCACGGGCCGGGTGCTCGGTCAGCGGCTTCCGGGGCGAGCACGGGCCCGGCGCAGGAGCTCGACGAGTTCGTCGACGTCGGTCCGGGGGTTGGCTCGTCGACCGTCCGGGTTCCCGGCACGCATGGCCCGGGCCCGCGTTCTGGCCCTGGTGTAGTTGTCGCCCTGCGGCCCGCACAGCCGTTCGTAGTCCACCTGTTTCTTCTCGACCGTGTAGCCGCAGGTCGATCCCTTCTCCACGGCACGCTGCACCTCGGCCGAGGTGCGGACGCGGAGACGTCCCCGACCGCCGCCAGGACCAGGGACTTCGGCTCCCCGTGAGTGCCACCGATGCAGATCGTGACGGGGAGCGCCTTGAGTTCCCGCCGGAGTCCGTTGAAGTACTCCTTCTCCGTGCGCTCGCCCTCGCAGTAGATCAGAAACCTCCGCTGTTCCGGCCGTGAACTGCCCGACCTGGTCAGCGGCTTCCCCCGGCGTGCCACTAGGTTCCTCCCACCGCCGCGGAGATGCCGCGCAGTACGTCGTCGTCCAGGTGCGGGACCGCTCCGTAGCGGCCCGCCAGGTAGCGCTTCTCCAGGTTCTCGACGGAGTCCCGGACGTGGAACTCCGTCATCGGGAAGAGTCGGGTCGCCAGGGTCGCCGGGTCCTTCTCGGTGAACCACACCTGGTCCCGGTGCAGCTCGGTCCGGACGTTCTTGCCGAGCAGGGACGCTTCATGGGTGCTGAAGAGCAGTTGGGCGCCCGACCGGTTGGTCTCCGCCGACTGGAACATGCCGACGAGCGCGTCGACCAGGTAGGGGTGGAGGCGGGCGTCGAGTTCATCCACGCACAACACGCTGCCCCGCGCCAGCGTGGTGAGCACCGGGCCCATGAGGCCGATCCAGGTGCGGGTGCCGCTCGATTCCTCGGCCAGGTCGAGGGGGAAGACGCCCTCCCCCGTCCGGTGCTCGACGCGCACCGAGCGGAGCCCGGGGCTCTCGACCCGCACCTTGTCCCCGAGCACGTCCCGCACCACGCGCGTCAGCTTGCGGTACTCGTCCATGACCGCTTCGTCCGGCTCCTCGACCTTCAGGCCGGAGACACCCAGGTCGGCATAGCCGAGCAGTTCCAGGACGGGAGCCGGTCGGCGGTCTCGGTGTTTTCCGGGTTCTCCGTGGTTTCCGTGGTTTCCGTCACCGTCGAACAGCAGCCGCACGGTGTTGTCGAGCCGCGTGCGGAAGTTGTCGTCGGTGGCCATCCGCAGTCCGGAACGGAACCACCGGAACACCTCGCTGAGCTGGGGGTGTCCCTGCGCCGCAGCGACGGAGAGGTAGAGGCTGTTCGGGCGGAGCAACTCGGAGATGATCTTCTTCCGGCCGGTCAGGGACCGACCGAACCTGACGGTGTCGCCCTCCCGTTCGTACAGCCGGTTGGCCTTGCGCTCCGGGTAGTAGGAGAGCCACTCCTCGGTGACCCGGTCGTCGTCAACGGTGAAGCCGAACTCGTGGCGCACCCCCTCCAGCGCGAAGTCCACGCAGAACGACGTGGGCCAGGAGCCGGCGTCCCGACGCAGGGCGAAGGGGCGTCTGGGCACCCCGCCCGTCGGGTCCCAGTGGCGGAACGACGACAGGACCGCGGTGCGCGCCCAGCCGATCGCGTCGATCACGTTGGACTTGCCGGAAGCGTTGGTCCCGTACACCGCCGCAACGGGCACGACACGGTGCTCGCCGTTCGCGAGTGCACGCTCGGCCCGTTCGGGGTGACGGTCCGAAGCAATCAGCGACAGTTCCTGCTCGTCGCGCAGGGACGCGTGGTTGGTCACCTGGAACCTCAGCAGCACGGCAACCTCCTCAAGCACCGAGAAATGTCGTCCACAGGCTTTGCACGGCAGAAATTGACGATACAAGCCCTTTGACGCAACAGCCAGAGCGTTCACCCGCACGGGGAAGGGTCCCTGCGAACCACCGCGAACCGCGGACCCCGTGCACGGACCGTCGCGAACGCGTCACCCGACGGCCGGTCCCCACCGCTTCGTGGGCCGATGCGGCAAACTGGAGGTTTGGTCGCCCGACCGGGGCATCCGCAGGAAGGGACGCGCGTGAACGGACCTCTCATCGTCCAGTCGGACAAGACCCTCCTCCTAGAGGTCGGTCACGACCTGGCCGACGCCTGCCGCCGGGTCATCGCACCGTTCGCCGAGCTGGAGCGGGCGCCCGAACACATCCACACCTACCGGATCACCCCGCTCGGCCTGTGGAACGCCCGGGCCGCCGGGCACGACGCCGAGCAGGTCGTCGACGCGCTGGTGGAGTACAGCCGCTACCCCGTGCCGCACGCCCTGCTCGTGGACATCGCCGAGACGATGGACCGCTACGGGCGGCTGACGCTGGCCAAGCACCCGGCACACGGGCTGGTCCTGTCGACCACCGACCGGCCGGTGCTGGAAGAGGTCCTGCGGTCGAAGCGGATCGCCCCGCTGGTGGGCGTCCGGATCGACGCGGACACCGTCGCCGTGCACCCCTCGGAGCGCGGCCAGATCAAGCAGACGCTGCTCAAGCTCGGCTGGCCCGCCGAGGACCTCGCCGGGTACGTCGACGGGGAGGCCCACCCGATCGAGCTGGCCGAGGACGGCTGGGCGCTGCGCCCGTACCAGAAGCAGGCCGTGGAGGGGTTCTGGCACGGCGGGTCCGGGGTCGTTGTGCTGCCCTGCGGTGCGGGGAAGACGCTGGTCGGAGCGGGGGCGATGGCCCAGGCGAAGGCGACCACGCTGATCCTGGTGACCAACACGGTCTCCGCGCGGCAGTGGAAGCACGAACTGGTCCGTCGGACCTCGCTCACCGAGGACGAGATCGGCGAGTACAGCGGGACGCGGAAGGAGATCCGGCCCGTCACCATCGCCACGTACCAGGTGCTCACCACCCGGCGGAAGGGCGTGTACCCGCACCTGGAGCTGTTCGACTCCCGGGACTGGGGCCTGATCGTGTACGACGAGGTGCACCTGCTGCCCGCGCCGGTCTTCAAGTTCACCGCCGACCTCCAGGCCCGCCGCCGCCTCGGGCTGACCGCGACGCTGGTCCGGGAGGACGGGCGCGAGTCGGACGTCTTCTCGCTGATCGGGCCCAAGCGGTTCGACGCGCCGTGGAAGGAGATCGAGGCGCAGGGGTACATCGCGCCGGCGGACTGCGTGGAGGTGCGGGTCAGCCTCACCGAGTCGGAGCGGCTGGCGTACGCGACGGCCGAGCCGGAGGAGAAGTACCGCTTCTGCGCGACGACCGCGACCAAGCGGCGGGTGACGGAGGCCCTGGTGCGCCGGCACCGGGGCGAACAGACGCTCGTCATCGGGCAGTACATCGACCAGCTGGACGAGCTGGGGGCGCACCTGGACGCGCCGGTGATCAAGGGTGAGACCTCGAACGCGCAGCGCGAGAAGCTGTTCGACGCGTTCCGCGCGGGGGAGATCTCGGTGCTGGTGGTGTCGAAGGTCGCGAACTTCTCGATCGACCTGCCGGAGGCGACCGTCGCCATCCAGGTGTCGGGAACGTTCGGGTCGCGCCAGGAGGAGGCCCAGCGGCTGGGCCGGGTGCTGCGCCCGAAGGCGGACGGGCACGAGGCCCGCTTCTACTCGGTCGTGGCCCGGGACACCATCGACCAGGACTTCGCGGCGCACCGTCAGCGGTTCCTGGCCGAGCAGGGCTACGCGTACCGGATCGCCGACGCGCACGAGTTGCTCGGCGAGGGGCCTTCCGAGGCCTGAGCGGCGAGGCGGGCGACCCGCCGGCCGACTGAGGGAAGTACGGGGGCGCTCAGGCGTGGGTGCCCCGGGTGCGGACGCCCGCCTCCTGGGCGTACTCGCCGAGCACGGCGACGCCGAACGCCGTCGAGACGAAGACCTTCAGTGCGCGCAGGGCGTCGCCGACGCGGTGGGCGCGGTGCTCACCGGTGGCGGCCGTGGCGCCGGAGAGGTCAAAGGGGCCGGCGGGGGCACGGCCGGCGGAGTGGACGGGGCCTGGGGTGATGGTTGCGCTGCTCATACCTCCAGTGTCGGTTTTCCGCACCTCAAAGGCATCTGTCTGAGGGCGGAACCGGTGGCCGGCCCGCTCCTCCCCAGGTCCCATGGCGCCCCCCACACGGTCCCCTACGCCTCAGGGGGGAGGGGCGTCAGCCTCTCGAAGTACTCCTTCATCGCGGGGTAGTACGCGTCGAACCGGGGGGTCTCGCCGTCCTCGCGGGAGGCGACGAGCAGGTCGAGGTAGTACTCCCAGCCGGGCCCGACCTCACCGAGCCCTTCGGTGCCGGCGAGGTGGTGGACCAGTCGCAGCTCGGTGCCGTCCCCGGACTCGGTGAGCTGCACCTCCAGCCGCCAGGAGCCGAAGCTGTCCTGGGTGGTCACGGCGAGGCGCCGGGGCGGTTCGCAGGTGTCGATGCGGACGCTGGACCGCGGTCGGCCCTCCTCGAAGGCCATCTGGACGTGCACCGTGCGGCCCGGGGCCCCGTGGCCCTCCCAGGTGCCGAACCAGCGGGCGGTGCGTTCGGGCTCGGTCACGCTGGCCCAGACGTCGGAGGCGGGGGCGCGGAAGGTGCGGGTGAGGACCAGGTCGGCGCCCTCGGCGGTGGTCAGGAGCCGTCCGGTGGGCTGCGGTGTCATGCGGTGTCCTCCGTGGGTTCGCGACCTCGGGCCGCCCGTGCCGTCGGCGGGGGCGCGGACCCGGGCGATCCGGTCGGCCGGCGCGCCCGGCGGTTGGGGGCGCGGGGGGTCGGCTTCCGCTTCGGCCACCGCGTCCGTCCCGAAAGCGTAACCACCGGTGACGGGTTTGCCGGGAAATCCGTTGGCGCGCGGCGGGGGCCCTCGCCTAGGATCTCCGCTCTTGCCCGCCTCCTGCGCGGAGTGCTGCCGTCCGGCCGGAAACCGGACGGCCCCCAGCCCGTTCGCACCCGCCCGGAAGGTCGCCCCCGTGTCCCGCACGCCCACCGATCCCGTCACGCCCCGCGATTCCGTACCGGCCACCGATTCCCTACCGGCCACCGATCCCGTCCCGCCCGGCGGTTCCGTCCGGGCCGCCGTGCCCGCGCCCCCTCCGCACCCCGAGGGGGCGTCCGACGGAGCGGTCGACGGCACGACGGACGGTCCGCTCGCCCGTGAGCGGGCCCACCTCGCCGGTTCCCGGGCGGCGCTGCGCGTGATGCGTGACGAGGTCGAATCGCTCGACCTGCGGGACGTCACCGCGAACTGGGTCAACAAGGAGGTCCTCCAGCACCAGATGGACCTGCGGATCAAGGCCCTCGCCGACCACGCGCACACCCCGCTGTTCTTCGGACGGCTCGACTTCCTGCACACAGCCGGCAACGGGCCGGGGGCGGGGGCCGCGGGCGAGCGGTTCTACATCGGGCGGCGGCACGTGCACGACGCCGAGGGCGACCCCATGGTGATCGACTGGCGGGCCCCGGTCGCGCAGGCGTTCTACCGGGCCTCGCGCACCCGCCCCCTCGACATCGAGCTGCGCCGCAGGTTCGGGTACACGGGCGGGGACCTCACGGCGTACGAGGACGAGCGGCTGTCGGACCCCACCGAGGATGCGGCCCGGACCAGCGCACTGTTGCAGCGGGAGATCGAGCGGCCCCGCGTCGGGCCGATGCGGGACATCGTGGCGACGATCCAGCCGGAGCAGGACGAGATCGTCCGCGGTGAGCTGACGGACTCGGTCTGCGTGCAGGGCGGGCCGGGCACCGGAAAGACCGCGGTGGGCCTGCACCGGGTGGCGTACCTGCTGTACGCGCACCGGGAGCGGCTGGCCAGGACCGGAGCGCTGGTGATCGGGCCGAACCGGTCGTTCCTGCGCTACATCGAACAGGTGCTGCCCGCGCTCGGCGAGGTGCAGGTGCGGCAGGCGACGGTCGACGAGCTGGTCGGGCACGTGGAGGTGCGCGGGACGGACGCGCCGGACGCCGCACTGGTCAAGGGCGACGCGCGGATGGCCCAGGTGCTGCGGCGGGCCCTGTACGCGCATGTGGGGGTGCCCGTCGAGCCGGTGGTGGTGACCCGCGGCTCCCGGCGCTGGCGCATCCCGGCGTACGAACTGGCCGAGCTGGTCGAGGAGTTGCGGGGGCGGGGGCTGCGGTACGGGGCGGCCAGGGAGGCGTTGCCGCAGCGGATCGCGCATGCCGTGCTGGTGCGGATGGAGCAGGGCGGCGAGGCCCCGGACGACCGGGTGCAGGACGCGGTGGCCCGGGACCGGGCGGTGCGGGCCGCGGTCAAGGAGCTGTGGCCGGCGGTCGATCCGGCCGCCCTGGTGCTGCGGTTGCTGTCCGACGGGGAGTTCCTGGCCGAGCACGCGGCGGGCCTGCTCGACGAGGAGGAGCAGCGGGCGGTGCGGTGGGCGCGGGCCCCGCGCGGGGTGCGCAGCGCGAAGTGGTCGGCGGCGGACGCGGTGCTGGTGGACGAGGTGCGGGACCTGGTCGAGCGGACCGGTTCGCTGGGCCATGTGGTGCTGGACGAGGCGCAGGACCTGTCCCCGATGCAGTACCGGGCGGTGGGGCGGCGCTGTTCGACGGGGTCGGCGACGGTGCTCGGTGACCTGGCCCAGGGCACCACGCCGTGGGCGACCCGCGACTGGGCCGAGGCGCTGCGGCACCTGGGCAAACAGGACGCGGTGGTGGAGGAGCTGACGGCGGGCTTCCGGGTGCCGCGCGAGGTGATCGGGTACGCGTCGCGGCTGCTGCCGGACATCGCGCCGGGTCTGGCGGCGGTGGACTCGGTGCGGGAGTCGCCGGGATCGCTGGTGGTGCGCCGGGCGGCGGCGGAGGAGTTGACGGGTGCGGTGCTGGCGGCGACCGGGCGGGCGCTGGGGCACGAGGGGTCGGTGGGCCTCATCGTGGCGGACGCCCGGGTGGGGGTGCTGGCCGCGGCGCTGGACGCGGCGGGGACGCCGTACCTCGCGCCGGGCGAGGAGACCCGTCCGGACGTCCGGCTCACGCTGGTCCCGGCGTCCCTGGCCAAGGGCCTGGAGTACGACCACGTGGTGCTGGACGAGCCGGCCGCGGTGGTCGCGGGCGAACCGGACGTCCGGACGGGCCTGAGGCGCCTGTACGTGGCGCTGACCCGGGCGGTGTCGGGGCTGACGGTCGTCCATGCGGAGCCGCTGCCGACCGCCCTGGAGGACGCCGCGGAGCACGCCCCGGAGCAGTGAGCCCCGCCGTCGGACGTGCGCGGCCGGCCCCGTCCCCCGGAGGCGACGCCCCCGGGCGGACGGAACGGCGACCGGTCAGCCGTCGAGGGCGAGCCGCCACTGGCGGACGGCGCCCGCCGAAACGGGTCCGGCCCAGCCGTCGGGACGGGAGGCGCCGCCGATGTGGAACGCGTCGATGCCGCCGGCGCGCAGTGCGGGGACGTGGGCGAGGCCGAGCCCGCCGCCGACCAGGATGCGCTGCTCGTAGCCGGGTTCCCCGCTGCGCGCGGCTTCGGCGAGCAGGGTGGTCAGTCCGTCCTCGACGCCGGCGGCCGAACCGGCGGTGAGGTACGTGTCCAGGCCCGGCAGGTCGGCGAGCTGCTTGCGCAGGGCGTCCCGGTCGGCCGCGCGGTCGATGGCGCGGTGGAACGTCCAGCGGCAGCCGGACAGCTCCGCGGCGAGCGCCTCGACGGCGTACAGGTCGGCCTCGTCGGTTTCGGTGAGGAAGCCGAGGACGAACTCGTCGGCGCCCTCCGCGCGCAGGCCGCGGGCGGCCTCGGCGAGCGCTTCGACGCCACGGGCGTCGCCCGCGGCGAACCCGTCGCTGAGGCGCAGCATGACCCGCAGCGGGATGTCGACGGCGTCCCTGATCGCCGCGAAGGTCTCGCGGGACGGGGTCAGTCCGTCCGCGGCCATGTCGGTGACCAGTTCCAGGCGGTCCGCGCCTCCGGCTCGGGCGGCGATGGCGTCCCTCGCATCGAGGGCGATCACCTCCAGGAGTGCACGCTTGCTCATGGGACCCCATCTCTCGGTGGTCGGTCCCGGGGGTTCCCGGGGTTGGGTCGGCGGACCCGGTCGCTGGCGTCGGGTACGGGTGCGGGGGTTCCGTACTGACGAGTAGCGGGACAGGTCTAGTCCAATGCCAGCGTACGCCGCAAGGGCTTTCACCAACAGGCACCGGAAGCCACGACCCGACCGGAACACGCCAGCATGGCCGAATGCAACCGCCCCGTGGATCGGCTTCCCCACCCTAGACGGCGGACGAAACCGCCGGTCAGAGGGGTCCGCCCAGCCGAAACGCCCCGCCACGGCCGCAGAACGGGGCGCACGGTCTTGTGGCCGGGGTTGCCCCGGCCGGGTGGCTCCGTGCGACGACCGCGTCCCCCGGCGGGTGGCGGGGCTGCGGGTGGCTGGGCTGCGGGTGGCGGGTCTCCGGAACGGCCCGGGGACAATGACGGCATGGGAGCTGAAGTGAAGGCGGACGCGGAGGGGGGCGGCCCGGGCACGCTGCCGGCGCGCTGGGCCGAGGCCGTACGGGAAGCGGGGGGTCCGGCGGGGCCCGACACCACGGCGTACGGCGAGGAACTGGTGCGACGGTGGCGGGAGGAGCAGCGCGCGTACCACACCACCGCGCACCTGATCGCGGTCCTGGACCAGGTGGACGCGTTGGCGGACCACGCCGACGACCCGGCACTGGTGCGGCTCGCCGCCTGGTTCCACGACGCGGTGTACCGGCCCGACCGGTCCGAGAACGAGGAGCGCAGCGCACGGCTGGCCGAGCGGGCGCTGACCGGTCTCGGGCTCGCCGGGCCGGCGGTCGCCGAGGTGGCCCGGCTGGTGCGGCTGACCACGGGCCACGACGCGCACGAGGGCGACCACAACGGGGCGGTCCTGTGCGATGCCGACCTCGCGGTCCTCGCGGGCACCCCCGAGGAGTACGCCGCCTACGCCGCCGCCGTGCGCACGGAGTACGCGTTCGTGCCCGCCGACGCCTTCCGCGCCGGCCGCGCGGACGTGCTGCGGCACCTGCTGGCCCTGCCCCGACTGTTCCGCACCCCGTACGGAGCGCTGCGCTGGGAGGCCGCCGCCCGCGCCAACCTGACCGCCGAACTGGCGGAGCTGACGGGACCCGCGGGGCGCACGGGACCTGCGGGGCTCGCGGAGTGATCGTTCCGGTGCCGTCGCCGTCATCGTCGAGATCGGCTACGCACTCGCCCCGGCGGCCCGCGGGCCACGGCTACGCCACCGAGGCGCTGAGCGCGCTGACCGCGTGGGGGCTGCGGGACCCGGCGGTGCTGAGCGTGTACGCGAGGGCGCCAGGAGGACAACGCCCCCTCCGCGCGCCGGGTTCCACCGGGTCGGCTCGGCCCGGGGCGTGGTCACGTACGTGGCCCGCCGATCAGGCCGGACCCGTGCCGATCGAGTGCCGGCCTACTTCGAGACGGGCGCCGCCCGCGCCGTACGTGTACGCGGCGTGAACGTGACGAAAACGTCCTCGAATTCGGGAATGCCCCGTACCCCGCCCCCGTTGTCGCTTCACATGCCTGAGCCGATACCCGCTGCCCCGGACCGCACCGCGGCGCCCCCCGCCACCGACCACGCGGGGAAACCCGGAGCACCGCAGCGGATGCCGCTGGCCGTCTACATCCTCGGGCTGTCCGTCTTCGCCCTGGGCACCAGCGAATTCATGCTGTCGGGTCTGCTGCCGCCCATCGCCCGCGACATGGACGTCACGATCCCGCAGGCCGGGCTGCTGATCTCGGCCTTCGCCGTCGGCATGGTGGTGGGCGCGCCGCTGCTCGCGATCGCCACCCTGCGGCTGCCGCGCAAGGCGACGCTGCTGGCCCTGCTGACGACGTTCGGCCTCGGCCAGGTGGCCGGCGCCCTCGCCCCGAACTACGAGGTGCTGTTCGCGTCCCGGGTGGTGAGCGCCCTGGCGTGCGCCGGCTTCTGGGCACTGGGCGCGTCCGTCGCCATCGCGATGGTGCCGATCACCGCACGGGCCCGGGCCCTGGCCGTGATGCTCGGCGGACTGTCGATCGCCAACGTCCTCGGCGTCCCGGCCGGCGCGTTCCTCGGCGAGCACCTGGGCTGGCGGTCCGCGTTCTGGGCGGTCGGCGCCGCCTCCGCGCTGGCCCTGGTCGGCGTGCTGACCCTGATCCCGCGCATCCCGGTGCCCGCCGAGGCCCCGAAGCTCCGCCGCGAGCTGCGCATCTACCGCGACCGCCAGGTGTGGCTGGCCGTGGCGGTCACCGCGCTCGCCGCGGGCGGCGTCTTCTGCACCTTCAGCTACCTCGCCCCGCTGCTGACCGACGTGGCCGGCCTGTCCGAGGGGTGGGTGCCCACCGTCCTCGGTCTGTTCGGGCTCGGCGCGCTGATCGGCACCTGGCTGGGCGGCCGGTTCGCCGACGCCCACCTGTTCGGCGTCCTGCTCTCCGGCACGGCCGCCTCCACGGTGCTGCTGTCGGCCCTGGCCCTGCTCGCCGGCTGGCCGGGCGCCGCGATCGCCCTGTCGTTCCTCCTCGGCGTGTCGGCGTTCTACACGGCCCCCGCGCTGAACGCCCGCATGTTCAACGTGGCCGGGGCCGCCCCGACGCTCGCCGGGGCCACGACCACCGCCGCGTTCAACATCGGCAACACGGGCGGCCCCTGGCTCGGCGGCACGGTGATCGACGCCGGCTGGGGCTACCAGGCGACCTCGTGGGCGGGCGCCGCGATGCTGCTCGGTGCGATCGCGCTGGTCGGGGTGTCGCTGCGGCTGCACCGCCAGGGCGCGGCGTCCCGGGTCGTCGCCGGCGGCGTCCCCGCGGTCTCCCTGGACCCGGAGCCCGCGGGCCGGTGCGCCCCGGGTACGTCCACGGGCTGAACGCGACTGGCCGTCGACCTGTTGGCGGCGGCCTTCCACCGGGCCCTGGAACGCTGGGTCGCCGGCCCTCGACCACCCGCACTGAACGGCAGTCCGGCCGGGCGGGGTGGCGCACAGCTCACGCCAGGGTGACGCGCATGCCGCCCTCAGCCAGGACATCGAGGAGCTCGGCGAACAGGTCGTAGGGCCGGCCCTCCGGTGTGAGGGCCCGGGAGAGGTGCTCATGTGCGATTTCGGCATCCCGCCAGAGCAGGGTGGCGGGGGCGGTGTAGCCGAAGGTTCCTCGCAGGCAGTCGACGAGGGCGTCCAGGCAGCCGCCGAAGTAGCCCCCCGGTCCGTTCACCGCCTCTCCAAGCGCCAGATGGAAGCCCGGCGCGTCGGTGGCGTGTCGGCCGTCGAGTTCGTAGGCGTGACCAGCCGGCCGATCACGGTGGGTCCGTCGACCGGCCCGCTCCTGGACGAGATCGAGCCAAGCCCCGCGACGCCGACTGTCGAGGCGCGCCCAGACCCCCGGGGTGTCCGGCGGCGCGGCCAGCCACCGCTCCCAAACGGGCCTGGCGTGTTCGGGAACGGGCGTGAAGAGCTCCCCGTCGAGCTCCAGGTCGATCAGATCCGTCGCGCACCGGGACGGGCGCCAAGCTCTGACTCTGGCCCACAGCACACGGTCCGCGAGCAGCTCGCCTCGGTCGTTCCGTATCTCCAGGACGGCCTCGTCCAGATCCAGCGCCCGCCGGGTTCCCTTCGTCAGTGCCGTCCGTAGCCGATCGCTCTGGGTGAGTCCCCGGAGGACGAGCGGGGACGCCATCTGCTCGGCCGGCACGATGCGCGTGGATCCCCGGCACGATCCCAGCCACCGGTGCCCGTCGTGCACCCGGACGGGTCCGGTGTGCCCCTCGGGTGGACCTTCGTGGTCGTCCAGACCGGTGAGCACCAGGCTGTCCGTGCCAAGAAGCCGCCCTGCGCTCTCAGCGTCCTCCAACAGCCAGGCACCGAGCGCCTCCCCCTCTGGGACCAGCCACACTCGACTACCCACCCAACCGATCACCTCGGCGCGTTCCGGGACCCAGCCGAACAACTCGTACATCCCACGACGTGGTTGCCCGAACAGCCCCTCCACCCTGGTGCAGACGCCCCAGGCACGGCCGTGCTCCGTCTCGGCCAGCGTGTACCGCGTCCGCCCGCGCTCGTCCTCGTGCACGGGGAAATCATGCCCGGACCGGGCTTCACGACGAAGCCCTTTATCCCCCGATCCGCACGCTCGTGGTCCGCGTCGTCCGGGCACGTCCACGAACACGCCCCTGGAGGCCGAGCCGGAACCTCCCGTGCCTGAGCGGTTTCCTGATCGTCGTACGACTGCACAGGGGTACGGTCGCGCCACCCCCACGCCTCCCGGTCCCGGGGCGACCCGCAGATGACGGGATCCAGCCGCCACTTCCGCCCCACGCTGCCGCTCCGGGACCGGACGCGCACCGCGCCCGCTACAGCCCGGAGCCCCCCGTGACGTCGACCACCCGGCCGGTCACCCAGCGCGCGTCGTCCGAAGCGAGGAAGGCCACCACGCCGGCCACGTCGTCCGGCCGCCCGATCCGACCCAGCGCGGATATCTCGGTCGCGTACTTCTCGACGTCCGGGCTGGCCAGCCACTCCGCGTTGATGTCCGTCTCGATGACCCCCGGGGCCACCGAGTTCACCGTGATGCCCCGCGGGCCCAACTCCTTGGCGAGGTTGAGGGTGAGGGTGTCCAGGGCACCCTTGGTGGCGCCGTACCCCTTGATCTCCGGCGAGGCGAGCCGGGCGAGGCCACTGGAGATGTTGATGACGCGCCCCTGGTCGCGCAGCCGTCCTGCCGCCTCCTGCACGATGAAGTAGGGGGCGCGGACGTTGACGGCGAAGAGCTCGTCGAACTGCTCCTCGGTCAGCGCGGACTCGTCGGTGGTCCAGTGCACGATGCCCGCGTTGTTGACGATGACGTCGACGCCGCCGTCGGGTGCGTACGCGCCCACCCGCGCGTCGAAGGAGGCCCACAGCGCCGCCGCGTCCCCGTGCCGGCCCAGCGGCGACGGCAGGGCGAAGGCCTTGCCGCCGTCCTCCTCGATGCGGGCGACGACCTCATCGGCCGCGCGCTCGTCACGGGCGTAGCCGACGGCGACGACGGCGCCGTCCCGGCCGAGGCGTTCCGCGATGGCCCGGCCGATGCCCCGGCTGCCGCCGGTGACGAGTGCGATCTTTCCCTCAAGTGCCTTTGCAGACATGGTTGTTCCCCACCCCGATGTTTGTTGAGTGCTCGCTCAAGAATGAACGGGAACGAACGTAGCACGCTTGTTGAGCGGACGCTCTAAAATGTGGCCATGAGCGAGACGAAGGCCAGACGGGGACGACCACGAGGGTTCGACCGGGACGAGGCGCTGGCGGCAGCCGCCCGGATGTTCTGGGAGCGCGGCTACGCGGGCACCTGCGTCGGCAAGCTGACCGAGGTCATGGACATCAGGCCGGGCAGTCTGTACGCGGCCTTCGGCGACAAGCGGTCCCTGTTCGGCGAGGTCGTGCGCACGTACGGCCGCTCCCCCGTCGGCGCGTTCATGGGTGTCGCCCTGGAGGAAGAGCCCACCGCGTACGGCGCGTTCGCCCGGGTCCTGCGCGAGGCCGCGGTGCTCTACAGCGACCCCTCGCACCCGGCCGGCTGTCTGACGATCAGCGCGGCCACCAACGTCACCCCGCAGGACGCCGAGGTCGAGACGTTCCTGCGCACCCTGCGCAACGCGAACCTGGCCGTCTTCGAGGACCGGCTGCGCAGGGCGCAGCAGGACGGCGAGCTCCCCCCGGACGCCAGCCCTGGCGCCCTGTCCCGGTACTTCGCCGCGATCATCCAGGGCATGTCGCAGCGCTCCCGCGACGGAGCCACCGCGGCCGAGCTGACCGAGACCGCCGAACTGGCGCTCGCCGCCTGGCCCGGCCGCCGCCCCTGAGCACCCCGCCTCCGCCGCGCCCCTCAGCGAAGACGCACCCCTGAGCGAGGCGCACCCCTCGGCGAAGGCACACCCCCCGGCCAAGGTGCGCCATGGCGCACAATGGGCCGTGTGGGAAACGTGTCCGGAATCGAACAGGCGCTGCACGCGGCGCGGGCGCTGGTGATGGCGGACCTCGTCGCGGGGGACGTCGCCGACGCGGACGTGGTGTCGCTGGTGGAGGACGCCGTGACGCACCGCCGCTGGTGGGCCGAGCAGTGGCCGGAGGGCGCCGCGTACGTGACCGGGCTGGTCGCCCAGGACGTGCAGGACGCGCTGCTCGAACGGTACGGGCGCTGGCCGCTGTGCCCGGTCTGCGGCTCCGGCGACCCGCACGCCCTCGACGTGGAACCCGAGCTGGGCACCGACCCGCACTGGGTGTGCGGCAAGGCGGGCGTGGCGGTCGCCCCGGTCGGCTCGCTGGGACGGCTCCCCGGGCCGGTCGCACCGTGACCCTGTACATCGACCCGCCGACCTGGCCGGGCCACGGGCGCCTGTGGTCGCACCTGGTCAGCGACGTGTCGTTCGAGGAACTGCACGCCTTCGCCGCACGGATCGGCGTCCCGCCGCGGGCCTTCGAACGTGACCACTACGACCTGCCCTCGCACCGCTACCCGGACGCCGTCCACGCGGGCGCGGTGGAGGTCGGCTCCAAGGAACTGGTCCACCGGCTCACCCTGGCCGGCCTGCGCCGCCCCAAGCACCGGCGCGACTGAACGGGCCCGGCGCGCCCGCCCGCGAGGAGGAGTCCGAGTCCGACCCCCGCCGACGTCTACCGGTGGCCCGGCCCGGGGCCTAGGGTCGTTCGGAACGTTCGGATGACGGACGGCGAGGAAGGCGAGAAGGGGGCGCGGGCATGCGGTCCGCACTGTCCACCGGGGCGATGACCGGGAGTGAACGCGTCGAACTGTTCCGGGACGCCATCGCCCGGGACGTCGCCCCGATGCGGATCACGGTCGACGCACCGGACCGGTTCACCGCCCGTGCGACGCAGACCGCCCTCGGCCCCGTGCGACTGGCCGCCTTCCGCTACTCGTCGCTGCGCTCGCACCGCACACCGACGCTCATCCGCCGCTCCGACCCCGAGTCGTACCACCTGGCCCTGGTGGTCGATGGCTCGATGCAGATGACCCTGGACGGGTCCGACGGCCACGGCACCACGCTGAGCCGCGGGGACTGGGTGCTGTTCGACACCTCGCACCCGTTCCGGTACGAGACCGTCGCCCGGGCGGACCGTCCGACCCGGGTCACGGTCCTCCAGTTACCGCGGCACGAGGTGCCGCTCGCCCAGGACCGGTTGGACCGGCTCCTCGGACAGCGACTGCCCGGCGACACGGGACTGGGGCGCGTCCTGCGCGACTACCTGTCCAGCGCCGCTGCGGAGAGCGGCTCGTGCACCCCCTGCGACCTGGACCACCTGGGGGGCGCCGCACTGGACCTGGCCGGCGCGTTCCTCGCCCACCACCTCGACGGCCCCGCGCCGCCCCGGCGGACCGTCCGGGCCCGGAGCCTGCTGCGACACGTGGACGCCTACATCGACCTCAACCTCGGCGATCCCCGGCTCAACCCGGCGACGGTGGCCGCCGCGCACGGCATGTCGCTGCGCAGCCTGTACCTGATGTTCGAGGAGCGGGGGGAGGGCGTGGCCTCCCTGATCCGGCGCCGCCGACTGGAACGCTGCCACGCCGAACTGATCGCGGGCGGGCCGGCGCCCGGCATCGGTGCCGTCGCCACGCGCTGGGGGTTCACGAGCGCGGGGGCGTTCAGCCGGGCGTTCCGCGCACGGTACGGGGTCAGCCCCCGCGAGCACCGCGAGACCCACCGACCCCCGGCCGGGGGCGCACCGTAGGTCCGACCAGTGTCCGTAAGGCCGACCGGGGCGCATAGGGCCGACCGGCGCACCGCAGGCGACGGAACGTCACCGGTTCGGCGCGCACCGTCTTGACGACCCCCCGGTATGAAAATATCTTTCAAGGGTGACGGACATAGTGAAGGAAACTTCCGAAGCCCTTTCCCCCGCCTCCCCCACGCCTCCGGCGGCCCTCGCCGCCCGGGTCCGCACCCTCGCCCCCACCATGACCCGCTCCATGCAGCGGGTCGCCGAAGCGGTCGCCGCGGACCCCGCGGGCTGCGCCGGGCTCACGGTCACCGGACTCGCCGAGCACACCGGCACCAGTGAGGCCACCGTGGTCCGGACGGCCCGCCTGCTGGGCTACCCGGGCTACCGTGACCTGCGCCTCGCCCTCGCCGGACTCGCCGCCCACCAGGAGTCGGGGCGCGCCCCGGCGGTCACCGCCACGATCAGCGTCGACGACCCCCTCGCCGACGTGGTCGCGAAGCTCGCGCACGACGAACGCCAGACCCTCGCCGACACCGCGGCCACCCTCGACGTCCACCAACTCGGTGCCGCCGTCACCGCCCTCGCCGGCGCGGGCCGGGTCGACGTCTACGGCATCGGCGCCTCCGGTCTCGTCGGCCAGGACCTCGCGCAGAAGCTGCTGCGGATCGGCCTCATCGCGCACGCGCACAACGACCCCCACCTCGCCGTCACCAACGCGGTCCAGCTCCGCCCCGGGGACGTGGCCATCGCGATCACCGACTCCGGCTCCACGTTCGACGTGATCGAACCGCTCCGCGTCGCCTTCGAGCACGGCGCCACGACCATCGCGATGACCGGCCGCCCGGACGGGCACGTCACCCAGTACGCCGACCACGTGCTCACCACCTCCGCGGCCCGCGAAAGCGAACTGCGCCCCGCCGCAATGTCCTCCCGGACCAGCCAACTCCTCGTCGTGGACTGCCTGTTCATCGGTGTCGCCCAACGCACCTACGACCGGGCGGGTCCCGCACTCGCCGCCACCTACGAGGCCCTGGCCCACCGCCGCCCCACCCGCACCCCGAACCGCTAACGACCCGCCGCCCCCGTACCCGCGCCCCGTGATCGTCACCCTCCTCTCTCCCGACACCCCGGAAAGAGTCCCGCCATGCCCTCACCCATCACCCGCACCCCCGACGACACCCCCGCCGGCGGCGCGCTGCGGGCCCAACTCGCCACCCTCACCACCGAGACGTTCCGCCCGGAGCTCGCCGACGTGGACCTGCTGCCCACCCTGGAGATCGCCCGGCTGATGAACGCCGAGGACAGTCTGGTGGCCGCCGCCGTCGCCGAGCGGTTGCCCCTCATCGCCGCCGCCGTGGACGGCATCGCCGAGCGCATGGCCCGCGGCGGTCGACTCGTGTACGCGGGCGCCGGCACCGCGGGCCGGCTCGGCGTGCTGGACGCCAGCGAGTGCCCGCCCACCTTCAACACCGCGCCCGGCCAGGTCGTCGGACTGATAGCGGGCGGCCCCTCCGCGATGTCCTCGGCCGCCGAGGGCGCCGAGGACTCCCGTGAACTCGCCGCCGCCGACCTGGACGCACTGCGGCTCACCCCGGACGACGCGGTGGTCGGGATCTCCGCCTCGGGCCGCACCCCGTACGCGGTCGGCGCGGTCGCGCACGCCCGCAAGCAGTACGGGGCGTTGACCGTCGGCCTGTCCTGCAACGCCGGCAGCGCGCTGGCCGCCGCCGCGGACCACGGCATCGAGGTCGTCGTGGGCCCGGAGTTCCTCACCGGTTCGACCCGCCTCAAGTCGGGCACCGCGCAGAAGCTCGTCCTCAACATGATCTCGACGATCACCATGATCCGGCTCGGCAAGACGTACGGGAACCTCATGGTCGACGTCCGCGCCTCCAACGAGAAGCTGCACGCCCGATCGCACCGGATCGTCAGCCTCGCCACCGGGGCCGACGACGCCACCGTCGAACGGGCGCTGAGCGCGGCGGGCGGCGAGGTCAAGAACGCCATCCTGATCATCCTCTCCGACGTCGACGCCCCGACCGCGGACCGGCTCCTCACCACCGCCGACGGCCACCTGCGCGAAGCCCTGGCGGCAGCGGGCTGACCCCACCGCCCGGTCCCGCCCCGTCGGAGGAACCCCACCCCCCACCCGACAGCGAGGCCCCCATGCCAGACCGCCCGACCCGACCGGACCGCCCGGACGACCCGCACCGGGCGACCGCCCGGGACCTGCTCGCCCTCGTCGGCGGCCCCGGCAACGTCACCTCGGCCGCCCACTGCATGACCCGGCTGCGGCTCGCCCTCACGGACCGCGCCGCCGTCCGTGACGCCGAGGTCCGCGCCCACCCGGCCGTCCTCGGCGTCGTCGAGGACGGCGACACGTACCAGATCGTGCTGGGACCCGGCCGGGCCGCCCGCGTGACCCGCGCCTTCGAGGACCTGCGCGCCCAGGCGCCCGCCCCGGGCCCGGCCGTCGTCACCGCCGACGCGCTGGCCGCCCGGGGCAGCGCCCTGCGCGCCGAACGGAAACAACGCAACGCCACCCCGGGCAAGCTGTTGCTGCGCCGGATCGCGGCCGTGTTCGTCCCGCTGATCCCGGCACTCATCGGCTGCGGCATCATCGCCGGACTCAACGGACTGCTCGTCAACGCGGGCCTGCTGCCCTGGCTGACTCCCGTACTCGGCGCGCTGGCCTCGGGCTTCATGGCGCTGCTCGCGGTGTTCGTCGGCATCAACACCGCGCAGGAGTTCGGCGGGACGCCCGTCATCGGCGGGGCCGCCGCCGCGGTCGTCGTCTTCCCCGGCGTCACCGCGATCAGCGCCTTCGGGCACCCGCTCGCCCCGGGCCAGGGCGGCGTGCTCGGCGCACTGGGGGCGGCCCTGCTCGCCACCGCGATCGAGAAGTGGTGCCGCCGCTGGGTCCCGGAGACCGTCGACGTCATCGTCACCCCGACGCTCACCCTGCTGCTGACCGGGCTGGTGACGGTGTACGGGCTGATGTACGCGGCCGGCGAGGCCGCACGGGCCATCGGGCTCGGCGCGAACTGGCTCCTCGTCCACACGGGCGTGCTCGCCGGACTGGTGCTCGGCGGGCTGTTCCTCCCCCTGGTCATGCTGGGACTGCACCAGGCGCTGATCCCCCTGCACACCACCCTGATCGAACAGCAGGGCTACACCGTGCTGCTGCCGGTCCTCGCGATGGCGGGCGCGGGCCAAGTGGGCGCGGCGGTCGCGGTGTTCGTCCGGCTGCGCGGCAACCGGACCATCCGGGCGACGATCCGTTCCGCGCTGCCCGCCGGCCTGGTGGGCGTCGGCGAGCCGCTGATCTACGGGGTGTCGCTGCCGCTGGGGCGCCCGTTCGTCACAGCGTGCGCGGGCGGCGCGGCGGGCGGCGCGTTCGTCGGGCTGTTCTCGATGCTGGGCACGCAGGTCGGCTCCACCGCGATCGGCCCGTCCGGCTGGGCCCTGTTCCCCCTGGTCCAGGGCGACCGCGGGTTCGCCGCGGCGGTCGCGGTGTACGGGGGCGGGCTGCTCGTCGGGTACGTGGCCGGATTCCTCGTCACGTACTTCTTCGGCTTCACCCGCCAGGCCCTCATCGAGCTGAACGCCGAGCCGGACACTGATCCCGAGGCCGGCCCGAACGCCGATGACCCGGATGCGCAACGCGAACCCGCCCCCGCCTGAGCCCCACCGAGGTGGGAACGCGGGTACGGGTCAGCAGTCGAGCCCCGCCCCGTCCAGGTCCGACTCCGCGCTCAGGACGAACCTCTTGGGCGCGTCGTACTCGTAGCGGAGGCTCAGCCTGACCGGACCGCCGGGGACGTCCTTGGTGAAGCAGACCTTCACGGCGTCCGGGTCCTCGGGCGACTCCGCCTCCCCGTACGTGGGCTTGCGCTCCTGCCACCCGTCGTCCTTCGCCCACGCACGGTAGTGCGCCAGTACGGCCGCTTCCCGGAGTGCGGAGTCGTAGGTGCGGGAGGACCACAGGACTTCGTCGCCGCTGTCGTCGAGACAGCCCGTGTCCGCTTCCTCGAAGCCCTTCGCCGGGCGGGCGCCGGACGGCGGCGAGTGCAGCACCTTGAGGTCAGCGACCTGCTGCACCCGCTTCTCGGTCCCCTCGCAGTCGTCGCTGTCCGCCAGGTCCACGAGCGTGAACGCACCCGTGCCGAGCACCCCCACGCAGACCGCCCCCGCCACCAGGGCCACCACACCGGTGACCGTCCAGGGCTTGCGCCGTGTCGTGTCCATCCTGATTCCTCCCCCAAGGAGCGAACGGCAAGAATTCAGCCACCCGTTGATCGAACCGTGCACCGAACGTACACGAGTCCGTTCGACGCCCCCCATAGAACTCGTTGGCCCGCAGGAACCTCCGCACCGAAGCTTCGACGGTCGAACCCCGGGCCGCAGCAGGCCACCCGGGGCTGAAGGCAGGCGCTGAACGCCTTCACCGATGAGCCGCCCTGCGGCAAACCCGACGGCTCATCAGCGAGGCCATCGTCAGACGGTGGTGGCCAGCCAGCCGACCTGCTCCGTCGTGTGCTTGCCGTCGGCCATGACGCCGGCGCTCACCCTGACCTCGTTGAGCCGGATCAGGAATCCCTTCTCCGTCACGTCGTGGACACGGATGCCGGGCGTGTCCGGACCGTTGAACGTCTGCGTCAGCGGCAGCACGATGACCTCGGAGCCGGCCGGGAAGGGGGTCGGGAAGGTCACCCGGGTGAACGTCGAGGTGTTGCCCCCTGACGTCTCGATCGCATTGTCAGAGCTGAGGCTGATCCTGCCGGTCTGGAACATGGCCATGGTTACTCCCGTGCATCGACAAGTTTCTCGGGCTGTCATCCAACAACCCACGACAATCTGTCCACTTGGGCCCCGCTAATTCCCCATTCATCCGAATGGGTGATCAACATTCAGCCGTCGCCACCGAGGCCCGGGGCTCAGAAACAGGCACTTGCGAGGAAGCTCAGTACCCGACCCGCACGTCGTCGCGCATCGCCCCGGCGACCGCCGCGAAGGCGTCGAGTTCGCCCGTGCCGGGCGGGGTCTGAACCGAGGTGACCACGGTCGCCACCGTCGACGCCTCGGCCCAGGTACACGACGCGTTGAGGGACGTGTGGTCGTCCCCCTCGTAGCCCCGCTCCACCACCCGGCAGAGCAACGGTTCCTCGGAGCCGGGCGGGGTGATCGTCCGTGGGGCCACCACGACCTGCCGCACGAGGTCCCGTCGGTCGAGCACGTCGAGCAGTTCGTCCCGTGCGGTGACCGGGCTGAGCACCACCCCGTGGACACCCGTGACCGTGATCATCCCGCCCCCGTAATCGCCCGACCCGGCCGGCCGGTACACCCCGAACGCCGCTTGCGCGTCCTGCACCTGACCGGCCAACACCTCGGCCAGGGTCTCGTCCGGAGGTGACGCGTCGTGGTCCCGCTCGTAACGCTTCTCCACCACACGGTCCGGCATGGCCAGACGGTACCGCTCGGGCCGTTCGTCCGCCCGCTCCCGGTCA
Source organism: Streptomyces sp. NPDC059816 (assembly GCF_042732055.1). NCBI lineage: Bacteria > Bacillati > Actinomycetota > Actinomycetes > Kitasatosporales > Streptomycetaceae > Streptomyces > Streptomyces sp. NPDC059816. Next base: position 91,474 of record NZ_JBHWIQ010000008.1, read on the forward strand.
GCGGCTCGCTCCCGGTCGTCGGTGGCGCGCTCCGGGCCGGGCGGCGCCTGACCCGAGCCCCCGCATCCGACCACCACCGCCCCCACCACCACGGCAAGCACGGCGCACCTCAGCCGATTCACCCGGACACCCCCGTCACCCTCGTCGCCCCGCGCTCAAGACCTCCTTGATCGCGCACGCGTCACCCTAGCCACACGTCCGCGCCACGGCCGACCACCGCAGCGGGCACCCTGGCGACCCGTCATGGTGCGGCTGCCGCCGTCGTTCCGTCGCGCACGGGATGCTTCGACGCCCCGATGGCGCATGCCAGTAGCGCCAGGGCGGCGAGCCCGAGGAGGGCCGCCACCGCGGGCAGGAATCCGGCCCCCAGGCTGCTCAGGGTCACGCCACCGACGGCTCCGCCCAAGGCGACTCCGAGATAGGTGCCCGAGGTGTTGAGCGCCAACGCCTGCGCCGCCGCCGGTCCGGCGAGCAGATAGAGGCGCGCCTGGATCGCCGGAGAGTTCCAGAAGGCCATGCCGCCCCAGATCGTCCCCACCACGACGAGGACGGAGAACGGCACGGGGCGGGCGAACCACAGCGCTGCGAGTATCCCCATCACGCCGGTGAAGACGATGATCCCGGCGACCAGGGACCGGTCCGCACCCCATCGATCGGTGGCCTTCCCACCCAGCCAGATGCAGACGATGCCGGCGATCCCCGACAGGCTGAAGGCGAGCGCACGTTGATCCACGCTGGCCTCGCTCACCGCGTCGATGTGCGGCGCCATGTAGGTGAGCATCATCATCGATCCGGTCATGAGCGCGCAGTTCGCCAGGATGCCGAGCAGCACCGGCGCGCTGGCCAGGGTGCGCAGTTGATCGGAGACGCTCGGCACCTCGCCGGTCCTGCCGTGCTCACGGGGCAAGGTGGCGAGCACGAAGCACAGTGCCGCGGTCCCGGCCACCGCCATCGAGACGAACGTCGCCCGCCAGCCGTACTGGCCGCCGATCCAGGTGCCGATGGGCACTCCGGCCGCGATCGAACCCGTGACACCGAGCGCCACCACGGCCACGTACCTTCCGATGTGCCCTTCCGGCGCCCGCTCGGCGGCATGGGCGAACACCGCCGGGGTGGAGGCCGCCGCCGCGAGCGCCGCCACGATCCGCAACGCCATCAGGAGCCCGAACCCGGTCGTCGTGGCCGCCAGGAGGTTGGCCACGACGAAGACCACGAACGAGACGGTGAACAGGTGCCGCCGGGAGACCCGCGCCAGGGCGACTCCGGCTATCGGCGCCGCGAGTGCGACGGTGAGGGAGAAGACAGTCACCAACTGCCCGGCCTGCGCCTCACTGACGTCCAGATCCCGTGCGATCTCCGGTAGGACTCCAGCAATCACATAGTCATCGGTATAGAGCACGAAAGCAGCGGCGAGCAGAGCGAAAAGCCATGCGGGCACAACTGAACTCCTTGAATGTCCGACGCGCTTCGGCGACCCCCGACAGCGCGTACCTCAGGCAGGCGGAGGGGAGTGCGCAGGGTCGGGAACGGCCGCCAACACCGAACGCACCTGCGCCCGCAGCGTCTTGCGAAGCCGTTCGACGCCGAGCGAGCCGTGCGGCGTCACCGAATCGATCACCAACCCGCCCAGGACGGCCACGAGTCGTTCGGCCTCCTCGGCCGGTTCGGGCACGCCGAGCGCACCCAGGGCGTCCGTGAACACCGTGCGCACATCCGTGGCCATCTGCTCGGTCACGGGGCGGAAGACCGGGTTCACCCGTGCGGCGACGATGAACTCCGTCAGCACGATCGACTCGACGCGGCGCTCCTCGTCGATCGGCAACAGCTCCTCGACCAGCGACTGCAAGGCGTCGACGGCGACCTCACCCCTGAGTCCGGCCAACGCGTCGGCCGAGTGCCGGGTGAGCCTCCTCCCCATGCGGTCACCGATCTCGGTGGCGGCGGCCACGAGCAGATCGCGGTGGTCGTCGAAGTAGTGGCGCACCGATCCGATGTTCCATCCCGATTCGGCGGCGACCTTCCGCAGCGACATACCGCTGACGCCTTCGGCGACCAAGAGGCGGAAAGCCGCCTCGATGACATCCCTGCGGCGCTGTTCGAGGTCAATCCGAGCTGGCATGACCGCACGTTATCACAGCCGTGATAACAAAACCCGAATGACCGGTTCGGGGAAGCCGCCCGCATGGGACTTCCCCGAACCGGGCTCCGAGACGGGCTCCGGCTCCGGGACCCAAGAGGGTCACCAAGTGGGCATCATCGAGTCCGGGTAGCGCGAACCGGCCGCGCCGCGCGGCAGGATGCGTTGGATGCGGGCGAGGTTCTGCGGCGTGAGCGTCACGTACGCCGCGGCGGTGTTCTGCGCTACCCGCTCGGGGTTACGGGTTCCGGGAATGGGAACGATGTCGTCGCCCTGCGCCAGCAGCCAGGCCAACGCGAGTTGGGTGACGGAGATGTGCTTGCCCTCGGCCAGCGCGGTCAACTCCCGTACGGCGGACAGGTTCTTCTCGTAGTTGCCGGGCTGCCAACGCTCGTCGAAACTGCGCATGTCGTCCGCCGGGTACTCCGCGCCGGGCTTCACCACACCGGTCAGGAAGCCCCGACCGAGCGGCGAATAGGGCACGAACCCGATGCCCAGCTCGCGGACGACCGGCAGCACCTCGGCCTCCACTGCACGCTCGAACACCGAGTACTCGGTCTGGAGCACCGACACCGGGTGCACGGCGTGGGCCCGCCGGATGACGTCCGGGCCCGCCTCGCTGAGCCCGAAGTACCGGACCTTGCCTTCGGCGATCAGATCGCCGACGGTGCCCGCCACGTCTTCGATGGGTACGTTCGGGTCCACCCGGTGCTGGTAGAGCACGTCGATGTGGTCCGTGCCCAGGTGGCGCAGGCTGTTCTCGGTGACCTCCCGGATGTGTTCCGGACGGCTGTCCAGCCCGTTCGCGAAGTTCTCCGGATCGCTCAGGTCGAAGCCGAACTTGGTGGCGATGACGACCTCCTCGCGGAAGCCCTTCACCGCGCGGCCGAGCAACTGCTCGTTGCTTCCGGTGCCCATGCCGTACAGCTCGGCGGTGTCGAAGAGGGTCACACCCAGTTCGTACGCCCGGCGGATGGCGGCGGTCCCGCCCACCTCGTCCCCGGTGCCGTACGCCATCGTCATGCCCATCGTGCCGAGGCCGATCGCCCCGACCTCCAGGCCCTGGGTGCCGAGCTTGCGGTGCGGAAGGTTCGCGTTCTGCGTCATGCCCTGAACGCTAGGCCCGCGCCCGTCCCGGGTCATGGGGCACGCACCGCATAGGATTGCCCGATCCTCTCAGCAAGGGAGCGTCGCGTGCTGGATCGACTGTCGGCGGACATCGCCCGGCACAGTGTCGGACTCTGGTCCGAGACGGCCGTGCCACGCCTCTCGCTGATCACGCTGGACGAGCTGGTGGCCCCCGCCGACCTCCTCTACGACCCCATGGTCTGCTTCATCTCCGACGGCGCCAAACGAGCCGTCGCGGGCGAGCGGAGCTGGACGACCGCACGCGGCGACATGTTCCTCAACACGCTCCGGGTACCGGTCACCGCCTCCTGCGAACGCGTTCCGTACCGCTCGGCCATCATGCGTCTCGACACGCGCGTGCTCACCGAACTACTCCTGGACATGGGCGAGTCGAGCCCGCGGCCCCTGCCCGGTCCGGGCGGTCAGGTCACCGCGACGATGACACCGGAGCTTCTCGACGCGGTCACCCGGTGGGTGCGGCTGCTCGACGCCCCGGACGACATCGGCCCGCTCGCGCCCCGCATCGAGGGCGAGATCCTGTACCGACTGCTCGGCAGCCCGCTCGGCCCGGTCCTGCGCCAGTTCACCTTGGCGGACTCGGCTACGGCCCGGGTGCGCGCGGCGGCGGCGTGGATCTGCGAGCACTACGCCGAACCGCTGACCGTCGAGGAGATCGCCGCGGTCGCGCACATGAGCACCGCCACCCTGCACCGCCGCTTCAAGGCCGCCACCGGCATGAGCCCCCTCCGCTTCCAGAAGCAGCTACGACTCCAGGAGGCCCGGCGACGGTTGACGGCCGGCGAGACCACCGCGGCGTCGGTGGCGGAGGCCGTCGGCTACGTGAGCGCGACCCAGTTCAGCCGGGAGTACCGAAGCGTGTACGGCCTCCCTCCGATGCGGGACGCGGCGCGGCTACGGAAGCAGTTGGCGCCTGGCAGCTGACCGGACGTCACGTCGTCAAGAGGCTCAGCCGGCGGGGCGTTCAGGCCGCGTGGTCGAGGAAGTCACGGACGCGCTGCCTCCGGTGGGGGCGTTCCCTGCCGGACTGGCCCGCCGAGCAGGGTGTTTCACCACCAACGAGCGGCCCGCACGCCTCAACCGCCCTGCCATGAAACTCCGATCGGCATCGGGAACACCGGAAGGCGCGTCACCCAACAGATAGCGTCGGGGGCACACCGAGTAGCGGTGTGCCCCCAACGCGACAAGGACTCGCCATGCTCGTTTCCGTCATCGGCTGCGGTCACCTCGGCATCCCCCACGCGGCAGCGATGGCCCACCTCGGCCACCAGGTCATCGGTGTGGACGTCGACCAGGCCAAGGTCGATCGGCTCAACGCCGGCGAGTGCCCGATCTACGAAGACGGTCTGCCCGAGCTGTTGGCACGCCACACCGCGAGCGGCCGGCTACGGTTCACCACGGACATCCGCGAAGCCGCCGCCGGCGCCGAACTGCACTTCATCGGCGTGGGAACACCCATCGACGCCGATGGCCGTTCCTACGACAACGGACAGGTCTTCGGCGCGATCCGTCAGCTCGCGCCCCACCTCCACCAGCCCTGCACGATCGTCGGGAAGTCCACCGTCAGCGTCGGGACCACCGTCCAGGTCACCGCCCTCGCACAGCGCCTGGCCCCCGCCGGCAGCGCGGTCGAGGTCGTGTGGAACCCCGAGTTCCTGCGCGAGGGCCATGCGGTCGAGGACACCCTGCGTCCGGACAGGCTCATCGCCGGCGTCACCAGCGCCGAGGGCGAAAAGGCGATCCGCGCGGTCTACGCCGGCATCCTGGACACCGGTGTGCCGATCTTCATCACCGACCCGCAGACCGCCGAACTCGCCAAGGGCGCCGCGAACAGCTTCCTCGGCCTGAAGATCTCCTACATCAATGCCGTCGCCGAGATGTGCGAGGCCGCCGGCGGCGACATCTCCAAGATCGTGGAGATCCTGGGCATCGACCCCCGGATCGGCGCCGGCGGCATGAGGCCCGGCATCGGCTACGGCGGCGGCTGCCTCCCCAAGGACGTGCGCGCCTTCACCGCCTCCGCCCGGCAACTCGGCGCCGAACGGGCCGCCGGCCTCCTGCTCGCCGCCGAGCAGATCAACGAGACCCGTATCGACGTGGCCATGGACCTGATCACCATCGCCCTGGGTGACCGGCCGATCCGGGGAGCCCGGATCACCGTGTGGGGTGCGGCGTTCAAGCCCGGTACCAACGACGTGCGGGAATCCCCCGCACTCGCCCTCGCCCACGCCCTCCAGCAGGCCGGCGGCACCGTCACCGTGCACGACCCCCAGGCCGTGGCCACGGCCATGGTCCGCAACCCGGAACTCGAATACACCGAAGACCTTCCGGCGTCCCTCGACGGCGCAGACCTCGTCGTCCTGGCCACCGAATGGCCCGAGTACCGGCAAGCGGACCCCCGAGTCCTCGTAGACCGCCCCGCCAAGCCCTTGCTCGTCGACTGCCGCACCACCCTCGACCCCGAGCCCTGGCGCGCGACGGGTTGGACCGTCCACCAGCTCGGGCGGCCCGGGAAGTAGACCCGGGTCCCGCGCAGGGAGCCCCGCGCCGCCCCCGGCAACACCGCGGGCGGCACCCCACAGCAGCTGCGGCCCGCGCCACGACCCGCCGATCCGACCCCACTGAACGTCAGACCGCGCCGCGCCGGGCCAACGCCACCAGGGCCGCCCAACTCCGCACGCCCACCCGCAGAACGGTGCAGCCACCGCAGTCGGAGGTGCCCTAGGCGCTCTTCACCCGGTCCTCACGCACGAGCGCTGATCCGCTCACTCAGCTCGGCCGCCTCGGGACTGTCGGACACGGACGGAAGCCGGGCAGCGATGTTGGTCAGGCCGTCTTCGATCCGCACCGACCTCACTCCCTCGGCGCAGGTCAGGAACTCCCGCCACGTGGCCACCGCGGCCCCGGCGGCGCCCCGCTTGAGCTGGACGTGACCGAGGTCGGCCAGGACGATCGCCCGAGTGCGCCTGCGGTCGATTCCGTGGATGTCCAGAGCCAGGTTGAGGTGTTCCTCCGCGACGGCGAGGTCACCCAACTTGGCGTGGATCATGCCCGATTCATGGGCCCAGCGGCCGTAGCTGTAGTGGCTCGCCCATGACTGCCCGGGCAGGGTCGGCGCCCGCTCGATCGCGGTCTGCGCGGCGCTGAGCATCTTGAGGGCGGTGGCCCGGTCTCCATCGGCGGCTGCCGCGCGAGCCAGGGTGTTGCGGTAGTACGACAGGGCCTTGGGGTTGCCGTCCAGTTTCCGACCCCGGCACTCGCACGCTTCGGCCAGCCGAACGGCAGTCGGAACGTGCCCCAGTTCGACGGCCTGGTCCGCAAGGCCCCGCAGGGCGGTCGCGGCCAACTCGTCCTCACCGGCCTCCGCCGCGAGCTGGAAACTGTGGAGGTGGTACTTCTGGCTCAGGCCCTGGTTTCCCTCGTCGCGAGCCATCCAGCCGATCAGATGGACCAGTTCGCTGGTCGCCGCGAAGAGATCACGCCCCACCGTGCGGGTGTACCGGCCATCGAGCCACCGTCTGACGTCCACCGTCAGATACCGCACGGCGAGGTGCCTGGCATGGCCACCACCCAGCTCGGATGCGGCGTTCCCCAGGGTGGTGGTCATCGTGCGCACGGCCGTCACCTCGCCCGCGCCCACCCTGACCGGGCCGGGCCGGTCCGCACGGCGAACGATCGCCTCAGCATCGGGAAGGTCAAGTGCGGCCAGACCGACGGCGGCAGACGCCGCGAAGAACTCCCGTCGGTCCACGTCGTCCCCTCCCAGGAGCATGACTGAGGTCACGATATCGGCCGCCGAGTCGTCGCCGTCCCCACAGAGACTGATGTCCAGAACTTCTTCGAGGAACGACAGCCACACCTGAGGCACCCGGCGCCCGGTCTCCCATCGGTACACCTGCTGCCGGTCGCAAAAACCCTTCTCGCCCCAACGTTCAACCGATAGCTCATCCGCGAGTTGCGCCTGACTCAGCCGCGGACGTCGCGCCACACGCGCTGCTCGGATGCGCTGCCCGATGGTCATGTCCGCCATCCGTCCGTGCTCGTCGTCGCTGGCCTACATCTGGCAGACAGTCTGGCAGCTTCCCGACCCTCCGTACTCGCCCATTGACTGTTGGTGACCAGCCCGATGGTTGAGCAACGCCTCAGCCCGAACCACAAGCGGGCGACGACGGAACCCGAGAACAGGTGAAACGACCTTGTTCCTCAACGACGAGGGAGAGGTGCTGCCTCCTGCCAGCCCCCTGACGTTCCCTCCCTGCACCTGCGGCTACCCCCAGTGCCCGGATCGCCCCCGGGGACCGGAGGAGGGGCCAGGGCCTGACAGCCCCGCCCTGCGCGAACTGCGCACCAAGGTGCGGGAGCTCAACCTGCACAGCCAGCTCCCGGGGCACCACTCCCCGGCGCTGGACGACTGACCCCCGTCCCGTCGGAGCCGGCCTTCCCCACCGGCCCGGCGGGACGGGTCACGACAGAGCCCCGGCGGGTGTTACCGCACCCGCCGGGGCACGTACGGATGGCGGCGCCCCCATGACCCCCGACGCACCGGCCGGACCACCACCCCGGCCCTTCACGGTCCGCTGCGCCGTCTGCTCCCGCTGGACGACCGCGCCGGTGGCCATCCGCCACTACGGCAGCATCAGCGGAGGCAGCACGGTGACCCTGTACGCGTGCCCCACCGACGCACCGAGAGGAAGAAGATCGATGAGTTCACCGGAGGCACAGCGGTTGTGCGTGACTGGACGTTCGTCCTGTACCCGGAGGGGCGCCCGACCGAGCGGGAGTCCGACGCGTTCGACCACGCACCCGAACTCGCCGGCGGCGCAATCGGCTGGGAGGAGGACCCCCGCGGCGTGCGGTTCCCGTGCACGGTGCGAGCGGCCTCGGCGAGGGACGCGGTGCTGTGGGCCGTCGACCGGCTCGCCGCGGCGGGCGTACCGGTCTCCACCGTCAAGATGCCCCTGACCACAGTGTTCAGCTAACCCACGATGGCAAGCGCCCCCCTCAGGGGCGCGGGGAACTGCGCAAAACACCAGCGCACCGCACAGAAACAACGCACCCGCAGGGAAGCGCACCAAAGGGGCGCGGGGAACGGCGCGAGCACCCCCCACGCACCCGCGGACGAACGAGACAGGAACGCCCGAGGGCGGCACCCCACCAGGGGGTGCCGCCCTCGAACCGAGACGCGGAGTCCGAGCCGAAGAGGCTCAGAAGTCCATGTCGCCACCGGGCATACCGCCCGGCGCGGCAGCCGCAGCCTTCTCCGGCTTGTCAGCGATGACAGCCTCGGTCGTGAGGAACAGCGCAGCGATCGACGCAGCGTTCTGCAGCGCGGAACGCGTCACCTTCGCCGGGTCGAGGATGCCCTCGGCGATCATGTCGACGTACTCACCGCTCGCGGCGTTGAGCCCGTGACCCGGAGTCAGGTTGCGCACCTTCTCCACGACGACGCCACCCTCAAGGCCGGCGTTGACGGCGATCTGCTTCAGCGGAGCCTCAAGCGCGAGCTTGACGGCGGCGGCACCGGTGGCCTCGTCGCCCTCCAGCTCCAGCTTCTCGAAGACGGCGGCAGCCTGGAGCAGGGCCACGCCACCACCCGCGACGATGCCCTCTTCGACGGCGGCCTTCGCGTTGCGAACGGCGTCCTCGATGCGGTGCTTGCGCTCCTTGAGCTCGACCTCGGTCGCGGCACCGGCCTTGATGACGGCCACGCCGCCCGCGAGCTTCGCCAGGCGCTCCTGGAGCTTCTCGCGGTCGTAGTCGGAGTCGGAGTTCTCGATCTCGGCGCGGATCTGGTTGACGCGACCGGCAACCTGGTCCGTGTCACCGGCACCGTCGACGATGGTGGTCTCGTCCTTGGTGATGACGACCTTGCGGGCGCGGCCCAGGAGGTCCAGGGTCGCGTTCTCCAGCTTGAGGCCGACCTCCTCGGAGATGACCTCGCCGCCCGTGAGGATCGCGATGTCGCCGAGCATGGCCTTGCGGCGGTCGCCGAAGCCCGGGGCCTTGACGGCGACGGACTTGAAGGTGCCGCGGATCTTGTTCACGACCAGGGTCGACAGGGCCTCGCCCTCGACGTCCTCGGCGATGATCAGCAGCGGCTTGCCCGACTGCATGACCTTCTCCAGGAGCGGCAGCAGGTCCTTGACGTTGCCGATCTTGGAGTTGGCGATCAGGATGTACGGGTCGTCCAGGGACGCCTCCATACGCTCCATGTCGGTGGCGAAGTACGCCGAGATGTAGCCCTTGTCGAAGCGCATGCCCTCGGTGAGTTCCAGCTCCAGACCGAAGGTCTGGGACTCCTCGACGGTGATGACGCCTTCCTTGCCGACCTTGTCCATGGCCTCGGCGATGAGGTCACCGATCTGGGTGTCGGCGGCGGAGATGGAGGCGGTGGAGGCGATCTGCTCCTTGGTCTCCACGTCCTTGGCCTGCTCCAGCAGGGCAGCGGAGACGGCCTCGACGGCCTTCTCGATGCCGCGCTTCAGGGCCATCGGGTTGGCACCCGCGGCAACGTTGCGCAGACCCTCGCGCACCAGCGCCTGGGCGAGGACGGTCGCGGTCGTCGTGCCGTCACCGGCGACGTCGTCCGTCTTCTTCGCGACCTCCTTGACCAGCTCGGCGCCGATCTTCTCGTAGGGGTCTTCGAGCTCGATCTCCTTGGCGATGGAGACACCATCGTTGGTGATCGTGGGGGCGCCCCACTTCTTCTCAAGGACGACGTTGCGGCCCTTGGGGCCGAGGGTGACCTTGACGGCGTCGGCGAGCTGGTTCATACCGCGCTCAAGGCCGCGCCGCGCCTCCTCGTCGAACGCGATGATCTTGGCCATGTGAAGTGGTCCTCCCGGACTGAAGGGGGTCCTACCCGCGCCCTGACGAGAGCGTGGGAGCGGATGGTACGGACCGCGCTGGCGCCCGCGACGGACGACCTGCGACACCGGGCGAAATCCTTGCCCCACCCGGCCCGCGGGCCTCACCGACCCGGTCCTTCGTAGCACTCTCACTCGTAGAGTGCTAACGCCAATGATTAGCACTCGACAGGTGCGAGTGCAAGCGGCTTGGCGTTTTTCGGCGACCCCCCGAGGGCTCCACCGCAGGTCAGCGGCGTTCCGCTCCCCCAACGCACAGGCGCGTTCCCTTGCGGGGCGCGTTGTCTCCTGCGGGTGCGCCGTGGTTGCTCGCGCAGTTCCCCGCGCCCCTTCGGTGCGCTTCCCTGCGGGTGCGTCGCCCGGTGCGGGTGCGCTGTTGTTTTGCGCAGTTCCCCGCGCCCCTGAAGGGGGGGCGCTACCCAGCGTCGTCGCCTGACCCGAGGCGGGCCCCGTTAGGGGCGCGGGGAACTGCGCGAGCAACCACCCCGCACCCGCGGACAAGGACGCACCCCACGGGGCACCCGCCCGGGGGCACGGGGACGGCGCGAACGGCGCCAGCGCACCCGCACGGGCAATGCGGAGGGTCCGCACCCCTGCCGGGTGCGGACCCTCCGTAACGTCGCAGCCAGTCGACGCGCGGCTCAGACGGCCACGCGGACCATATCCGCCTGCGGCCCCTTCTGACCCTGCGAGATCTCGAACTCGACCCGCTGGCCCTCTTCAAGGGTGCGGTACCCGTCCATTTGAATCGCGCTGTAGTGGACGAAAACATCCGCACCACCGTCGACCGCGATGAAGCCGTAGCCCTTCTCCGCGTTGAACCACTTGACGGTGCCCTGAGCCATGCCTAACTCCCCTATTACTGGCCCTTGCACAGGACCGCACTTCGCGGACCCGGGTCATACCTCCACCCCCCAACGGTTGGGGGTGTGCGCCGGAACGCGTCGACCGCCGCTGAATGTATCTGTCCAACTGCCGTCTGCAACAGGTCAACTGGACGAGAAATCCGGGCGCGACGCATCGGAGATGTCCAGATAATTGACTGGAATTCAGGGCAAGTCGGGCCCAGCAAATGCCACAAAGGGGCTAATTCGGTAATGCTCTTTGGCTACTTCTTGTCGCCGCGCGGCCGAGAAGTCATATGTGTGAAGGACAAGCGCGCGAGCCATTTCCCCAACCCTATCGCGTTCAATCCTATGGAATGACCCCCTCCGCTTCTCTTGCGGAGGGGGTCATCACGGTGACGCAGCGTCAGGAGCGCCGGGCCCGCGGGGCGGCGGCCCGGAGTGCAGGATTAACCGCCGGCGACCGCGGGGATGATCGACACACCGGCGCCGTCGGGCGTGGCGGTGCCGAGGCCCTGCTCGAAGCGGACGTCGTCGTCGTTGACGTACACGTTCACGAACCGGCGCAGCTTGCCCTGGTCGTCCAGGACGCGCCCCGCGATGCCGGCGTGGTTCTTCTCCAGGTCGGCGATCACCTCGGCGAGGGTGGCCCCCTCGGCGGGCACCTCGGCCTTGCCGCCGGTGTAGGTGCGCAGAATGGTCGGGATACGGACGTTGACGCTCATGGGGCGGCCTTTCCGGTCGTTTCCGGCGAGACGGTACAGGGACGTACGGCAATCACGTACGGGGATCACGTACGGGGATCACGTACGGGCCCGGCGGGGCGGGCGGACCCACCCCGCGGGCGCGGCAGGCTGGTGTCAGCCGGTGGCGAGGCCGGCGTCGCGGAACGCGTCGAGGTCCGGCCGGATCGTCGCGGTCGGTCGGGCCCGGTCCGCCACCGCGTCGAGGGTCTTGAGCCCGTCGCCGGTGTTGAGGACGACGGTCGACAGCGAGGGGTCGAGCAGACCGGCCTCGATGAGCTTCTTGGTGACGCCGACGGTGACCCCGCCCGCGGTCTCCGCGAAGATGCCCTCGGTCCGGGCGAGCAGCGAGATCGCGTCGACCACGGCCGCGTCGTCCACGTCGTCCACGGCGCCACCGGTGCGGCGGGCGATGTCGAGCACGTACGGGCCGTCCGCCGGGTTGCCGATGGCCAGCGACTTGGCGATGGTGTCCGGCTTCTGCGGGCGGACCACGTCGTGACCGGCCTTGAAGGCGGCGGAGACCGGGGAGCAGCCGGTCGCCTGGGCACCGAAGATCTTGTACGGCTTGTCGGCGACGAGCCCGAGCTTGATCAGCTCCTGGAGCCCCTTGTCGATCTTCGTGAGCTGCGAGCCGGAGGCGATGGGGATGACCCACTGGTCCGGGATCTCCCAGCCGAACTGCTCGCAGATCTCGTACGCCAGCGTCTTGGAGCCCTCGCCGTAGTACGGGCGGAGGTTGACGTTGACGAAGCCCCAGCCCTCGCCGAGCGGGTCACCGATCAGCTCGGAGCAGAAACGGTTCACGTCGTCGTAGGTGCCCTCGATCGCGACGAGCTCGCCCCCGTAGACGGCCGCCGTCACGACCTTCGCCTGCTCCAGGTCGTGCGGGATGAACACGCAGGAGCGCAGGCCGGCGCGGGCCGCGGCGGCGCCGACGGCGCCGGCGAGGTTGCCGGTGGAGGAGCAGGAGAGGGTGGTGAAGCCGAAGGCGCGCGCGGCTTCCAGGGCCTGGGCGACGACGCGGTCCTTGAAGGAGTGCGTCGGGTTGCCGGAGTCGTCCTTGACGTAGAGGCCGCCGGTCACGCCCAGTTCGCGGGCGAGGTTGTCGGCCTTGACGAGCTTGGTCCAGCCGGGGTTCAGGTTCGGCTTCTCGGCGACGTCGGCGGGGACGGGCAGCAGCGGGGCGTAGCGCCAGATGTTCTCGGGACCGGACTCGATCTGCTTGCGCAGGGCCTCGGGGTCACCGAGCGGGAGGTCGTAGGCCACTTCGAGGGGGCCGAAACACAGCTCGCAGGCGAAGATCGGGCCGAGTGCGAAACGTTCGCCGCACTCGCGACAGGAGAGCGCTGCGGCGGGACCGAGATCGACGGCCGGGTCGGCGACGTCGGGAGCAGCGGCGGTGGAAGCAGCGGTCTGAACAGCCATGGAGGGGAGGCCCTTTCTCCTCATCTTCCCCGTGGCGCGCTTCGCCACGAGACGGAATTGGCACCTTCCCGAGTCGGGAGCCTCGCGGGTGATGTCGCCGACGATCTTCGGCGGACGGTCACGAGAACCGACTGGAGGGTTGCCGGGGCTTCAACGGGCCGTATCCCTCTGCCCCTCTGGATGAGCGGTATGTGGTTGTCAGCGAGACGGCCCCCGACATGCGACGGTCATCCGCGTTGTTCAAGACTGTAACCGAAGGCCAGGACAGTTGAGATAGTCGTCCGCACCGCGAGATGGATCACAGTAGGGAGCCGTAGACCGTGCTGGAAGAAGTCGAGGACTGGCTGAGCAGGCGTTCTTGGTCCGTGGCAGACCGTTCGCCGCACCAGCTCACCGCGGCTAAGCGGGCCTCGGGCACCACGGTCAGTGTGGTGCTGCCCGCGCTGGACGAACAGGCGACGGTCGGCCGAATCGTGTCCGTGATCCGCGAGGAACTGATGACGGGGCCGGTGCCGCTGGTCGACGAGCTGGTGGTGGTCGACTCGGGCTCCACGGACCGGACGGCGGAGGTCGCGGCGGCGGCCGGGGCGCGGGTGGAGCACCGGGACGCGATCCTGCCGAGCCTGCCCGCGCTGCCCGGCAAGGGCGAGGTGCTGTGGCGGTCGCTGCTGGTGACCCGCGGTGACGTGGTGTGTTTCGTGGACGCGGACCTGCGCGAGTTCTCCGCGGACTTCGTCACCGGGATCGTCGGGCCGCTGCTCACCGAACCGGACGTGCAGTTCGTGAAGGCGATGTACGACCGGCCGCTCGGCACCGCCGTCGCCGGGGGCGGGCAGGGCGGCCGGGTCACCGAGCTGCTGGCCCGCCCGGTGCTGAACATGCACTGGCCCCGGCTGGCCGGATTCGTGCAACCGCTGGGCGGCGAGTACGCGGCCCGCCGCTCGCTGCTGGAGCAGCTGCCGTTCCCGGTGGGGTACGGGGTGGAGCTGGGGTTGCTGGTGGACGCGCTGCACACGGTGGGGCTCGATGCGTTGGCGCAGGTGGACGTGGGGGTGCGGCGCCACCGGCACCAGGACGGGCAGGCGCTGGGGCGGATGGCGGCGGCGGTCTACCGGACGGCGCAGCTGCGGTTGGCGCGGGGGCACCTGATGCGGCCCGAGCTGACGCAGTTCGAGCGGGGTCCGCGGGGCTTCGAGCCGCGCACGTACGCCGTCGACACGGAGGAGCGTCCGCCGATGGCCTCGGTGGCGGAGTACGCGGCGCGGCGCGTGGCGTGACCGGGTAGGCAGGCGGGGCGCTCGCCGGGTGCGGCGGTAACGGGCGGGTGCGGCGGTAGCGGGCGAGTGGCGTAATCGGCTGCGGTGAACGGCGCACGGGGGCGGCGCGGTCCCGCGTGGCGCCCCGGAGCGCCCCCACCGACTGCCTAGATTGTCAGCTCATGCGCACATTCCTCCGTATTTTTATGTTTTCCTCACACGGGGTGGGTAAGGGGTCGTGTGGTGGCGTCCGGCGGTTGGCTGTGTGGACGGCAGGGGTTCTCGCGGCATCGGCGCTCACCGTGACGTCGGCTCCGGTCGCGTATCCGGTGGGACCGCCCCGCGCGGACGCCACCCCCGCGCCCGCGCTGGAACGCCGGACGACCCGCCCCGTGCGTGACGGGTTCTCGCCGTACCTGTACGGCGGGCTGGTGGTGTCCCTGGGCGCGGTCGGCGGACTGCTGGTCGCGACGGTGCGCAGCAAGTCCGCCTCCGGACGGCGACTGCACGTAACCGGGGTGTGAGCGGAGGGGTCGTCGTATACGACCGGCGGACGGCCGTCGGACGAGAGACGGACGACCGGCGACAACGGGCCAGGGGCTGCGCAGGGCGTGCCCGGGGCCACGTTTGAGGGTTCACCGGGTGGGCGAGGTATCGCCGTATGGGTTTCTCTCAGGGTGGGCAGCGCACCACGAGCACCACGGGCGCCGCGGGTGCCACGGTCCTCGTGGCGTCGAACCGCGGTCCCGTCTCGTACGCGGTGGCGGACGACGGCACGCTGAACGCCCGCCGCGGCGGGGGCGGACTGGTGTCCGGGCTCTCCGCGATCGGCCCCGACGCGGACGCGGTCTGGGTGTGCGCCGCCCTCGGCGACGGCGACCGCGAGGCGGTCCGCCGCACCGGTGGCGCCCTCGATCCCGCGGACACCGGCGGACAGCGCGTACGCATGCTGGACATCCCGGCGGACGTGTACGCCGACGCCTACAACGGCATCGCCAACTCCGTGCTGTGGTTCGTCCACCACATGCTGTACCAGACCCCGCTGGAGCCCGTCTTCGACGCGGAGTTCCGGGCCCGCTGGGCGTCCTACGAGGCGTACAACGCGGCCTTCGCCCGGGCGCTCGCCGACGAGGCCGCCGAGGGCGCCGCGGTCCTCGTCCAGGACTACCACCTCGCACTGGTGCCCGGACTGCTCCGGGAGCTCCGGCCGGACCTGCGGATCGGCCACTTCTCGCACACCCCCTGGGCACCCGTCGACTACTTCCGGCTGCTCCCCGACGACGTGGCGGAGCAGCTGCTCCGGGGCATCCTGGGCGCCGACCGGGCCGCGTTCCTCACCCACCGCTGGGCGGACGCGTTCACCGCCTGCTGCCGGGAGGTCCTGGGCGGCACCGGCACCACCAGGACCGGGGTGCACGGCCTCGGTGCGGACGCCGACTTCCTGCGCGAACGCTCCCACCGGGCGGACGTGGACGAACGGCTGCGCACCCTGCGCGAGCAGATCGGCACCGGGCCGGACGGCTCCCCGCGGCGCACGATCGTCCGGGTCGACCGCACCGAACTGTCCAAGAACATCGTGCGCGGGCTGCTCGCCTACCGCGACCTCCTGGAGCGCCACCCCGACTGGCGCGGCCGGGTGGTGCACCTCGCCTTCGCCTACCCGTCCCGGCAGGACCTCGCCGTCTACCGGGACTACACCGCCGAGGTGGCCCGGGTCGCCGAGGAGATCAACTCCACGTACGGCACGGAGGGTTGGACCCCGGTGCTGCTGCACGTGGAGGACGACTTCGCCCGCTCGCTCGCCGCCTACCGGCTCGCGGACGTGGCGCTCGTCAACCCGGTGCGGGACGGGATGAACCTGGTCGCGAAGGAGGTGCCCGTGGTGTCCGACCGGGGGTGCGTCCTGGTGCTGTCCCGGGAGGCCGGCGCCTTCGAGGAACTCGGCGCCCACGCCCTCACCGTCAACCCGTACGACGTCACCGCCACTGCCGACGCCCTGCACACCGCCCTCGTCACGCCCGACGGCGAACGCGCCGAACGCACCAAGCACCTCGCCGCGGCGGCCACCGCGCTCCCGCCGGCCCGCTGGTTCCTCGACCAACTCCGCGCACTCGACGCCCCCGACACATCTGACACATCTGACACATCTGACGCGCCTGACGCGCCTGACGCGCCTGACGCCCTCGACGACTGAGCGGAGGCGCTCGGAGCCCCTGGGGGAACGGGGCGGCCGACCCGGTTTGTCCAAGGACCGGCCGTGTTTGTCCATGGGAGTGCCACCGTCCGCGCACCTAACGTCACCGCCATGTCACTTCGGCGCACCACCCTCCTGACCGTGGCGGGAGTCGTCCTCGCCGGCCTGCCCGGGAACGCTTCGGCGGCCCCCGGACGAGGCACCACCTACTACCTGGACTGCGCGCGCGGCGACGACGCGCACTCCGGGACCCGGGCCGCCCGCGCCTGGGGCTCCCTGGAACGCGCCAGCGCGCACGTGTACCGGCCGGGCGACCGGCTGCTGCTCCGGCGGGGCGCCTCCTGCACCGGCGTGCTCAAGCCGCAGGGCGCCGGCGCACCCGGCAAACCGGTCCGCGTCGACGCGTACGGCACCGGGACGAAGCCCCGGATCGAGGCGAACGGTGCCCGGGCCGCCGTCTGGCTCGTCAACACCGAACAGTGGGAACTGCGGAACCTGGAGGTGTCCAACACCGGGGCGCCCACCACCACCGAACGCCGGGCCGGCGTCTACGTCCAACTCACCGACTACGGGGTCGCCGAACACTTCGTGGTGGACGGGGTCGACGTGCGCGACGTCAACGGCTCCGACCACAAGGACCCCGACCCCTCCGGCGGCATCCTCTTCGCCGTCCAGGGCACCGAGCGGCCCACCCGGTTCGACGGCATCCGCGTCGAGGACTCCACCGTCCGCACCTCGGACCGCACCGGCATCGGCACCTCGTCCACCTGGGGCCGCGACGTCCAGGGCGCCAACTGGCTGTCCACGGACGTCACCTTCGTCCGCAACCAGGTGTACGACGCGGGCGGTGACGGGATCGTCGTCCAGAAGACCCGCGGCGCACTGGTCGAGCACAACTACGTCAACGGCTTCAACGAACGTTCCGGCGGCTACAACGCGGGCATCTGGGCCTGGGACTCCGACGACGTGCTCTACCAGTACAACGAGGTCACCGGCGGGCACGGCACCCGGGACTCCATGGCCTACGACATCGACGGCGGCAACAACCGCAACGTCTACCGCTACAACTACAGCCACGACAACGAGGGCGGCTTCCTGCTGGTGTGCAACGACCGCACCAAGACCAGCTCCGGCAACCGCGTCCACGACAACATCAGCATCAACGACCGCAACACCACCTCCCCTTACGCGGTGATCTCCGTGGTCTGCGGCTCCACCACCGACACCCGCGTCTACCGCAACACCGTCGTCACCGACCGCCCCGACACCGCGCTGATCTCCAACAACGGACAGACCGGCGTCACCTTCGAGGACAACGTCTTCGTCGGCGCGGCGAACGGCGGCTCACCGATCCGGGACACCCTCAGCACCTACCGCAACAACCTGTACTGGCGCACCGCCCAGCCGCGCGACCCCTCGGCCGTCAACGCCGACCCGCTGCTGCGCGCCGCCGACCCCGCCCGGCCCGGGGACGTACGGCTGCGGCCCGGCTCCCCCGCGCTGGGCGCCGGGAGCGTGACCGGGGACGGCACCCGCCGCGACTTCTTCGGCACGCGCATCCCGACCCCGCCGAACCTCGGCGCCGACCAGACGCGTTCCCCTCGCTGATCTGACGTCAGCCCTGGCCCTCGCGGTCGGTACGGATCGCCTGCGCGAGGGCGTCCAGCAGCGCGACGACACCCGCCGGGCCGTCGACCACCAGGTCGGCGCGCTCGGCGAGTTCGGTGACCTCCGTACTGCCGCTGCACACCAGCAGACCGGGCACGCCCTCCTTCCGCAGGGCGGCCACCGCGGCGAACGCGGGCAGGTCGCCCAGGTCGTCACCCGCGTAGAGGACCGCGCGGGCCCCGGTCTCCCGGACGTACTCGGTGAGCGCGACGCCCTTGTCCACGCCCGGCGGGCGCAACTCCAGTACCAGCCGGCCGGGTTCCACGATCAGCCCGTGCCGGGCGGCCAGTGCGCCGAGCGGTCCGCGCAGTGCGTCGAACGCGCCCTGCGGGTCGTCGGCGCGACGGGTGTGGACCGCCACGGCACGGCCCTTGTCCTCGGTCCAGGTGCCCGGCCAGTCGCCCGCCGCCGCGAGCACGCCGGGGAGTTCGGTGCGCACCGCGTCGACGCCCGGGTGCGGGGGCGGTGCGCTGAGGGTGCCGGTGGCGGCGTCCCAGCGTTCGGCCCCGTAGTGACCGAGGACGACCAGGTGGTCCAGGCCCTCGGCACCCTCGAAGCCCCCGTTGCGGACGGCCACGGGGGCGGGGCGACCGGTGATCACGGCCACGGCGCGGACCTCGGGGGCGAGGGCCGTCAGGGCGGGGACGGCGCCCTCGTGGGCCCGGGCGCGGTCCGGGTCGGCGACGATCGGGGCGAGGGTTCCGTCGAAGTCGAGGCCGACCACGGTGTGCCGTGGGTCGGCGAGCAGCGCGGCTAGCGCGGTGCGGCCCTCGGGCGTGGTCGGTGCGAGTACGGGTGCGCTGGCCGTTTCGCTGTTGCTGTTGCTGTTGCTGTTGCTGTTGCTGGCGCTGGTCCCGGTGCTGGCGCTGGTCCTGGTGCGTTCGCTGTCACGTTCGCTGGGGGTGCCCATGTGTCCTGAGCGTAGCCCTTGGCGGGCGGCCGGGTGCGGTGCCCGTGCGGGGGGCCTCGCGGTGCGGTGCGTGGTTCGGTGCGGGTGCGATGTGGGTGCCCGCGCCGTTCCCCGCGCCCCTGGGTGCGTCCTGGTGGACGTGCGCTGCCCCGTGCGGGCGGCTGCGCGGTGCGGACGT
>NZ_JBHWIQ010000008.1:110934-127453 GCF_042732055.1 Streptomyces sp. NPDC059816
GTGCGGTACGTGGTTCAGTGCGGGTGCGCTGCGGGTGCCCGCGCCGTTCCCCGCGCCCCTGGGTACGCCCTGGTGGACGTGCGCTGCCCCGTGCGGGCGGCTGCGCGGTGCGGTACGTGGTTCAGTGCGGGTGCGCTGCGGGTGCCCGCGCCGTTCCCCGCGCCCCTGGGTACGCCCTGGTGGACGTGCGCTGCCCCGTGCGGGCGGCTGCGCCTCTGGGTGCGTCCTGGTGGGCGTGCGGTGTGCGGTGCGGGCCGGAGGCGCCGTGGTGGGGCCTCCGGCTTCGGCAACCGGGTGGGTCAGAACATCGGCCGGTCCAGTTCCGGCTTCAGCCGGACGGCGGTCACGTGCGCGCCGTCCGGAACACCGAACGCCCTGACCATCACGCTCTGGCCGAAACCGCTGATCTCCACGGCCAGACGCTCGGCTCCCAGCCGCAGATCGACCCGCGCCACGGGCTTGCCGAAGCGGTCCGGCATCCGGTGGGTCCGCGCCCCCGGGTAGTGCCGGCCCGCCAGCTTCGCCTGCATCTCTGCGTACGTGGTCAGGCCCGTGCCCCTGAACGCATTGGTGATGCGCAGTTGGTGCCTCTGGGCAGCACACGATTCGCTGGCGTTCAGCGGCACCGGGTCGACGGATGCGGACGCGACGGAGTCGAGGGCCTTGTGCGGGACCCTCGGGGCGCAGCTCTGCCCTATGAGTTGCGCCAGGTCGAAGAATCGCATCTCGGCGCCATCGAGGCTCGCCGCAACGACGCGAGGCTTCGGAGTCGGAGCAGCCACGGCACTCTGCGCGCCGATACCGGACAGAATGACGACGCCGCCAAGTGCGCTGGCCAATAGGGACTTTGCCGTACTCATCGATCTCATGTCTGCACCATGCAAGTTGTTGATCGCCACTCACATGAGTACCCGTACTCAATTCGGGTTTCCGGAGCGATCACACCGGCTAAAGCGAACTGGCGAAGAGGGCGGCCGGCTAGCGCGTGCAGGGTCGGCAGGCGTGCGCTGTGCTTGCGTCTCTGTTCAAGCTTCCTGATCACGTCGACGCTTACCGCGGCGCGGGCCTCCGCCTCGAAGGCGGCGGGATCGAGGCTACGGCCGGCGCTGTAGTTTGAGGGGATGGACGACGGTGGGCTCGGGGAGCGGGAGCTGGGCGTGCTGGCCCTGGAGCGGATGAGCTGGGACAGCCCCGGTGCGAAGGAGCGGGCCATCCGGGAGCGTCTCGGGATGGCGCCCGTCCGCTACTACCAGTTGCTCAACGCGCTGCTGGACGACGCGCGGGCGCTGGCGCACGACCCGGTCACCGTGAACCGGCTTCGCCGGCTCCGCGAGACCCGGCGCACGGACCGCTGACCTGCGAGTGCGTTGTCCAGTGCGGTGCCCTGTTGTTTCGCGCAGTTCCCCGCGCACCCGCAGGGAATCCCCGGGGGGCACCCACCCAGGGGCGCGGGGAACTGCGCAAAACGACAGCGCACCCGCACGGGACAACGCACGACCAGCGGGACGCACCCCGGACGGCTACCCGTCCACACGCACCGCACTGCGCTGGAGCAGCTTCAGGACTGCGTCCGGGTCCCCGTCCTCGACCACGGCCCTGCCGATCCGCTCCTTGATGTCCGCGCTGACCTGGGGCCACGAGGTCTTGGACACGGGGTACAGCTGAGCGCCGCGCAGCCCGTCGAGGAACTCCAGCAGGTCCGCGTCGGCCTTGTTGCCGGCCATCGCCTCGACCGCCGAGTTGGTGACGGGCAGCAGGTCGTACCGGCGGGAGAAGTCGAGGACGTTCTTCTCCGCGTAGACGAAGTCGAGGAACGTGCCGATCTGCTCGCGGTGGCCGTTCTCCTTGAACGCCATCATCCAGTCGGCGACCCCGAGCGCCGCCTCGCTGCGGCCGGTGCGCCCGGGCATGGGCACCATTCCGTAGTCGACGTCCTTCTTGTCACTCATCCGCATCAGCGTGGGGTGCCCGTTCAGCATGCCGACGTCCCCCTCGGTGAACGCGGCGAACGCGTCGGCCCGGTTGAGTTCCGCCGGCGGGGTGGGCCCGGTGAGGCCGGCGCCGACGAGTTCGTCCTTCAGCCAGGTGAAGGTCCGGACGTTGGCGGCGGAGTCGAAGTCGTAGTTGCCGACGTTGTCGGTGTAGCCACGCGGGTGGCCGCCGCTGAGCATCCACATCAGGGCCTCGCCCTGGGCCTCCTCGGGTCCCAGGGGCAGCGCGTACGGGAAGTCGACGCCGTGCTGCTTCAGGAGGGCGGCGGCGTCCTTCAGTTCCTCCCAGGTGCGGGGCGGCTCGGTGACGCCCGCCTCCTCGAAGAGCCGCTTGTTGTAGAAGAGCAGCCGGGTGGAGGACGCGAACGGCAGGCCGTAGTGGACGCGGGAGACCCGTCCGGCGCTGACGAGGGTGGGGAGGAAGTCCGCCTGGACGGCGATGGAGAGCAGTTCGTTGGCGGTGTAGAGCCGGTCGTCGGCCGCGTAGTCGGAGTACGAACCGATCTGGGCCATGTCGGGCGCTTCGCCCTCGTCGACCATCTTCTTGACCCGGGCGTCGACCTCCGTCCACGGGAGGACGGTCACCTTGACCTCGATCCCCGGGTTGTCCTTCTCGAAGGCGTCGACGACCTCGTCCCAGTACTTGGTGGTGCTGTTCTCCGCCGAGTCGCCGTAGTCCGCGGCGACGAGCGTCAACGACGTGTCCTCCCCGTCACCGCCCAGCCCACACCCTGCCAGTACGGTGGTCCATGCCAGCGCGGCTACCGCCGCGGTCAGTCTCGTCATGCGACGCTGCACGCCTGAGCCCCCTCGGTGGCTCCGCCGCCACCCCCGGCGACGGGCCCTGTGATCAGTTGGCGGCGAGTCTTCCCGGGGCCCGGCGGAAGTTCGACATCGGCTACGTATCACTTCGGCAACGGGCCGTAACCATAGGTATGTACCGCAACTGGACTAGACCTCTTACGGGTCTACACGCGACACTGTCCTGCGTGACTGCAACGACCCGGGTGACACCCCCCGGACCCCCGGCCGGGAAACACGTCATCGCCCTCGATGTGGGCGGGACCGGGATGAAGGCCGCCCTCGTGGCGAAGGACGGAACGCTCCTGTACACGTGCCGCAGGGCTACGGGCCGTGAGCGCGGCGCCGAGGCCGTCGTCGAGGGCATCCTCGACTTCGCCGCGGACCTGCGCGCGTACGGCGTCGAGCACTTCGGCGTGACCGCGTCCGCCGTGGGTGTCGTGGTACCCGGAATCATCGACGCCGAACAGGGCGTCGCCGTCTACGCCTCCAACCTCGGCTGGCGTGACGTTCCCCTGAGGAAACTGCTCAGCGACCGTCTCGACGGCGTACCGGTGGCCCTCGGCCACGACGTGCGGGCCGGCGGGCTCGCGGAGGGAAGGATCGGCGCGGGCCAGGGCGCCGACCGGTTCCTCTTCGTCCCGCTCGGCACCGGCATCGCCGGCGCCATCGGCATAGACGGCCGGATAGAACCCGGCGCGCACGGCTACGCGGGCGAGATCGGCCACATCGTGGTCCGCCCCGGCGGACCCGAGTGCGGCTGCGGACAGCGCGGCTGCCTGGAGCGGCTGGCCTCGGCCGGTGCGGTGAGCCGGGCCTGGGCCGCGGCGGCGGGCGACCCGCAGGCGGACGCGGCGGACTGCGCCAAGGCCGTCGAGTCCGGCGACCCGCGGGCCGTCGCGGTCTGGCAGGAGGCGGTGGACGCGCTCGCCGACGGGCTCGTCACCGCGCTCACCCTGTTGGACCCCCGGATGCTGATCATCGGTGGCGGCCTCGCCGAAGCCGGGGAAACCTTGTTCACACCCCTGCGGGCGGCCGTGGGCCGGCGCGTGACCTTCCAGCGCATGCCGGAGATCGTTCCCGCGGCCCTCGGCGACAGCGCCGGGTGCCTGGGCGCGGGCCTGCTCGCGTGGGACCTCCTGACCGCCGCCGGTGCCACCGGTGGCGCCGGCGAAGGACCCGGGCCCGAGCGGCCCGGGAAGGCGAGCAGGACCGGCAAGGGCAAGACCGGCAAGAGCGGCAGCAGTAGCGGCAGCGGCGGCGGCAAGGCGGTCACGAAGAAAGGCAAGGCATCCCGTTCCGGACCACGTGGGTCCGGACACCCTGATTCCCCGGAGGTACCCGCCTGATGGCCCCCAGCAAAGTGCTCGCCGGAGCGCGGGTGGTGCTGCCCACCGGGATCGTGGACGGCGGTGAGCTGACCGTCGACGGCGAGCGGATCGCCGCCGGTCGCGCCGACGCCGCACCCGCGCTCGACCTGTCCGGCCACTGGGTGGTCCCCGGCTTCGTCGACATGCACAACCACGGCGGAGGCGGCGCCTCCTTCACCAACGGCACCGTGGACGAGATCCTGCACGGCGTCCACACCCACCGGCTGCACGGCACGACCACCCTGATCGCCTCCACCGTCACCGGGGAGATGGACACCCTCGCCCAGCGCGCGGGGCTCCTCTCCGAACTCGCCGAACAGGGCGAGATCGCGGGCGTCCACTTCGAGGGCCCGTTCATCTCGCCGTGCCGCAAGGGCGCCCACGCCGAGGGCCTGCTGCGCCACCCGGACCCGGCCGAGGTCCGCAAGCTGCTCGACGCGGCCCGCGGCCAGGCCCGGATGGTCACCCTCGCCGCCGAGTTGCCCGGCGGGATCGACTCCGTACGGCTGCTGGTGGAGCACGGGGTGATCGCGGCGATCGGGCACACCGACGCCACGTACGAGCAGACCGTCGAGGCGATCGACGCGGGGGCGACCGTCGCGACGCACCTGTTCAACGCGATGCCGGGGCTCGGCCACCGGGCGCCCGGGCCGATCGCCGCGCTCCTGGAGGACCCCCGGGTCACCGTCGAGCTGATCAACGACGGCACCCATCTGCACCCGGCGGCGCTGGAGCTGGCCTTCCGCCACGCGGGCGCCGCACGGGTGGCCTTCATCACCGACGCGATGGACGCGGCCGGGTTCGGGGACGGCAGCTACCGCCTCGGCCCGCTGGAGGTCGAGGTCAAGGACGGGGTCGCCCGTCTGGTGGAGGGGGGCTCGATCGCCGGGTCCACGCTGACCCTGGACCGGGCCTTCCAGCGTGCGGTGACCGTCGACGGGCTGTCCGTCGAGGACGTCGTCCGGGCGATCTCCGTCAACCCGGCCCGACTGCTCGGCATCGACGACACGGTGGGCTCGCTGGAGCCCGGCAAGTACGCCGACCTGGTCGTCCTCGACGAAGAGTTCGCCCTCAAGGGCGTCATGCGCCGGGGCGCCTGGGTGGTCGAACCCGCCCTGGGCTGATCTTTGGAAGGTGCGTACACGAGGGCGGCGGTCGGCAGTGCGGTCTGTGCCGGCCGCCGTCTCTTTGGCATGATCAGATCCGAATGATGATCAGACCGCCCGACCGGCGACCGGTCCGAGGGACCCGGCGGGCACCATCCTTGCGGGGGAGACCCACGGTGATCCTCACGGTCACGCTGAACACCGCGCTCGACCTCACGTACCGGGTTCCGGCCCTGCGTCCGCACTCCTCGCACCGGGTGACCGAGGTCATCGAGCGGCCCGGCGGCAAGGGCCTGAACGTGGCCCGGGTGCTGGCGGCCCTCGGCCGGCCCGTCACCGTCACCGGGTTCGCCGGCGGCGAGACGGGCCGGGCGTTGCGGGCGGGCCTCGCCCAGCGCGACCCGGACGGTCTGATCACCGATGCGCTGGTGCCGGTCGCCGGCGCCACCCGCCGCACCATCGCCGTGGTCGACGCGGTCACCGGGAACACCACCCAGCTCAACGAGCCGGGCCCGCTGGTCTCGACCGCCGAGTGGAACGCCCTCCTCGACCGGTACGACGCCCTGGTGCCGACCGCCTCCGCGGTGGCCCTGTGCGGCAGCCTGCCGCCCGGGGTGCCGGTGGGCGCGTACGCGAGGCTGGTGCGGACGGCCAAGGCCGCCTCCGTACCGGTGCTGCTGGACACCAGCGGGGAGCCGCTGCGGCGCGGGGTCGCCGCCCGGCCGGACCTGGTGAAGCCGAACGCCGACGAACTCGCCGAACTGACCGGCTCCCACGACCCCGCGCAGGCCACCCGGGAGACCCGGCGCCGCGGCGCCCGTGCGGTGATCGCGTCGCTGGGCCCCGAGGGGCTGCTCGCGGTGACGCCCGAGGGCCGTTGGCGGGCCGCGCCGCCGGGCCTGGTGAAGGGCAACCCGACGGGCGCCGGGGACTCGGCGGTCGCCGGACTGCTGGACGCCCTGGTCGCCGGCGAGCCCTGGCCGGTCCGGCTGACCCGCGCGGTGGCCCTGTCGGCGGCGACGGTACGGGCCCCGGTCGCCGGCGAGTTCGACGCCCGCGCCTACGAGGAGTACCTGGGCCGGGTCCGGGTCACCCCCGACCCGCTCCCGTCCTGACCACTCGGTGACGGGTCACTGGGCGCAGATCTTCTTGTCCGCCTCGACCCGCTGCACCCCGTCCGGCGCCTTGTCGGGCGCCTTGATCGGCACCCCGGGGCCCTTGAAGTCGGCGCCGAGGGTCAGCACCATCGGCTCCATCGCCGCGGCGTCCGCGGCCTTCGGCTTCAGTCCGGCGGCGGGCAGCCCCAGATAGTCCGCGAGGGTGCGTGCCTGGTCGGCCTGGTTCGGCCCGTAGACCAGGTGCGTCCGGGCGGTCTTCTCCGGTGCGTTGCTGCGGTTGGAGGACTTGAGGACGCCCTTGGTGTTCTGGAGCCAGCCGAGGGTGTTCTGCGCCGCGCCCGGGGTGTCGCTGCCGTTGTAGACGTCGACGCGCACCTCGGAGGCGTCGGCGCGCGCCCCCTTGAGCAGTGCGGCCTGCTTGCTCTTGGCGGCGGCGGCCTTCTGCTTCTGCTCCTTCTTCACCTCGGTGAAGGACACGTCGTCGCGGAGCATGCCGAAGACCTGGGGGGCCTTCGTCTCGTCCAGGACGACGGTCGCCTTGATCCGTTCGGCGGGGTTGTCCTTCACGGGGAGCGTGGTGAAGGTGATGTTCTTGACGTCGATCTTCCCGAGTTCCTTGGCGAAGCCGGTCAGCTTGGGGATGGTGCCGATGCCCTGGTCGACGGTGAGGGCCTTGGTGGCGGCCTCGGCGACGTCGAGCATCATCGTGGGGCTGCCGAGGATCTCGTCCTTCATCTTGCGGATCATCGAGGCGATGAACTGCTGCTGCATCTTGATCCGGTCGAGGTCGCTCTCGTTGCCGAGGCCGTGCCGGTTGCGGACGAAGGCGAGCGCCTGTTCGCCCTGGACGGTGTGCGGACCCTTGCCGAGGTCGAGCTGTGAGTAGGCGTCGTCCTTGATGGGCTTCGCCAGACAGATGTCGACCCCGCCTATCGCCGTGGTCAGCTCCTTGACAGCGTTGAAGTCGGCCATCATGAAGTGGTCGACGGGCACCCCGGTCATCGCCTTGACGGTCCGCATGGTGCAGCCGGGGTCACGGCCCGC
This sequence comes from Streptomyces sp. NPDC059816, assembly GCF_042732055.1. Lineage (NCBI taxonomy): Bacteria > Bacillati > Actinomycetota > Actinomycetes > Kitasatosporales > Streptomycetaceae > Streptomyces > Streptomyces sp. NPDC059816. The sequence continues at coordinate 118,365 of NZ_JBHWIQ010000008.1, forward strand.
GACCCCCAGGCTCTCGTTGAACCGCACGTCCAGCTGGCCCGGAACGACCTTGACGGAGCCGTCCGACTGCTTGGTGGGGCAGTCCGGGAGGTCCACCTTCAGGTCCCGGGGGATGCTCAGGGCGGTCGCGTTGGTGCGGTCCTCGGACACGTGCAGCAGCAGCGTGGTGTCGGCGTGACCGGTGGAGTTGCGCCGGTCGCCGTACCCCTCGTTGCCCTTGCCGGTGCGCTTGTCGGTGCCCAGCAGCAGGACGTTGATCGGTCCGTCCTTCAGCGAGCCCCCGTTGGCGGCGTCCCCGACGTCGATCGCCTGGAGGTTGCCGCTGAGCCGGTCGTACAGGTAGTAGGCGCCGCCGCCCGCGGCGAGCAGCACGCACGCCAGGACGCCGCCCGTCCACAGCAGGACCCGGCGCCGGACGGATCGACCGCCGGACGATCTGCCGGGGGGCTTGCGGCGGGCCGGCGGCCGGCCGGTGGGGCGGTCGCCGTTGCGGGGGTTCGGGGCGCGGCGGTCGCGGGCGGCGGGCACCTGCCGGCCGGGGCGGGCGGCGGGGCCGCGGGCGTCGGGCGGTCCGTGCGGGGCGGCGCCGTGGGGGCGGGGGGCGCTTCCCCCCACCCAGGCGCCGCGGGGGCGGGGGGCGGTCGGCCACTGGGGGGCGGGTTCCGTCCGCAGTTCGAACTCGCCGGTCTGCGGATTGCGGACCCACTGGTCTGCGGGGTCGATGTCGTCCGACCCTCCGCGGCTCTGCGCATCCACGGTCGTTGAATCCTCCGTTGGTGCCGCCCGAGGCGCCGTGTCCTCGCGGTGGCGCTCGATGTGCCGTTCCGCACGGGTGACGGGGGTCACCGGCAAGACCGGATCGCGTCAGGCTATCCACACGGACACGATCGGGCCACGGCCGTCTTCCCCGCCACGGCCCTTACACCTGGGCATTTCCCGGCAAACACCAGGGCGACGGCCGGATTCTTGGCCATCGCCTTACCCTCGTCCCCCACGGTCACCCCCGAGGCGACCGGGCCCGGGGGTCAGCCCTTCCAGCCCTTGCCGAGCCAGACCCGGTCGAGGTTGACGTCGCACTTGTTGCCGTCCTCGCAGGACAGCTTGAGCGTGTTGGTGCCCTTGTTGAGCTGCACGTAGGCGAAGGACTCGGTCCAGCCGCGCTCCGCGTTGCCCTCGGGGGCGCCCGCGTAGTTCTTCAGGTTGAACGGGCGGCTCTGCGGGGTCCCGTTGACGGTGAGGGTGGCGTCCGCGTCCTTGCCGGGGACTCCGTACCCGACGAACACCGTGTACTTGCCGGCGTCCGCGAGGTCGTCGAGGGTCCAGGTCACCGCGGCACCGGGGCTGTTGAAGCCCGTGACGTACACGCCGCCCGCCGCCTTGGCGCCCTTCACGTCGGAGGCGGTGAAGGTGCCGCCCTCCAGTTTCAGCGCCTTCGCGTCGAGCGCGGGCAGCTCGTCGGGGTCCGCCTCCTCGTCGGTGGGCTTCCCCGTCTCCTTGTCCTTGTCGTCGCCCGGCTCCCCGGCCGACGCCGAGGGGGTGCTGTCCGCGCCGGTGGCCGCGGAATCGTCCTCGGAATTGCCGTTCCACACGACGATGCCGATGCCGACGACCACGGCCGCGACCACGGCGACCGCGCCTATGAGGATGCCCTTGGTGTTGGGCCCGCGTCCCCGGCCGCCGCCCTGCCCGCCGTGCGACCCGTGCCCGCCGTGCCCCGGCCCGCCCGGACCCGGCTGGGCGTACTGGCCCTGCTGGCCGTACGGGGCCTGCTGCCCGTACTGGCCGCCCTGCTGCTGGTGCGGCACCTGGCCGTAGGCGGCCGTGGGCGGCTGCTGGGCGTACTGCTGCTGCTGGCCGCCGTACTGGCGCTCCCCCACCGGGCGGACCTGGTGGTACGAGGAGCGGGGGCCCGGGTAGCCGTAGCCGCCGCCACCGCTGGGCGGGGTGGCCCCGGACGCCTGCCCGTCGGCGTACAGATAGCCGAACGGGTCGTCGTCCTCGGGCTTGCTGCCGTTGTCGCCGGCGGTCATCCCTGGGTCACTCCTCAGCAAGGTCCGGTGCGTGATGCGGGCGAGCCTACCCGTTCCGACTCATCCCATTGGGTGACGGTTCCCCCCACACCGGAACCCGGTGCGGAGGGTGCCGCGCGCCGGATGGCGCGCGCAGGCCGCGCGAGTAACCCCGACAGACCCGCCGAGAACCCGCCAACGCCCCACCCGAGCACAAAGGGGCCGCGGGACGCCGTGCGGGCCACCAGAACAGACCGGGCGCCCGAAGGACAAACCGGCGCCCCCCGGCCGGGGGACCCGGTGCGTCCGCTCAGCCCGCGCGGCGCTTCAGCCCGCGCGGCGCTGCTGCTTCGCGCGGGAGCGCTTCTCCGCGTACATCAACTGGTCCGCCGACTTCAGGACCTCGTCCGCGGTCATCCCGCACCGCGCCCAGCCGATGCCGAAGCTCGCCCCGACCCGCACGGCCCGTCCGTCCACGCGGATGGGCGGCACGATCGCGTTGCGCAGCCGCACCGCGAGGTCCTGGGCGTCGGCGCTGCCGAGCCCGTCCGCGAGGACCACGAACTCGTCGCCGCCGAGCCGGGCGACGGTGTCCCCGTCGCGCACCCCGCTGGTGAGCCGCCGGGCGACCTCGATGAGGACGGCGTCCCCGGTGTGGTGCCCGAACCGGTCGTTGATCGACTTGAAGCCGTCGAGGTCGCAGAAGAGGACGGCCAGACCCTTGGTGCCGTCGTCGTGTTCGTCCTCGGGGGCGACGACGTGCACGTGGTCGTACCCGACGACGGGTTCACCGGCCGGGGTCTCGAACCGCTCGGCCGCCCGGGCGGCGCGCTCCGCGAGGGCCTCCGCCTGGTCGAAGCCCTCCAGACCGGGGCCGCCGTAGGCGGCGTCCACCGACTCCCCCGCGGCGGCCCGGGTGCTGACGCTGCCCTGCGGGCGGCGACAGAGCCGGGAGGACAGCCGGGAGCGCAGCTCCGCGGAGTTCGGCAGTCCGGTGAGGGCGTCGTGGCTGGCGCGGTGGGCGAGCTGGAGCTCCCGCCGCTTGCGCTCCTCGATGTCCTCGACGTGAGTGAGCAGGAACCGGGGCCCGTCGGCGGCGTCCGCGACGACGGAGTTGCGCAGGGAGACCCACAGATAGGTGCCGTCGCGCCGGGCGAGCCGTAGTTCCGCCCGGCCGCCCTCGGCGGAGGTGCGCAGCAGGGTCCCTATGTCCTCGGGGTGGACCAGGTCGGAGAAGGAGTACCGCCGCATCGCCGAGGCGGGGCGCCCGAGCAGTCTGCACAGGGCGTCGTTGGTCCGCAGGATGCGCCCGTGCTGGTCGCCGCCCATCTCGGCGATGGCCATGCCGCTGGGGGCGTACTCGAACGCCTGCCGGAAGGACTCCTCGCTGGCCCGTAGCGCCTGCTGCTCGCGTTCGAGCCGGACGAGCGCCCGCTGCATGTTTGCTCGCAGTCGTGCGTTGCTTATCGCAATGGCGGCCTGGAAGGCGTACATCTGGAGGGCTTCGCGGCCCCAGGCACCGGGGAGCCGTCCGTTGCGGGGACGGTCCACCGAGAGCACGCCGATCAACTCGCCGGGCAGTCCGCCGTTGGCGTAGAGGGGGGCGAGGAGGCGGTCCGCGGGGTGCCACTCGTCCTCGAACCGGGGTTCGGGTCCGTCGGTGTACCACTGCGGGACGTCGTCGTCGTCGAGGACCCAGCCCTCGGTGTGCGGGATGAAGATCAGGCTGCCCCAGCGCTCGCCCATGCCCAGTCGGCGGTCCCAGGAGGCACGCGGACCGACCCGGCCGGTGATGAGGGCTTCGGCGGAGGCGTCTCCGGCGAAGGCGGCGACGACGAGGTCCCCGTCGGGGCGCACGAGGTTCACGGCGGCCAGTTCGTACCCGAGGCCGGTGACCACTCCGTTGGCGACGGTCTGCACGGTGTCCGCGAGGCTGCGCGCCGTGTTCATGTCCGCCATGACCTGGTGCAGCTGCCGCAGGGTCGCAAGGCGGACGTACGGCTCCGACTCGGTCTCCATGCTTGCCCTCCCCGAGACGTCGGCAGCAACTCCAGGTTCTCTCATCGGCGGGGTGCACCCGAGTGCACCTGAGCGCGGCGTCCCCGCCACTGAATCACAGTGAGCTGTCTCCCCGGTACACAGGGTCAACAAATATTGGGTGCTGTGACTCATGTCACATCAGATGAATATGCCGGTCGACGCGCATAGATCGCACCGGGACTCGTTTGCTTCCCGCAAACAGTGGGGCCACCGTGGTCCCATTTGGCGGGCGTTTCGGCAGCTGTGGGGGGTAGGTACAGGGTGCCTCGGGGGGCGCATTCAGCCCTGCGGAATACGCTCCGAGAAATCCTGGAAAGGGGTTTTGGATCCATACGGCACTGGGTATACACATCCATTTCCCTCCGTGGGGGTAGGCCGACGGTACCCCGCGAACCGCCCGTGCGGGAGCGAAACCGGTCCGGTGGTCCTAGGACCATCGTCGGCCTTCGGGCCGATGTGTCCGGCGGCGGTCTCCGGTTAGCGTTGCGGACGTGCTGAAGACCTCCCTGACGGTGCCGAACCCTCCCGGCGACGCCCCGGCCGACTCCACGGCCGGGCATCCTGAGGGAGTGACCCACGACGAGTTCCGCGCCGCGATGGCCAGACTGGCCGCGGGGGTGGTGCTGGTGACCGCGCATGAGCCGCCGCTGTCACCGCACGGCCCCCGCGGTGAGGACGTCGGCATGACCGCCACGGCGTTCCTGTCCGTGTCGCTCGATCCGCCGCTCGTCCTCGTCAGTCTGCGCGAGGGCTCCCGGATGGACGACCTGCTCGCGGAGCAGCCCCACTGGGCGGTGTCCGTCCTCACGGAGAGCCAGCGCCACATTGCGGGCCGCTTCGCCATGAAGGGCCGCATCAGTGATCGGCTGCTCTTCGAGGACATCCCCTACGTGCGGGGCGAGGTCTCGGGCTCCCCGCTGGTCGGGGGGGCGCTCGCCACGCTGGAGTGTCGGACGGAGCAGTTGGTCGCGGCCGGGGACCACACTCTCGTCATCGGTCGGGTGCTGAGGGCTGACCTTCCTAGTCCGGACGGTGCGCCCCTGGCGTACTTCCGCGGGCGGTACCGGACGTTGGGCTGACGCGGCTCCCTGCGGGTGCGTTGCTCCTTGCGGGTTCCGGGTGGCGCCTCCCGGGGGTGCGTTGTCCCCTGCGGGTCCGCTGTGGCCGCTCGCGCAGTTCCCCGCGCCCCCTTCGGTGCGCTTCCCTGCGGGTGCGATGTCCTGTGCGGGTGCGTGGGGGTTGCCCGCGCAGTTCCCCGCGCCCCTGTCGGGGCCCGGGTGGGGGCGGACGACGGCGGCGAGGAGCGCCCCGTCAGGGGCGCGGGGAACTGCGCAAAACAACAGCGCACCGCACCGGACCACGCACCCGCAGGGGAACGCACCGAAGGGGCGCGAGGAACTGCGCGGGCAACCCCCACGCACCCGCAGGGACCCTCAGGGGGCACCCACCCAGGGGCGCGGGGAACTGCGCAACACGACAGCGCACCGCACGGGACGACGCACCCGCAGGGGGACGTACCGAAGGGGCGCGGGGAACTGCGCGGGCGACCTACCACGCACCGCACGTGACAACGGACCCACACCCTCACCCCCAATCGCGGCCCGACCGCCCCCGCTTCGTCTCGGCGCGAGCCTTCTTCTGGCGCAACCGCCGCTCGTTGATGCCCCGCGGGATACGCGTGGGCTTGCGCGACTTCGGCGGCGGAGCACTCGCCTCGGCGAGCAGCGCGGCGAGCCGGACGGCGGCCGTCTCGCGGTTGCGCCACTGGGAGCGGTGGTCGGAGGAGCGGACCGTGACGACCCCGTCGACCAGCCGGTCGGCCAGCCGCGCGAGGGCCCGCTCCTTCCACACCTCGGGCAGGGCGGTGGTGCGCGCCAGGTCGAACCGCAGCTCCACCTGCGAGTCGGTGGTGTTCACGTGTTGGCCGCCCGGCCCGGACGACTTCGAGAAACGCCACATCAGCTCGGCCTCCGGCAGGAGGACCGAACCGCGGATGGCATGAGGACCGGACATGCCGTCCATGGTCGCGCGCGGAACGGCTCCCCGTCACCCTCATTTCGGCGGACGCCGCCGGACCCCGACGATCGAACACGCATACGCACGCCGGGGCGGATGAGAAAGAAGGTGAAGGCATCAGGAACCCCGGGGTGTCCCCGCGGCGTTCATAGGGGTGACGGTAGCTTCGTCCTCAGTACGAAGCCCGACACATCACAGGGAAAGGGACATCCCCATGGCTGTAAGCCTGTCCAAGGGCGGCAACGTCTCGCTCACCAAGGAGGCACCGGGCCTGACCGCCGTCACGGTGGGCCTCGGCTGGGACGTCCGGACCACCACCGGCACCGACTTCGACCTCGACGCCTCGGCCATCGCCGTGAACCCCCAGGGCAAGGTCTACTCGGACGGTCACTTCGTCTTCTTCAACAACAAGCAGACCCCGGACCAGACGATCGTCCACACCGGCGACAACCGCACGGGCGAGGGCGCGGGCGACGACGAGGCGATCAACGTCAACCTGGCCGCCCTCCCGGCGGACATCGACAAGATCGTCTTCCCGGTCTCGATCTACGACGCCGAGTCCCGCAGCCAGAACTTCGGCCAGGTGCGGAACGCGTACATCCGTATCGTCAACCAGGCCGGCGGTGCGGAGATCGCCCGTTACGACCTCAGCGAGGACGCCGCGACCGAGACCGCGATGGTCTTCGGCGAGCTGTACCGCAACGGCGCCGAGTGGAAGTTCCGCGCGGTCGGCCAGGGCTACGCCTCCGGTCTCGTGGGCATCGCCCAGGACTTCGGCGTGAACGTCTGAGGCTGACGCCCGGACCCCCTACGCGGAGCAGACCCCCCGGTTCACCTCGAACCGGGGGGTCTGCACGTTGCACCGCCTTCCGGCGGGATCGACGGGATCGACGGAGGCTTGCGGCCGGGCGGCCGGGCGACCGGGCCGCGTCACAGGACGGCGCCGGACCCACGTCGCAGGACGACGTCGGGATTCCGCGAGCAGTACGCGGCCCGGCTGATCATGCTGGCGGCATGACGATGCCTTCCACCACGGACTCGATGACGGTCCTCACCCACATGTACGCGGCCGAAGCGGAGTACCTGGCGGCCGGCGGCCCCGGCGAAGCCTCGTTCGACACGCTCGCCCCCTTCTTCGCCCCGCACGTCGAACTGCACCAAGCCGATGCCCTGCCGTACGGAGGCACCTGGCGCGGGCACGAGGGGATGGCGCGGTTCTTCCTCGCGATGGGCCGGTTCTGGGAGGAGTTCGAGCTGCTGGAGCAGGAGTTCCTCGCCACCGGCGAGACCGCGGTGGTGCTCACTCGGGTCCGTGCCCGAGTGCGGGCGACGGGACGCGAACTCCGCTTCCCCATCCTGCAAACGATCACGGTCGAGGACGGGCGGATCACCGAAGTCCGTCCCTTCTACTGGGACACCCAGGCCATCGTCGACGCCTGCGCCGCGCCCACGACGGCGGACTGAGACCCGTTCCGGATTCCCCCCCATCCGGCTGGGAGCACGGCACGTGTCGTGCTACTACGATGGAGGGGTGACCTCCTCGCCTTCTCCTCGGGACGGCCTCAGCGCCGACCGCACCGCGACCATCATGCGAGCCGCCCTCGACCTCGCCCAAGAGGCGGGCTACGCCAAACTGAGCATCGAGGGCATCGCCACGCGTGCCGGCGTGGGCAAACACACCATCTACCGGCGCTGGCCATCGAAGGGTGCCGTCTTCCTGGACGCGCTGCTGTCCTCGATCGAGGACGACCTCAGCTTTCCCTACACCGGGGACATCGTCGCCGACCTGCGCGCGCAGATGACCAACGCCGTCAACCTGCTGGCGAGCCCCCCGTACGGCCAGCTCTACTCGGCGCTGGTGGGAGAGGCGCAACACGACCCCGCCGTCGCCAAGACGCTGCACGAGCGCTTCATCGAGCCCCAGTGGAACCGGGCGAACGACCGCCTCAGGGTGGCGCAGGAGGAAGGGCAGCTGTCGCCCGCCCTCGATCTGGACACCGTGCAGGGGGTCCTCTACGGCGGCTACTACATCAAACTCCTCCTCACCCCCTTCCCGCTGTCCACGAAGGACGTGGACAAGGTCCTCGAAACCGTCTTCGAGATCGGACTCCACCCGCCGACGCAGTCATAGCGTCCGTCCCGCCCCACCCCGCCCCACGCCCGCCCGGCAACTGCGAACGAGCGCAGCGCCGGGCGTTCGCCGTGAACGCCCCCGGGCGCGGGCCGCCCCACGTCTCCAGCACCCCGCGGCACACTCCTCTCCAGAGAACGGCACGGCACGTGCCGTTGACAATCCCTCCATCGACTCTGCATGATCGACCAAGACAGCACGGCACGTGCCGTGCCGAACTGGTGGAACGCCGGCACCAAGCCGGTGGGACCACCTTGAGGAGAGACATCGTGAACGCCATCACCCCGCAGCCGCCCGCCCCCGTCCTCGTCCGCGCCGACGAGGCGACGACCATCCAGGACGGCGCCACCAGCCTCATCACCCTGCTCGCCGACGCGGGCGCCACCGGCGGCGCGCTCACCGCGAACCGGGCCACCCTCCACAAGGGCTCGCCGGGCGCCCCCGCGCACTTCCACACCAAGGCCACGGAGATGTTCCTCGTCCTGAGCGGCGCCATGCGCATCCTGCTCGACGACCAGGTGCTGACCCTGCGCACCGGCGACTTCCTGACCGTCCCGCCGACCGTGCCGCACGCCTTCGCCCCGGCGCCGGGAGAAGAGGCCGACATGCTCGTCGTCTTCACCCCGGGCATGGACCGCTTCGACTACTACCGCCTCCTGGAGCGCGTGTACCGCGGCGAGGCCACCGTCCAGGACATCCGCGACAGCTCCGAGCAGTACGACAACCACTACTTCGACAGCCCGGTGTGGAAGCAGGCCCTCGCGGAGGGCTGATCCTCCCCCACGGGCCCCTTGACCACGCCCGAAGTGCCGGGGGGCCCCCCCCGGCCACCCGTCGTAGGGCGCCCCCGCCCCGCGCCCAGACTCGTGGTTTTGGAGCAATGGGTGGTGGGG